>NZ_MUOA01000030.1:0-53143 GCF_002001065.1 Pseudomonas sp. A25(2017) | reverse complement strand
TCCGGCATTGCTCCGTGGGCCCGCCGCGAAGGGCCATCCATGGCCCAGCGCGGCTATCCCGGCATCCATGCCGGGATGCCCACTGCGCAATGCCTGCGTTCGGCCAGCGTGGTTTAACGGGGCGCCCAGATCAAGATCAAGATCAAGATCCAAAGCAACGCAAGAGCGGGGCATGTTCAGTATCTATGTGGCTGCGCCACCGCTATCGCGAGCAAGCTCGCTCCCACATTGGATCTTCAACAGCCACACAATTCATGTACACCGCAGATCCCCTTTGTGGGAGCGAGCTTGCTCGCGATGAGGCCAGCACATCCAACATCTTCATCGACTGTGACATCGTCTTCGCGAGCAGGCTCGCTCCCACATAGATACTCGGCAGCCACAAAATGCATATACGCCGCAGAACCCTGTGGGAGCAAGCTTGCTCGCGATGAGGTCGGCACATCCAACATCACCGCAAACTGACACATCGCTTTCGCGAGCAGGCTCGCTCCCACATAGATGTTCGGCAGCCACAAAATGCATATACGCCGCAGAACCCTGTGGGAGCGAGCTTGCTCGCGATGAGGTCGGCACATCCAACATCACCGCAAACTGACACATCGCTTTCGCGAGCAAGCCCGCTCCCACATAGATGCTCGGCAGCCACAAAATGCATATACGCCGCAGAACCCTGTGGGAGCAAGCTTGCTCGCGATGAGGCCGGCACATCCAACATCACCGCAAACTGACACATCGCTTTCGCGAGCAAGCCCGCTCCCACATAGATGTTCGGTAGCCACAAAATACATATACGCCGCAGCCCCCTGTGGGAGCGAGCCTGCTCGCAATGAGGCAGGCATATCCAACATCACCGCAAACTGACCCAGCGCTTTCGCGAGCAAGCTTTGCTCCCACAGATCTAACGGGTGTACGACCGGGAGAGCCAGGTCGGCTGTTAGGCCGCCTCGCTTTGGCTTTTGATCTTGATCTGGGGCGCCCCGTTAACCACGATGGCTGAACGCAGGCATTGGTTCGTGGGCAACCCGGCATGGATGCCGGGTTAGCCGCGCTGGGCCATGGATGGCCCTTCGCGGCGGCCCACGAACCAATGCCGGAGTGAAGGCATGCCGAGCCTAGGCGAGGCACCGAGTGGTGGGGCAAAGCGCTTTTGGTTACTTTTGGCTGGTCCGGCTCCCGGCTCTTCCAAAAGTGACCCGCCGTAAGGGCGGAACCATAAGCCGCCATTACACAAAAACGGATATACACACCACCCCAAAACCAAATCAGGACCCGAGCAGCTCAGCCTTAACCAACTTAGCCTGCTCATCCGCATGATACGAAGACCGCACCAACGGCCCCGAAGCCACGTTCTTGAACCCCATCTTGTACCCTTCCTCAGCAAACCAGGCAAAGGTATCCGGGTGCACAAAACGCTGCACCGGCAGGTGACTGCGCGAAGGCTGCAGGTACTGACCCAAGGTCAGCATATCGATGTCATGCTCACGCATGCGCTTCATGACCTCGATAACTTCCTCATCAGTCTCACCCAGGCCCAGCATCAAGCCAGACTTGGTCGGAATGTGCGGCATCATCTGCTTGAAGCGTTGCAGCAAGGTCAACGACCACTGGTAATCCGAACCCGGGCGCGCGGCCTTGTACAGGCGCGGCACGGTTTCCAGGTTGTGGTTGAACACATCCGGTGGCTCGGCGGCGGTGATTTCCAGGGCGATGTCCATGCGGCCACGGTAATCGGGCACCAGGGTTTCCAGCTGGACGTTCGGCGACAGCTTGCGGATCTCGCGGATGCAGTCGGCAAAGTGCTGGGCACCGCCGTCACGCAGGTCGTCGCGGTCCACCGAGGTGATGACCACGTACTTGAGTTTCAGGTCGGCGATGGCGATGGCCAGGCTTTCCGGCTCGTTGGTGTCCAGCGGCTTCGGCCGGCCGTGGCCGACGTCACAGAATGGGCAACGACGGGTGCAGATGTCGCCCATGATCATGAACGTGGCGGTACCGCCGGAGAAGCACTCGCCCAGGTTCGGGCAGGAGGCTTCTTCGCAGACGCTGTGCAGCTTGTGCTTGCGCAGCAGGGCCTTGATCCGGTCGACTTCCGGGGACACCGGGATGCGTACACGGATCCAGTCGGGTTTCTTCGGCAATTCGGTGGTCGGGATGATCTTGACCGG
Organism: Pseudomonas sp. A25(2017); assembly: GCF_002001065.1. Classification (NCBI taxonomy): domain Bacteria; kingdom Pseudomonadati; phylum Pseudomonadota; class Gammaproteobacteria; order Pseudomonadales; family Pseudomonadaceae; genus Pseudomonas; species Pseudomonas sp. A25(2017). The sequence continues at coordinate 50,975 of NZ_MUOA01000030.1, read as the reverse complement.
GATGCGTGCAACCTTCTCGGCGCCGCGCAGCTTGACGCCGGCCTCTACCTTGGCACGCGGGGCCGGACGCTCGGTGACGTCCAGCGTCGGGATCATGGTTTGCACTGCATCAGTAGTCATATCAGTCGATTCCGCCCGTGAGGGTCGTCTGCTCAGCATAGTCGAGGTGTTTGACGAGCTGCGCGCGCAGCCGGGCACTTACCTCGGCAAATTCAATCGATCCTGCATGCTCGCTCAACTGGGTCATCGCCAGTCCCGCGTAGCCACAGGGATTAATCCGTCGAAATGGCGCAAGGTCCATGTCCACGTTCAGCGCCAGGCCATGAAACGAACAGCCGTGGCGGATCCGCAAACCCAGGGAAGCGATTTTCGCCCCGTCGACGTAGACACCCGGCGCATCCGGCTTGGCCGCCGCCGTCACACCGTAGCTGGCCAGCAGCTCGATCAGGCATGTCTCCATGCGGGTGACCAGCTCGCGCACGCCAAACCCCAGCTTGCGCACATCCAGCAACAGGTAGGCGACCAATTGGCCGGGGCCATGGTAGGTCACCTGCCCGCCCCGGTCGACCTTCACCACCGGGATATCCCCCGGCAGCAACAGGTGCTCGGCCTTGCCGGCCTGGCCCTGGGTGAACACCGGTGGGTGTTCCACCAGCCAGATTTCATCGTCGGCGGTGTTGCCGCGTTCGTTCGTGAAGCGTTGCATGGCATGCCAGACCGGCTCGTAAGCCATCGTGCCCAGCTCGCGAAAGCCCAGCGTGCCCGGCATCACAACACCATGTGCACGAAACCGGTCGCGCGCAGCTCGCTGTTGATGTCGTAGAGCTGTTCCTGGCCGGTGGCAATGATGTGCAACTGGATCGTCGTGTACTTGCCGTTGGTACTCTGGCGCTCGGCCAGGGTCTTGTGGTCAACGGTGGCATGTTTTTCGAGGATCGCGATGATCCTGTCCTTGAAACCGACACCGGTGTCGCCGATGACCTTGATCGGATAATCCGCACAGGGGAATTCGATCTTTGGCGCTTTTACTTCAGAGTCTGTCATGGGGTAACGGCCTCGTAAGCCGTGGTAACGCACATGGCCCCGCTCCGGATGGGAACGGGGCCATGCAGGTCAACACTTCAATCAGTTGAACAAGCCGTAGAAGAATAGACGGATGCTATCCCAGATGCGGCGGAAGATACCACCTTCCTCGACCGCGTCCAGAGCGATCAGGTCAGCGCTGTGCACCACTTTTTCGTCCAGTTTGACTTCGACTTTACCGATCACGTCGCCCTTGGCGATGGGAGCGGTCAATTGCGGGTTCATGGTCATGCTGGCAGCGAGCTTCTTGAGCTGGCCTTTAGGCAAGGTCATGGTCAGGTCTTGGGCCAGGCCGGCCTTGACCTGATTGGTCGAGCCTTTCCAGACCTGGGCCTGGGCCAGTTCGGTGCCCTTCTGGTAGAAGGTCTGGGTTTCGAAGAAACGGAAACCGTAGGTCAACAGCTTCTGGGTCTCGGCGGCACGGGCCACTTCGCTGTTGGTGCCGAAGACGACGGCGATCAGGCGCATGCCGTCACGCACAGCCGAGGACACCATGCAGTAGCCGGCTTCGTCGGTGTGACCGGTCTTCAGGCCATCGACGGTCTTGTCGCGCCACAGCAGCAGGTTGCGGTTAGGCTGCTTGATGCCGTTCCAGAAGAATTCCTTCTGGGAGTAGATGGCGTAGTGCGCCGGGTCTTCGTGAATGATCGCCCGTGCCAACAGCGCCATGTCGTGAGCCGACGAATAGTGCTCGGGGTTCGGCAGGCCGGTGGGGTTCATGAAGTGGCTGTTGGTCATGCCCAGGTCGGCCACGGTTTTGTTCATCATGTCGGCGAACGCATCTTCGCTGCCGGCGATGTGCTCGGCCAGGGCGACGCTGGCGTCGTTGCCGGACTGGATGATGATGCCGTGCAGCAGGTCGCTGACGGTCACTTGCGAACCGACCTTGATGAACATCCGCGAACCGCCGGTACGCCAGGCGTTTTCGCTGACGGTCACCGGATCGTTTTCACCGATCTGGCCGCGACGGATTTCCAGGGTGGCGATGTAGGCGGTCATCAGCTTGGTCAGGCTGGCCGGTGGCAGGCGCTGGTCACCGTTGTTCTCTACCAGGACCTCGCCGCTGCTGGCATCCATGAGCACAAAGGATTTGGCGGCCAATTGAGGGGGCGCCGGCATCATCTCGACCGCGAACGCGGCAGGTGAGAGAAGCAGCGGGACTAGCAGGCAAAGGCGTTTGGCAAAGGTGGTGATGTTCATCCGTCTCTCGAAATCGCTAATGGAACTGCCCGAAGGCAAAACTAAACAGGCAGCCTCTTAACGGGCCACCGCGTATTTAAGTTGCTCACTCACAACCCTTGCCGGGCTTTTGTTATTCATGGAGCCAACAACCTGACCCGCTCCAACCGCAAGCGGGCCTCAATCAATTACTCGGCGGTGACCAGGCTCGGCGAACCGAGATTGGCCAGGCGCACACTGTTCTGCACTTGCTGGACTTCACCCGGAGAACCGATCGGCCCCAGGCGCACCCGATGCAGTGTCTGCTGGTTGCGCACGATCGAGCTGATGAACACCGGAGCGCTCACCATCGAGCTGAGCTTCGACCTCAGCAGCTCGGCAGCGTCCGGGTTGGCGAACGCGCCCACTTGCAGAAACTGGCCAGACGCTGTTGCAGAAGCGTTTTTTTTTGCATCGATCTGTACCGGCAGTACGGCTGCGGCGTGTTGCTGCGGCGGTGGTGTCCACTGCTCGACCGTGCCGGTGGACGCCGTCACGGTTGGCGCGGCATTTTGCGCCACTTTCGGCTCGTTGAGCATCAAAGGCGCCGGACGGCCGCGTTGGGCCCACCATTCCTGCGGGTCGATGCCTTCGACCTTGACCCGGGCGGTGCCGGTTTCAGCGTAACCGAGTTTTTTCGCCGCCGCGTACGACAAGTCGATGATGCGATCGGAATAGAACGGCCCACGGTCATTGACCCGCAGGATCACGGTCTTGTTGTTGTCCAGGTTGGTCACCCGCACATAGCTGGGCAGCGGCAAGGTCTTGTGCGCCGCGCTCATGCCATACAGGTCATACACCTCGCCATTGGCGGTGTTCTGGCCATGGAACTTGGTGCCGTACCAGGACGCCGTGCCCGAGGCCACGTAGCGCTTGGACTCGGCCATCGGGAAATAGGTCTTGCCCAGCACCGTGTACGGGTTGGCCTTGTACGGACCGGTGTGCAGGGTCGGCGTGGCGTCGGGAATGCGCGAGACGTCCACGTCCCACCACGGCGCGCCGTCCTTGTGGGCCCGGTTGATGTCCAGGCCCGGCGTCGCGCGCACAGCGGTGGAGCTTTTCTGGGCCGGCGCGCGGCTGGTCGAACAACTGACGACCAACAGCGACAGCGCGGCCAACGCCACGAGCTTGAGGGGCTTGGCTTTCAGGGGTAGATAGGTAGGCAATGCCCGCATTATTTGACGCCCCGTGCTTTGACCAGCTCTTCAGACAGTTGATATACGGCCATGGCGTACATCACGCTGCGGTTATAACGCGTAATCGCGTAGAAATTCTTCAGGCCCATCCAATATTCGGGGCCTTGCTCGCCTTCCAGGCGCATCGCGGTGACCGGCATGTCGTCACGCAGCGCATCATGACTCGACCAGCCCAACGCCCGCAACTCCCCGACGGTTTTCGTCGGCTCGATACCCTCGGTCAGGCCCTCGTCCACTTGCTCGCCACGCACCTCGGCACGGCTGACCACCGGCTGGCCGGCTTCCCAGCCATGGCGCTTGAAATAGCTGGCGACACTGCCAATGGCATCGGTCGGGTTGGTCCAGATATTGATGTGGCCGTCGCCGTCAAAGTCCACCGCATAGGCGCGGAAACTGCTGGGCATGAATTGCGGCAGGCCCATGGCCCCGGCATAGGAGCCCTTGAGGGTCAGCGGATCGACCTGCTCTTCGCGGGCCAGCAGCAAGAACTCGCGCAGCTCCTTGCGGAAGAACTCGGCACGCGGCGGGTAATCGAAGCCCAGGGTCGACAGGGCGTCGATCACCCGGAAATTCCCGGTGTTGCGGCCAAAGAAGGTCTCGACGCCAATGATCGACACAATGAACTGGGCCGGCACGCCGTATTCCTGCTCGGCACGGGCCAGGGCCGCCTCGTGCTGGCGCCAGAAGTCCACGCCCCGGGCGATACGCGCCTCGGTGATGAACATCGGCCGGTACTCGCGCCACTGCTTGACTCGCTCGGCGGGCCGGGAGATGGCGTCAAGGATCGACTGCTTGCGCTCGGCCTCGCGAAACACCCCCATCAGTTGCTCACCGGCAAAACCGTAGTCGCGGGTCATTTCACCGACGAACTCGGCCACCTGCGGCGAGCCTTCGTATTCGCCAGCCAGGGCATGCGGCGCACCGCCCAGGAAGCCGACCAGACCGATCCACGGCGCATATCGCGTCGACCAGCCACGCATTGCTTGCATTGAACTCTTCACCTTATTCAAACCTGAGCGATCCACTTGCGATGCGTATGAATCGACATCAAAACCCCAAACGCTGACAGTAGTGTCACCAGCGAAGTTCCTCCGTAGCTAATGAATGGCAACGGCACCCCCACGACCGGCAACAGGCCACTGACCATACCGATGTTGACGAAAACATAAACAAAAAACGTCATGGTCAGGCTGCCCGCCAGCAATTTACCGAACAACGTCTGGGCCTGGGCGGTAATCACCAGCCCCCGGCCGATCAGCAGCAAATAGATCAGCAGCAGTACGCAAATGCCCACCAGCCCGAATTCCTCGCCCATCACGGCGATGATGAAGTCGGTGTGGCTTTCCGGCAAAAAATCCAGGTGCGACTGGGTGCCCATCAGCCAGCCCTTGCCGAACACCCCGCCGGAGCCGATGGCGGCCTTGGACTGGATGATGTTCCAGCCGGTGCCCAGCGGATCGCTTTCCGGGTCGAGGAAGGTCAGCACCCGCTGCTTCTGGTAGTCGTGCATCACGAAGTACCACATGGCCACCGACACCGGCACGGCGGCGGCGATCACGCTGAGGATCCAGCGCCAGCGCAGCCCGCCCATGAACAGCACGAAGGCACCGCCGGCCAGGATCAGGAGCGAGGTGCCGAGGTCGGGCTGGCGGACGATCAGGATGAACGGGATGCCGATCAGCAACAGGCTGATGCACACATGCTTGAGCTGCGGCGGCAGGGAACGCTTGGCCAGGTACCAGGCGATGGTGGCCGGCATGATGATCTTGAGGAACTCCGACGGCTGGAAGCGGATCACCCCGGGAATGTTGATCCAGCGGGTGGCACCCATGGCGTTGTGGCCCATCACGTCCACCACCACCAGCAAGCAGACCCCCACCACATAGGCCAGTGGCACCCAGCGCGCCATGAATCGCGGCTCGAGCTGGGCGATGACGATCATCGACACCAGGCCGATGCCGAACGAGGTGGCCTGCTTGCCCAGCAGGTCCCAGTTCTTGCCGCTGGCCGAATACAGCACGAACAGGCTACCCGCGGCCAGGGTCAGCAGCAGGATCAGCAACGGGCCATCGATGTGCATGCGCTGCAACAAGGTGGCACGGCGGCGCATCACGTCTTCGCTGGAGAGGATCCGGTCGAAATTATTCTTCACGGGCCGTAGCCTCCGCAGTGATGGGGCTTGCGTATTCAGGCTTGAGCTGGCCGTGCTCATCCAGCAGCCAGGCGTCCATGATCTGGCGCACCACTGGCGCGGCGACGCCGGAACCGGACTCACCGTTCTCGACCATCACCGCCACGACAATCTTCGGGTTTTCGGCCGGCGCGAAGCCAACGAACAAGGCGTGGTCGCGGTGGCGTTCCTGGACCTTGGAGCGGTCATACTTCTCGCCCTGCTTGATGGCGACGACCTGGGCCGTACCGCTCTTGCCGGCAATGCGGTACTGCGCGCCGATGGCCGCCTTGCGCGCGGTGCCCCGGGCACCGTGCATCACTTGCTGCATGCCGTTGTTGACCTTCTGCCAGTCCGACGGATTGCGCAGGATGATGTCCGGCATCGGGTCCGGGTCCACCGGCTTCTGGCCTTCGATGGTCTTGGCCAGGTGCGGGCGATACCACTTGCCCTTGCTGGCCACCAACGCCGTGGCCTGGGCCAGCTGCAAGGGCGTGGCCTGCATGTAGCCCTGGCCGATCCCCAGGATCAGGGTTTCGCCGGGGAACCACGCCTGGCGCCGGGTCGCGCGCTTCCACTCCCGGGATGGCATCAGGCCGGGCGATTCTTCGAACATGTCCAGGGAGACTTTCTGGCCCAGACCAAACTTGTTCATGTAGGACGACAACCGATCGATCCCCAGCTTGTGGGCCAGGTCGTAGAAGTAGGTGTCGTTGGAACGCATGATGGCCGTGTCCAGGTCCACATAACCGTCGCCGGTACGGTTCCAGTTGCGGTACTTGTGGTCGTAGTTCGGCAGTTGGTAATAACCCGGGTCATAGACCCGGCTCCCTGCGGTCACCACGCCGGCGTCCAGCCCAGCGATCGCCACGGCTGGCTTGATGGTCGAGCCTGGCGGATAGAGGCCGCGCAGCACGCGGTTGAACAGCGGCCGGTCGATGGAGTCGCGCAACTCGGCGTAGGCCTTGAAGCTGATGCCGGTGACGAACAGGTTCGGGTCGAAACTCGGCTGGCTGACCATCGCCAGCACCTCGCCGGTGTTCGGGTCCAGCGCCACCACCGCGCCGCGCCGCCCGCCCAGCGCCGCTTCGGCGGCCTCTTGCAGCTTGATGTCCAGGCTCAGGACGATGTCCTTGCCGGGAATCGGGTCGGTGCGCTTGAGCACCCGCAACACGCGGCCGCGAGCGTTGGTCTCGACTTCCTCGTAACCCACCTGGCCATGCAGCTCGGGCTCGTAGAAGCGCTCGATGCCGGTCTTGCCGATATGGTGGGTGCCGCTGTAATTGACCGGATCGAGGGTCTTGAGCTCTTTCTCGTTGATCCGCCCCATGTAGCCGACCGAGTGGGCAAAGTGCGGCCCCTGGGGGTAATGCCGCACCAACTGCGCCACCACCTCGACGCCGGGCAGGCGGAACTGGTTCACGGCGATCAGGGCGATCTGCTCTTCGGTCAGTTCGAACAGGATCGGCACCGGCTCGAACGGCCGTCGGCCCTGGCGCATGCGCTTCTCGAAGATCGCCCGGTCCTCGGGCGTCAGCTGCAGCACTTCGACGATCACGTCGAGCACTTGCTGCCAGTCACCGGAGCGCTCGCGGGTCATGCTCAGGCTGAAACTGGGCCGGTTATCCGCTACCACCACGCCATTGCGGTCGAAGATCAAGCCGCGGGTTGGCGGAATCGGCTGCACGTGCACCCGGTTGTTTTCCGACAGGGTCGAGTGGTACTCGTACTGGATCACCTGGAGGAAATACAAGCGCGCAATCAGCACGCCGATCAGCGCCACCACCGTAATAGCGCCGAACACGACGCGGCCCCGCACCAGGCGGGCGTCTTTTTCGTGGTCCTTGATGCGGATCGGCTGGGGCATGGGGCAGGATTACTTGTGGTAAGGGTGCCCGGACAGGACTGTCCAGGCACGATACAGCTGTTCGCCGATCAGGATCCGCACCAGCGGGTGCGGCAACGTCAACGGCGACAATGACCAACGCTGATCGGCCCGGGCACAGACTTCCGGCGCCAGCCCTTCCGGGCCACCGACCATGAAATTGACCGTGCGCGAGTCCAGCCGCCAGCGATCGAGCTCCACCGCCAGTTGCTCGGTGCTCCAGGGCTTGCCGTGGACTTCGAGGGTGACAATGCGCTCGTTCGGCCCGACCTTGGCCAACATGGCTTCGCCTTCCTGGCGGATAAAGCGCGCCACGTCGGCGTTCTTGCCACGGGTATTGAGCGGAATTTCCACCAGTTCCAGGGCCAGCTCGGACGGAAGACGCTTGGCATATTCATGCCAGCCTTCTTCCACCCACTTGGGCATGCGAGAACCGACGGCGATCAGGCGCAGTCGCACAGCGGTCCCTTATTGCTGGTCTTTGTTGAGCTTGGTGAAGTGCTCATGGGTGTTTTCCGGGCTGTGGTGCGCAGCACTGGCCGAACGGCTCTGCTCGGCACCGGCCCACAGGCGCTCCAGGTCGTAGAACTGGCGCGCCGAGGCAGTCATCATGTGCACGATGACGTCGTCCATGTCCAACAGCACCCAGTCGCTGTCACCCTTGCCTTCTTCACCCAGCGGCTTGACGCCCTGGGCCTTGACCGCTTCGCGGACCTTGTCCAGCATCGCGCCGATCTGGCGGTTGGAGGTACCGGTGGCGATGATCATGTAGTCCGTGATGCTCTGCTTTTCACGAACGTCGATCACCTGGATGTCCTGGGCCTTGACGTCTTCCAGGGCCGCCACGGCCACCTTGACCAGTTCTTCACCGGCCAGTACGACGCCGGTGTGGGCCTCTACCGGCAGCGGGGCGCTTTTGAACGTGCCTTTGCGCTTTACTTTGTTTACGTCTTTGTCAGTCATATAAAACTCGTTTTGCTCGTATGTTCGGGCGCTTCGCTACACGCATTCACGTGCCTTGAAGCACACCTTTTTCAGTTCGACGCACGGTAAAGCCCGTGCGCATCGATGTAGGCCAGGACCGCGTCGGGCACCAGGAAACGTACCGACTTACCGCTGGCCAGCAGTTGACGGATCTGGGTGGCGGATACCGCGAGCGGCGTCTGCCAGACGAATGCAATCTGTCCGCTCGGCCCTTTCAGGGCCAGCGGGTCGCTCACCGAGCGGGCCGCCAGCAGGTTGCGCAAGGCATCCGGCGGCTCGCTGTCGGCATCCGGGCGTTGCAACACCAGGATGTGGCAATGCTGGAGCAACTCTTCCCAGCGATGCCAAGTGGGCAGGCCGCAAAATGCGTCCCAGCCCAGAAGCAGAAAAACCTGGGCATCAGCGGCCAGTTCGGCGCGCATCAGCTCCAGGGTATCAATGGTGTAGGACGGCTTGTCCCGCTGCAATTCGCGGGCGTCCACCACCAACGGTGCCACACCGGCCACCGCGCACTCGACCATCGCCAAGCGGTCCTGCGCCGACACCTGCGGCGTATCCCGGTGAGGCGGCCGGGCGCTGGGCGTCAGGCGTAGCTCATCGAGGGCCAAGGCGTCGGCGACTTCCAGCGCACCGCGCAAATGGCCGATGTGCACCGGGTCGAACGTGCCGCCCAGGATGCCGATGCGCCGGGGCGGGGTTGTCGTCGTCACAGCCGCTGGCGGGTCGAGATCGCCCAAGTCAGACCGACTCCTGTCCGCGCAACTGGCCGTCACCGACCACGATGTACTTCTCGCAGGTCAGGCCTTCGAGGCCCACCGGGCCGCGGGCGTGCAGCTTATCAGTAGAAATGCCGATCTCGGCACCCAATCCGTATTCAAAGCCATCGGCGAAGCAGGTCGGGGTGTTGATCATCACCGACGCCGAATCCACTTCGGCCACGAAGCGCCGGGTTTCACCCAGGTTTTCACTGACAATGGAGTCGGTGTGGTGCGAGCCGTGGCGATTGATGTGCTCGATGGCCTCCTCCAGCCCGTCGACCACACGGATCGACAGGATCGGCGCCAGGTATTCGGTGTCCCAGTCTGCTTGCGTGGCCGCGACGGCCTCGATGATCGCCCGGGTGCGCTCGCAACCACGCAGTTCGACGCCTTTTTCGCGGAACTGGGCAGCCATCGACGGCAGGAAGTCCTTGGCCACGGCCTGGTCCACCAGCAGGGTTTCCATCGCGCCGCAGATACCGTAGCGGTAGGTCTTGGCGTTGAAGGCGATGCGCTGGGCCTTCGGCAATTCGGCGTGGGCGCTGACGTAGACGTGGCAGATGCCGTCCAGGTGCTTGATCACCGGCACGCGGGCGTCACGGCTGACCCGTTCGATCAGGCCCTTGCCGCCACGCGGCACGATGACATCGACGAACTCAGGCATGGTGATCAGCGCGCCGACTGCGGCGCGGTCAGTGGTTTCCACCACTTGCACCACGGCCGCCGGCAGATCGGCCTCGGCCAGGCCGCGCTGGATGCAGGCGGCAATGGCGCGGTTGGAATGGATGGCCTCGGAGCCTCCACGCAGGATGGTCGCGTTACCCGACTTCAGGCACAAACTCGCAGCGTCGATGGTCACGTTCGGCCGCGACTCGTAGATGATCCCGACCACGCCCAGGGGCACGCGCATCTTGCCGACCTGGATGCCCGACGGGCGGTAGCTCATGTCGCGGATCGCCCCGACCGGGTCCGGCAGGGCCGCGACCTGGCGCAAACCGACGATCATGCCGTCGATGCGTGCCGGGGTCAGCGCCAGGCGCTCGAGCATGGCCGGCTCCAAGCCATTGGCCCGGCCGGCGGCCAGGTCCAGTTCGTTGGCAGCGGACAACTCGGCGCGCGCGGCGTCCAGCGCATTGGCGGCGGCCTGCAGGGCGCGGTTTTTCTGCGCGGTGCTGGCCCGGCCGATGATGCGCGACGCTGCACGAGCGGCGCGACCCAGGCGGGTCATGTAGTCAAGAACGGACTCAGTCATGGTCTGTGTGGTCTTGGCGATGAGGAAAGCGGCAGATTATAGCTGTCGTAACCCTCGACTAACAGCATGGACTCACAGTGGTGACCGGCGGAGGAGCAAAACAGGCGTAAACAGCCGGTTGAAGCGACTGTTCAGCGGTGATTAAGCTTTCCATTGCTATCATCGCGCTTCCTTTGGCCTCATTTCGTTTAACTCCATGACCGATTTGCCATCGCCCAACGCCCTGCCCCACGCCTTTTTCGATCGCGACGCCCAGGTGCTTGCCAAGGACCTGCTGGGCAAAGTCATCCGCCACAAGGTCGGTGAGCTGTGGCTCAGCGCGCGGATCATCGAGACCGAGGCGTATTACTTCGCCGAAAAGGGCAGCCACGCCTCGCTGGGCTACACAGAAAAACGTAAGGCTTTGTTTCTGGATGGCGGGCACATCTATATGTACTACGCCCGGGGCGGCGATTCGTTGAACTTCAGCGCCCAAGGCCCCGGCAATGCGGTGCTGATCAAATCGGCGTACCCGTGGGTCGATGCCCTTTGCGGGCCGGCGAGCCTGGCGCAGATGCTGCTCAACAACCCCGACGCCCAAGGCCGGCCGCGCACACCGCAAAAACTCTGTGCCGGCCAGACCTTGCTGTGCAAAGCCCTGGGGCTGAAAGTGCCGGACTGGGACGCCAAACGCTTCGACCCCGAGCGCTTGCTGGTGGAAGATGTTGGCGCGCCGACGGTCAATGCGATCCAGACCACCCGCCTGGGCATTCCCCAGGGACGGGACGAACACCTGCCCTACCGCTTCGTCGACGCCGCCTACGCCCCGTGGTGTACCCGCAACCCTTTGCGGCGCGGACAGGTCGAAGGGCGTGATTATTTTTTGTTGCCCTGATGAAATACCGCATCTCCCTGTGGGAGCGAGCTTGTGGGAGCAAGGCTTGCCCGCGATGCAGGCGACACGGATCAACAGTAAGGTCGCGTCATCGTTCGTCGCGAGCAAGCTTTGCTCCCACAAGCTCTCCCCACAGTAAAAAACTGCATGCCAATCACTATTCAATGGAGTTGTATTTATGGGCCCATGGCTCGATAGCATCACCGGCTGGTTGACCGTCAACCCGCAATGGCTGGCGGTGGCGGTGTTCATCGTTGCCTGCGTGGAGTGCCTGGCCATTGCCGGCCTGATCGTGCCGGGTACGGTGCTGTTGTTTGCAATTGCCGTGCTGGCTGGCAGCGGCGCGTTGTCCTTGGGCGAGACGTTGCTGCTGGGCCTGCTTGGCGGGCTGCTCGGGGACCTGGTGTCATATTTCCTGGGGCGGCATTTCCACCAGAACATCCGGCGCCTGCCGGGGCTGCGGCATCACCCGGAATGGATGAGCGCTGCGGAAAGTTATTTCCAGCGCTACGGCATCGCCAGCCTGCTGGTGGGGCGTTTCATCGGCCCGCTACGGCCGATGTTGCCGATGGTGGCCGGGATGTGCGACATGCCGTTCCCGCGCTTCGCCGCCGTCAGCGTGTTGGCCGCGGCGGGCTGGACGGTGGCGTACCTGTTGCCGGGCTGGGCCACCGGGGCGGCGTTTCGCCTGCCACTGCCTGAAGGCTTCTGGCCTCAGGCCGGCGTGGTCATCGGCAGCATCGCGGTGATGATCGGGCTGAGCGTCAACAGCAGCATGCGCCGCCATCGCCATGCCACGGCACTGATCGCCGGCCTTGGCCTGGTGATCCTGATCGGCCTGTTCATCGGCTTTCGTTACCTGACGGCGTTCGACCAGGGCTTGATGGCCCTGGTCCAGGAGCACCGCAGCGCGACGCTGGATGAAATCGCCGTGACCTTCACGCTGATCGGCGAATTCCGCTACATGTTGATTGTCTGCAGCCTGGTGACCGGGTTACTGCTGTTGGCACGGCAATGGCGCCAGGCATTTTTTGCCGGGGGCACGATGCTGATTACCGCCCTGGCCAATACCGGCTTCAAACACTTTTTTGCCCGTGTGCGCCCGGAAATCCTCAGCGACCCGCTGACCAGCTACAGCATGCCCAGCGGCCACTCCTCCGGGGCATTCGCGCTGTTCCTGACCCTCGCTGTCCTGGCCGGCCGCGGCCAACCGCCACGCCTGCGCCTGACCTGGCTATTGCTGGGCTGCTTGCCGGCGCTGGCCATCGCCCTGTCGCGGGTCTACCTGGGCGCGCATTGGCCGAGCGACATCGCCGCCGGGGCGATGCTCGCCGCCAGCATCTGCGCGGCCGCCCTGTGGTTGAGCCAGCGCCAGAGCCCGCTACCGGCCATGCCGCCAAAAGTCTGGTGGCTGGTTCTGCCTGCACTGGTGGCGGTGTTCAGCTTCTTCGCCCTGCGGCACTTGCCGCATGCGATGTTGCGGTATGCCTATTGATGCCAGAGACACTGCACTCCACCTGTGGGAGCGAGCCTGCTCGCGATGACGACGGTACATTCAGCATTGATGCAAGCTGACACACCGCTATCGCGAGCAGGCTCGCTCCCACAGGGAGTTTGTGGTGAACATCCGATCCACGGGCATGAGGAACATTGTGGGAGCGGGCTTGCTCGCGAAGGCGGTGGATCAGTTAACACATGCGTTGGATGACACTCCGCCTTCGCGAGCAAGCCCGCTCCCACAGGGTCGGTGTTGTTCAGTGGATATGAGGGGTGTCAGGCGAAGAGCTCGCCCTGCAACTCATCGAGCAACGCCTGGATCGCATCCAGGCGCTGTTGCGGGTCGTCGAGTTGCAGCAGGTCGATCTTGTCCAGCTCGTTGAACGGCAGCAGGTAGGCCAGTTGATTGGCCAGCGATTGCTGGCCGGTCGCTTCGGTGCCCATGTTCAGCGCCTCGACCATCGGGTGCTCGGCCAGGGCCTTGAGCAGCGCCACCAGGTCGGCGTCTTCCTCTTGCAGCGGTTGCTCCGGCTCTTCCTCCAGCCACTCGACCTCGGCGACGGTCAGTTGATCCGCCTGGACGCTGCTGCCATGGACGATAAAGCGCCGCCCGCCCTGCACGCGAATGCCCAGCAGACCATTGTCCTGCTGGGAGAAATCGGTGATGCGCGCCTCACAACCGACCCGCGCATAGCCTTCAGGCGCGATGCCGACTTCCTCGCCATCGAGGATGCACACCACGCCGAAGCCTTCGCCCTTTTTCATGCAGCGCCCGATCATGTCGAGGTAGCGCGCCTCGAAAATCTGCAAGTCGAGGATGCAACCGGGGAACAGCACGGTGTTCAACGGGAAAAGCGGCAAGCTCATAACCAATTCCTTAAACCGTCATCGACACCACCAACGGCAGCAACACCGCCGTGGCCACGCCCATCAGACTCATCGCCAGCGCCGCAAAGGCGCCGGTTTCCTCGCTTTCCTGCAACGCCACCGACGTGCCCACGGCATGGGCCGCCAGCCCCAGGGCCATGCCCCGGGCCTCAGGGCTATGGACACCCAACCGGGTCAAAATGCTCGGGCCGAGAATCGCCCCAAGCACACCGGTGATCAACACGAACACCGCCGCCATCGCCGCCACACCGCCGATCTGCTCGGCCACCAGCATGGCGATCGGCGAAGTCACGGACTTGGGCGCCATGGTCATCAGAATCATGTGCTCGGCACCGAAGGTCCAGCCCAACACCACCGCAGAGCCGGTGGCAAACACCCCAGCTATCACCAGCGTAGTAAAAATCGGCCAGAACAACTGCCGGATCCGTCGCAGGTTCAAATACAGCGGCACCGCCAGCGCGACCGTGGCCGGGCCCAGCAAGATGCTGAGGATCTCGGTGCTCTTGCGGTATTCGGCATAGTCGATGCCGCAACCGACGAGCACGACGATCAACAGTACCATCGACATCAGCACCGGTTGCAGGAACACCCAGCGGGTCTTCTCGAACGCCGCCAGCACCAGTTGATAGGCGCCCAGGGTAATGCCGATGCCGAACAGCGGATGGTGAATCACCGAAGTCCAGGCACCTTGCCAGTCGAGCATCATTGGCTGTCCTCCGGGGCGGCGACGTGACGCCGGGCCAGGCGCTGCATCAGCACGCCCGTCAACGCCACGGACAGCACCAGCGACAAGGTCAACGCGCCGACGATGGCCCAGAAATCGGCGGCAATCGCCCCGGCGTAAACCATCACCCCCACGGCGGGCGGCACCAGCAGCAAGGGCAGATAACGCAGCAGGCTGCCGGCGGCCAGGTTCAACGGCTCGCTGACTTCGCCGCGCACCACCAGATAACCCAGCAACAGCAGCAGACCAATGATCGGCCCCGGCAGCACCGGCAAGAACAAATGATTGATCGCAGTGCCCAGCAATTGAAACAGCACCAGCCAGGTCAGGCCCCGTAGCAACATCCGCTCTCTCCCCCACAAACACCCATGAACCCCGCCCCGTAGAAACCACCTGCAGAAGCTGCCTGTAGGAGCTGTCGAGTGCAACGAGGCTGCGATCTTTCCCCTGCCAATTGAGTCTGAAGCGAAAAATCAACAAATCAAAAGATCGCAGCCTTCGGCAGCTCCTACAGGGAGTAACCAGACGACACATTTAAACACGCCCGCGCTATGGTTCGGCATTCGTAAAAAGCATGGTCGATGACCTTCCCTGCGCGCCATGTTGATCTACAGTGGTTCTCCGGGGATGCCGATCCCCGCTCCAGAAAAAGTAAAACCGATGAACCCAAGGAGAGTCTCAATGCCCTACGTCCCCGTTGCAGCGCTCAAAGATTATGTCGGCAAGGAACTTGGACGTTCCGAATGGCTCACCATCGATCAGGAGCGCATCAACCTGTTCGCCGAAGCCACTGGCGACTTTCAGTTCATCCACGTCGATCCGGTCAAGGCCGCGCAGACCCCGTTTGGCAGCACCATCGCCCACGGTTTCCTGTCGCTGTCGCTGATGCCCAAGCTGATGGAAGACATCCTGATCCTGCCCGAGGGCGTGAAAATGGTCGTCAACTACGGGCTGGACAGCGTGCGCTTCATCCAACCGGTGAAGGTCGATTCCAAGGTCCGGCTCAAGGTCGACCTGGTGGAAGTCACCGAGAAAAAACCTGGCCAATGGCTGCTCAAGGCCACCGCCACGCTGGAGATCGAAGGTTCGGAAAAACCGGCCTACATCGCCGAGCCGCTGTCGCTCTGCTTCGTGTAAACCTGCGCGGTCGCGAAACCGCTCAGGCAGTTTCGCATCGCTTCTCTGTATCCAAGGGGCATAGCTGCGGCATACTCGTGGCCTGATGACCTGGATCCCGTTATGCGCTTATTCGTCCCACTGACCCTGACCCTGCTGCTCACCGCCTGTGGCAACAGCGAATCGCCGCTGCCTCCCGACGCGCGCCTGCCCGACGGCGGCCGCTATCGCGGCGACCTGGTGGACGGGTTGCTGCAAGGCCAGGGGCGCATCGACTACCCCAACGGCAGCTGGTACGCCGGGCAGTTCGACAAAGGCCAGTGGCACGGCACCGGGGAATGGCATGGCAGCAATGGCGAGGTCTATCGCGGCCAACTCCAGCAAGGCCTGTTCCACGGCCAGGGCAGCCTGACCACACCCACCAGCAGCTACACCGGCGGCTTCAAGCTGGGGCGGCGGGACGGTGAAGGGACGCTCAAGGAAAACGGCATGACCTACCGGGGCGAGTTCAAGGCCGACCGCTACACCGGCCTCGGACGCCTGGAACTCGACGACGGCAGCCAGTACCAGGGCCCGTTCGTCAACGGCAAGCCCAACGGCGAAGGCCAGCGCTTCGATGCCAGCGGCAACCAGTTCACCGGCCATTTTGTCGACGGGCAACTGCAAGGCAAGGGCACCTTCAACAGTGCCGATGGCGATGTCTACATCGGCGGTTTCAAAAACAACCAGCTCAACGGTCGCGGTCGCTACGAAAATGCCGACGGCGATGTCTGGATCGGGCAGTTCAAGGATGGCGCACTGACCGGCAAGGGCGAACTGATCGGTGCCGACGGCAGCCACTATCTCGGTCAATTCAATGATTGGCGCTTTACCGGCGAAGGCCGCCTGAACCTGCCCGACGGCAGTTTTTACGTCGGCCAGTTCGAAAGCGACAGTTACCACGGGCGCGGCACCCTGGCGCTGACCGACGGCACCGTGCAAAGCGGCACCTGGGCCAACGGCCAGCGGGTGCGCGACGCTGACGGCAGGCTGCTGCCGGATGTCCTCGAACTCGGCCTGCTGGCCCAGGGCCGACTGCTGGAGGACGCCCTGGCCAACATCCCGGCCTCGACCCCGGCGGTGGAGCTGTACAGCCTGACCCTGGGTGGCGACGGCAAGCAAAGCGTGTTCCTGCGCGAATCCGACTATGTCGCCAACATGCTCACCAGCCGTTTCGGCGCATTCGGCCAGATCCGCCTGGTGAACCACCGCGATCACCTCGGCGACCGGCCCATGGCCAGCCGCGAAAGCCTGCGCCGCGCCGCCGCCACCCTGGCCGAACGCAGCGGCCCGGAAGACCTGATTTTCATCTACCTGACCAGCCACGGCACCAGCGAGCATGAACTGGTGCTCGACCAGCCGCGCATGGAACTGGCCGACCTGCCCGCCGATGAACTGGCCGTGGTCCTCGCACCACTGAAGAACCGCGACAAGATCGTGGTGATCTCGGCCTGTTATTCCGGTGGTTTCATCCCGGTACTCAAGGATGAACGCACGCTGATCATGACCGCTTCCCGGGCCGACCGGGTGTCCTTCGGCTGCTCCGAGGAGGCCAACTTCACCTATTTCGGCGATGCGTTGTTCGCCCAGGCATTGAACCAGACCGACGACCTGGAGCAGGCCTTCAAGCGGGCCAAGGCCACCGTGGCCGAGCGCGAACAGGCCGACAACTTCGAAGCCTCCGAACCACAGATGTGGGCGCCGAGGACGGTCCTTTCCCACTGGCAACTGCTGCGCAAACAGCAGGCACGTAAAGCATTGCAAAGTGCTGCATTGAACGACGAGGCGACAAAGAGCAACTAAGCTGAACCGTATCAAGGGGGAAACACTATGTACTTGACGCCTCAGCATGTTTTGCTCGCCGGTGCGACCGGGCTGACCGGGGAACACCTACTGGACCGGCTGCTCAACGAGCCGACCATCACTCGCGTCTTGGCGCCTTCACGCCGGCCACTGGCTGAACATCCACACTTGGAAAACCCGGTTGGGGAGCCGGCCCAGGTGCTGCCTCAACTCAGTGGCCAGGTCGATATCGCCTTCTGCTGCCTCGGCACGACCATCAAGAAAGCCGGCTCTGAAGCAGCCTTTCGCGCGGTGGACCTGGACCTGGTGGTGACGTTTGCCAAGCGCGCCCGGGAACTGGGCGCACGGCACCTGGTGGTGATCAGCGCGCTGGGGGCCGACGCCAAGTCATCGATCTTCTACAACCGGGTCAAAGGTGAAATGGAGGCGGCACTCAAGGCCCAGGGCTGGCCGCAACTGACCATTTGCCGGCCTTCCCTGCTGCTGGGCGACCGGGTTGAACCGCGCCTGGCCGAGCAACTGGCCGGACCGCTGTCGAAGCTGATCCCGGGCAAGTACCACGGCATCGAAGCCTGCCAACTGGCCCGCGCCATGTGGCGTCTGGCGCTGGAAGAGCAGGATGGGGTGCGGGTGGTGGAGTCGGATGAGTTGCGTAAGCTCGGCAAATAAAGTGACATCTGGGACAGCGCGATCATTGTGGCGAGGGGATTTATCCCCGCTGGGCTGCGAAGCGGCCCCCAAATGGCCCAAAGTGTCATGCAGCTGCCAGGGGTAATAGCCCAGTCTTTGGGGACTGCTTCGCAGCCCAGCGGGGATAAATCCCCTCGCCACAGATAGATCCTTCAACACAGTTAGATCTTTTACAACCCACCTGTAGCCTGAAACCCCACACCTATCGCCGTAAACAACGACAACGGCAACAACAAGGTATCGAGCAGCGCACTGCCCGGCAGATCGAGCCCCGGGTAACGCGGTGCCTCGGCACCAAAGCGGTCCTTGGCGCAGCAACCACCGTTGAGGGCGTACAGATCCAGGCGCGTGCCCGCATACACCACCGGCGCCCCCGGCTTGGCGGCGTCGAGGGTGCGGGCGGTGGCGCAGCCGGTCAGTTGCAGCGCCAGCAGCACGATCAGCAGCTTATTCATCACTGCTCAAATGGTGCTCGCCCCAACGAGGCAGCATGTCTTGAGGGATGTTCAGCAGATTGAGGATCCGCGCGACCACGAAATCGATCAGGTCATCAATGGTCTGCGGCTGGTGATAGAAACCCGGCGAGGCCGGCAGGATCGTCACGCCCATGTTCGACAGCTTGAGCATGTGCTCCAGGTGAATGCTCGAATACGGCGCTTCCCGCGGCACCAGGATCAACTGGCGGCGCTCCTTGAGCGTGACGTCCGCCGCCCGCTCGATCAGGTTGTTGCAGGCCCCGGTGGCAATCGCCGACAGCGTCCCGGTGGAACACGGCACCACCACCATGGCGGCCGGCGCGCCGGAGCCCGAGGCCACTGGCGACATCCAGTCTTCCTTGCCATACACGCGAATCTGCCCCGCCGCCGCACCGGTGTATTCGGTGAGGAAGGCTTGCATCATCTGGGTCTTGGACGGCAGGGTCACGTCGGTCTCGGTGGCCATCACCAGCTGCGCGGCCTTGGAGATCAGGAAATGCACCTCACGGTCTTCTCGCACCAGGCAATCGAGCAGGCGCAAGCCGTACTGGGCGCCGGACGCACCGGTCATCGCCAGCGTGATGCGCTCCGGACCATTGCTCATTTCAGCGCCTCGGCGAGTTTGCCGTGCAGGCCGCCGAAGCCGCCGTTGCTCATGATCACCACGTGGGTGCCGGGCTGGGCCTGGCTCTTCACGCGCTCGATGATGCCTTCCAGGGAATCGCTGACAATCGACGGCACCGTGCACAGCGCGGCGGTGGCGCCGAGGTCCCAGCCGAGGTTGGTCGGCGCGTACCAGATCACCTGGTCGGCATCGACCACGCTTTCCGGCAGGCCGTCACGGTGCGCGCCGAGCTTCATGGAATTGGAACGCGGCTCGATGATCGCGATCAGCGGCGCATCGCCGATGCGCTTGCGCAAACCGTCGAGGGTAGTGGCGATGGCGGTCGGGTGGTGGGCGAAGTCGTCATAGATGGTGATGCCGCGCACTTCGGCGACCTTCTCCATCCGCCGCTTCACGCTCTTGAACGCGCTCAACGCGGCAATGCCCATGGACGGCACCACGCCGACATGCCGGGCCGCCGCCAAGGTCGCCAGGGCGTTGGCGACGTTGTGCTGGCCGGTCATGTCCCACTCGACCACGCCTTGGGACTGGCCTTCGAACATGACTTCGAACTGCGAACCGTCATCC
Organism: Pseudomonas sp. A25(2017); assembly: GCF_002001065.1. Classification (NCBI taxonomy): domain Bacteria; kingdom Pseudomonadati; phylum Pseudomonadota; class Gammaproteobacteria; order Pseudomonadales; family Pseudomonadaceae; genus Pseudomonas; species Pseudomonas sp. A25(2017). The sequence continues at coordinate 31,130 of NZ_MUOA01000030.1, read as the reverse complement.
TTGAGCAACTTCACCTGCCACTGCCCACCCGCACCGGTGGTTTGCACCGGGGTCCAGCAACCCATCTCGATCACACGTTGCAAGGCCGGCTCGGTGGTCGGGTGAATCACCAGGCCCTCGCTGGGGATGATGCGCACCAAATGGTGGAACTGCCGCTCGATGGCCGGCAGATCGGGGAAGATGTCCGCATGATCGAACTCAAGGTTATTGAGGATCGCGGTGCGGGGACGGTAGTGGACGAATTTCGAGCGCTTGTCGAAAAACGCGCTGTCGTATTCGTCGGCCTCGATCACGAAGAACGGCGTGCCACCCAGGCGCGCCGACACCGAGAAATTCTGCGGCACGCCACCGATCAGGAAACCCGGGCTCATGCCCGCGTGCTCCAGGACCCAGGCGAGCATGCTGCTGGTGGTGGTCTTGCCGTGGGTACCGGCCACAGCGAGGACCCAACGGCCCTGCAACACGTGATCGGCCAGCCACTGCGGCCCGGACACGTACGGCAGGCCCTTATTGAGCACGTACTCCACCGCCGGGTTGCCACGGGACATGGCGTTGCCGATGACCACCAGGTCCGGCGCCGGGTCCAGTTGCGCCGGGTCATAACCTTGGGTCAGTTCGATGCCCTGAGCTTCCAGCTGAGTGCTCATCGGCGGGTAGACGTTGGCGTCGGAGCCGGTCACGTGATGACCCAGCTCCTTGGCCAGGACCGCCATCGAACCCATGAAAGTGCCGCAAATACCGAGAATATGGATGTGCATAGTCGACCTCGTAAAACATGGCCGCAGGTTAGCGTAGGGAGGGGGAAATCGCACCTTGTGTTTGAGCCCCCGGTGCACAGACGGCCTTCTGTGGGAGCAAGGCTTGCCCGCGATAGCGGTGGATCAGCTTGCAGCGATATTGAATGTGCCGACGTCATCGCGAGCAAGCTCGCTCCCACAAATAAATGTACAAGCTGGCTTTTGTGGCGAGGGGATTTATCCCCGTTGGGCTGCGCAGCGGCCCCTAAACCAGGTAACTCGGCGTGCCAGTAAGATTGAGCTCACTGCTTTAGGGCTGCTGCGCAGCCCAGCGGGGATAAATCCCCTCGCCACAAAGGCAGTCAGTGCTTTATCGGGCAATCGCGTGTTTACGCAGCTTGCGGTAAAGGGTATTGCGGCTGATCCCCAGTTGTTCGGCCGTGTGGGTCATGTGCCAGCGCTGGCGCTCCAGTGCATCGAGCAGCGCCAGGCGCTCGGCATCCGCCAGCGGCCGCTCCGCTACCGTTTCAACCAGCGCAATCGACGGACGCTGGCGGATCATGGCTGGCAAGTCCTCCAACCCGATCCGCCCGCCATCGCACAGCGCGGCAAGGGTTCGCAGCACATTGCGCAGTTGCCGCACGTTGCCCGGCCAGTCGAACGCCAGCAACGCCTGGCGCGCCGGTTCGTCGATGGACACCGTCTCAGCCCCACTCTCTTCAGCCAAGAGGAAATCCAGCAACTGCGACTTGTCGCTGCGTTCGCGCAACGCCGGCAGCGGGATTTCCAGGCCGTTGAGGCGGTAGTACAAATCCTCGCGAAAACTGCCGTCCTGCACCCGCTCCAGCAACTGCCGGTGGGTGGCGCTGATGATGCGCACGTTCACCGCCTCGGGCTCGCCGCCGATGGGCACCACCTGGCGGTCTTCCAGCACCCGCAGCAAACGGGTCTGCAGGGCCAGGGGCATGTCGCCGATTTCATCGAGGAACAGCGTGCCGCCGTCAGCCTGTTGCAACTTGCCACGCATGCCTTCCTTGCGCGCGCCGGTGAAGCTGCCGCCGCGATAACCGAACAGCTCGCTCTCAATCAGGCTTTCCGGGATGGCCGCGCAGTTGAGGGCGACAAAATGCTTGCCGGCGCGCTGGCTGGCGTGGTGCACGGCCTTGGCGAACGCCTCCTTGCCGGAGCCGGTTTCGCCCTGGATCAGCAGCGGCACATCGCGCTCGAACACCCGCAGCGCCTTGCGAAAATGCTCCTGCAACGCCGCATCCCCCAGGCAGATGCCTGGCAGGCGAGCGGGCTCGATGGCCTTGAGCAGCGGCGCAACCGGCACCGGCACACTGCGCGGCTGACCACGCAACACGGCGAACAAATGCCGACCGTCACGGGTGCGCAGCGGCCAGCTCGCACTGGCACTTACACTCGCGCGGCCAAGTAATTCGTCCAACGAACAGTCGAAAAAGTCCTCCACCCGCTGGCCCAGCAAGCCGCCGCGAATATGCCCCAAGAGGTTCAGCGCGCTCTGGTTGACGGCGCTGATCCGCCCTTCGCCGTCGAACGCCAGCAAGCCTTCGCTGAACAGCCCTACGGACTCGGCCTGCAAGTGAAAGCGCAGCAGCCATTGATTGTCGAAGCAACGGAGGAAATAGCAGCTCTCGATCATCTTCGCCGAGAGATTGACCAGGGCCATGGTGTGGAACTGGCTCTGGCGCGACACGTCCGGCCGGGCCGACGACACGTCGAGCACCGCCAGCAGTTCGCCCTGGGGGTCGAAGACCGGGCTGGCCGAGCAGGTCAGGCCGGTGTGGCGGCCACGAAAATGTTCTTCCTGGTGGATGGTCAGGGCCTGGCGTTCCACCAGGCAGGTGCCGATGCCGTTGGTGCCTTCGCAGGCTTCGCTCCAATCGGCGCCGAGCCAGAGGCCGGCCCGTTCGAAAATCTTCCGTTCGCTGGGGGCGGTGACGCAGTTGAGGATCACGCCTCGGGCGTCGGTGAGCAGCACCGCGTGGCCGGCGCCGGAGAGTTGCTGGTGCAGGCTGGTCATTTCATTGCCGGCGATGTGCAGCACCTGTTGCAAGCGCTCGCGGCTTTCCAGCACCCGGCCATGTTCGAGCACCGTCGGCGCCAGGTTCTGGGCCGGGTCGAGGTGATAGTCCTCGAGGCAGCGCAGCCAGGAACGGGCAATCGACGGATCGCTGCCAGGCCCCTGCAAATGGGCCTTGCCCTGGGTGACCGTCAGGACTTGCTGGGCATGGCGACTCAAATGGTTGCTGTGCATGTTCTTATTATTCTCCCCAAAGGTTGCGGCCTGCTGGAGCAACTGTCGAACCTGGCCCCTGTGGGAGCAAGGCTTGCCCGCGATGAACGATGACGCGCAGGTCAGTTGAACCGCGTCGAGGCTATCGCGGGCAAGCCTTGCTCCCACAGACCTTACCCCCACAGACCTTTGTTCCCGCAGGAGCTGTGCTGAATGTCCAGCATCCTCCAGCCCAACCACCTTTGCAATGCTGGCGCGACCTGCCGGTCACAGACTGTCTCGCATCTGGCACAAACTGTCACACCCCGCGTATCGCAACCGCGACACAGCCCCTCCGTTTGTCCGACCAACTCCTCCTAAAGTCTTGATTTACGGGCCCTGCAAGGCAATGGCCCGACCTTTGCTCTAGGCTTAAGTACCAGCGCGTTTTTGCGCGGCTCCCCAATAAGCACAAAAGCCAAGGAGAACTCATCATGCGTTACGCTCACCCCGGTACTGAAGGCGCTATCGTTTCGTTCAAGGCTAAATACGGTAACTACATCGGCGGCGAATTCGTCGCGCCTGTCAAAGGTCAGTACTTCACCAATACGTCCCCGGTCAATGGCCAGCCCATTGCCGAATTCCCGCGCTCCACGGCCGAAGACATCGAAAAAGCCCTGGACGCCGCCCACGCTGCCGCGGATGCCTGGGGTGCCACGTCGGCCCAGGCGCGTTCGCTGGTCCTGTTGAAAATCGCCGACCGCATCGAAGCCAACCTCGAAGTCCTGGCGATCACCGAATCCTGGGACAACGGCAAGGCCGTGCGCGAAACCCTCAACGCCGACATCCCCCTGGCCGCCGACCACTTCCGCTACTTCGCCGGTTGCCTGCGGGCCCAGGAAGGCAGCGCCGCCGAGATCGACGGCAACACCGTGGCCTACCACATCCATGAACCGCTGGGCGTGGTCGGGCAGATCATCCCGTGGAACTTCCCGCTGCTGATGGCCGCCTGGAAACTCGCCCCGGCCCTGGCCGCCGGTAACTGCGTGGTGCTCAAGCCGGCCGAGCAAACGCCGCTGGGCATCTGCGTGCTCATGGAGCTGATCGGCGACCTGCTGCCGCCTGGCGTGCTGAACGTGGTGCAAGGTTTCGGCAAAGAAGCCGGCGAAGCCCTCGCCACCAGCAAGCGCATCGCCAAGATCGCCTTCACCGGTTCCACCCCGGTGGGCTCGCACATCATGAAATGCGCCGCCGAGAACATCATCCCGTCTACCGTAGAACTGGGCGGCAAATCGCCGAACATTTTCTTCGAAGACATCATGCAAGCCGAGCCGAGCTTCATTGAAAAAGCCGCCGAAGGCCTGGTGCTGGCGTTCTTCAACCAGGGCGAAGTCTGTACCTGCCCATCCCGCGCCCTGGTGCAGGAGTCGATCTACGACGAATTCATGCAAGTGGTGATGAAGAAAGTCCTGCAGATCAAACGCGGCGACCCGCTGGACACCGAGACCATGGTCGGCGCCCAGGCGTCCGAGCAGCAATTCGACAAGATTCTTTCGTACCTGGAAATCGCCAAGGGCGAAGGCGCCGAGCTGCTGACCGGTGGCAAGGTGGAAAAACTCGAGGGCAACCTGGCGACCGGGTATTACATCCAGCCGACCCTGCTCAAGGGCACCAACAAAATGCGCGTGTTCCAGGAAGAAATCTTTGGCCCAGTGGTGAGCATCACCACCTTCAAGGACGAAGCCGAAGCCCTGGCGATCGCCAACGACACCGAGTTCGGCCTCGGCGCCGGCCTCTGGACCCGCGACATCAACCGCGCCTACCGCATGGGCCGGGCGATCAAGGCCGGTCGCGTCTGGACCAACTGCTACCACCTGTACCCGGCGCACGCCGCGTTCGGTGGCTACAAGAAGTCCGGCGTGGGTCGTGAGACGCACAAGATGATGCTCGACCATTACCAGCAGACCAAGAATTTGCTGGTGAGCTATGACATCAATCCGTTGGGGTTCTTCTAAGGAAACCGGGCGAGACAGGTTGTTCTGTTTCGTCCTTTAGATAGCTTTCGCGAGCAAGCCCGCTCCCACACAGGATTTGTGGATGGCGCTCCAGTTTCGGCTGGCCCAACTCTCCTGTGGGAGCGGGCTTGCTCGCGAAGGCGTCCTCACTCACACACAGAATCAATGCCCCACCGCTCTGGCATGAGCCTTGCGTGCCCGCTCCACAGCAATCCCGAAAGTCCAGCAGATCAAACAATAAAAAAGACAGAGAGGACTTATGACTTCTACCACTCAACTCAAACCCACACTCGGCACCCTGCATTTATGGGGCATCGCCGTCGGTCTGGTGATTTCCGGCGAATACTTCGGCTGGAGCTACGGCTGGGGCACCGCAGGGACCCTCGGGTTTCTCGTCACCGCCCTCATGGTGGCGTTGATGTACACCTGTTTCATCTTCAGTTTCACCGAACTGACCACCGCAATTCCTCACGCCGGCGGGCCTTTTGCCTATAGCCGACGGGCCTTTGGCGAGAAAGGCGGATTGATCGCCGGGATCGCCACCCTGATCGAATTCGTCTTTGCGCCCCCGGCCATCGCCATGGCGATTGGCGCCTACCTCAACGTGCAATTCCCCGAGCTGGACCCCAAGCTCGCGGCGGTCGGCGCGTACATCATATTTATGACCCTGAACATCCTCGGCGTCAGCATCGCCGCTGCGTTCGAGCTGGTGGTCACCGTGCTGGCGGTCGCCGAGTTGCTGGTGTTCATGGGCGTGGTCGCGCCGGGCTTCAGCTTCAGTAACTTCGTGCTCAACGGCTGGGCCGGCTCCAATGAGTTCAGCCTCGCCTCGATCCCGGGCATTTTTGCCGCGATCCCCTTCGCGATCTGGTTCTTCCTCGCCATCGAAGGCGCGGCCATGGCCGCCGAAGAAGCCAAGGACCCGAAACGCACGATCCCCCGCGCTTACGTCAGCGGCATCCTGACCCTGGTGTTCCTGGCCATCGGCGTGATGATCATGGCCGGCGGCGTGGGTGACTGGCGCCAACTGTCGAACATCAACGACCCGCTGCCCCAGGCCATGAAGGCCGTGGTCGGCAACGATTCAACGTGGATGCACATGCTGGTGTGGATCGGCCTGTTCGGCCTGGTGGCGAGCTTCCACGGGATCATCCTCGGCTACTCGCGGCAATTCTTCGCCTTGGCCCGGGCCGGTTACCTGCCCCGTGGCCTGGCGAAACTGTCGCGCTTCCAGACCCCGCACCGGGCGATCCTGGCCGGCGGCGTCATCGGCATCGCGGCGATCTACAGCGATGGCCTGGTCAACCTGCAAGGCATGAGCCTGACGGCGGCGATGATCACCATGTCGGTGTTCGGCGCCATCGTGATGTACATCATCAGCATGCTCAGCCTGTTCAGATTGCGTAAGACCGAACCGAACCTGGAACGCACCTTCCGCGCGCCGGGCTACCCGATCGTGCCGGGCATTGCGCTGTTCCTGGCGGTGGTGTGCCTGGTGGCGATGGCGTGGTTCAACACCGTGATCGGGCTGGTGTTCCTCGGTTTCATGATTGTTGGCTACCTGTATTTCCAACTGACCGCCAAGCAACGCTCCGATGCACCGGCGGACGCTATGCTCACAGGTATCTGAAGTTGCACCGGCACCGGGCCGAGGGCCTGGTGCCTGCTATTTAAAAGTGCACGCAGCTCCCTTCCTGTGTAGGAAAACTCTTGGGAAGGACTCTGTGGGAAGGACTCTGTGGGAGGGGCTCTGTGGGAGGGGCTCTGTGGGAGGCTCTGTGGGAGGCTCTGTGGGAGCAAAGCTTGCTCGCGATAGCGGTGTATCAGTGGAGAATACTTTTCTGACACTCCGCTATCGCGAGCAAGCTTTGCTCCCACAAGGTTCTCCCACTGGGCTCTCTCACTGGGTTCTCCCACTGAGCTCTCCCACTGGGTTCTTCCACAGAGTTGGATCTACGGTGTATTTGAGTATTTAGAGAACCAGGAGGACACCGCCCCATGGCCGCATTCGCCCATTCCGTCGGCGCCCAGACCTACCGCTTCGACAGCCTCAAAGACCTGATGGCCAAGGCCAGCCCGGCGCGTTCCGGGGATTTTCTGGCCGAGGTCGCGGCGCTCAACGATGGTGAGCGCGTGGCCGCGCAAATGGCGCTGGCCGACCTGCCCCTCAGCCATTTCCTGCAAGAAATGCTGATTCCTTACGAGGTCGACGAAGTCACCCGGCTGATCGTCGACACTCACGATAAACAAGCTTTCGCCACCGTCAGCCACCTCACCGTCGGCGGTTTTCGCGATTGGCTGCTCAGCGACGCCGCCGATGAACAGAGCCTGCGGGCGCTGGCCCCCGGCCTGACGCCGGAAATGGTCGCCGCCGTGTCGAAGATCATGCGCGTGCAAGACCTGGTGCTGGTGGCGCAGAAAATCCGCGTGGTCACCAAATTCCGCGGCACCCTCGGCCTGCGCGGGCGCCTGTCCACCCGCCTGCAACCCAACCACCCCACCGACGAACCGGCCGGCATCGCCGCGAGCATCCTCGACGGCCTGCTCTACGGCAACGGCGACGCCATGATCGGCATCAACCCGGCCACCGACAGCACCGCCTCGATCTGCGCGATGCTGGAAATGCTCGACGCCATCATCCAGCGCTACGACATTCCCACCCAGGGCTGCGTGCTGACCCACGTCACCACCTCCATCGAAGCAGCGAACCGCGGCGTGCCCCTGGACCTGGTGTTCCAGTCCATCGCCGGCACCGAAGCGGCCAACGCCAGTTTCGGCATCAGCCTGAGCGTCTTGAAAGAAGGCTACGACGCCGGGCTCAGCCTGAATCGCGGCACCTTGGGCAACAACCTGATGTATTTCGAAACCGGCCAGGGCAGCGCGCTGTCAGCCAACGCCCACCACGGCGTCGATCAACAGACCTGCGAGACCCGGGCCTACGCCGTGGCGCGACATTTCAACCCGTTTCTGGTGAATACGGTTGTAGGATTCATCGGCCCCGAGTACCTGTACAACGGCAAACAGATCATCCGCGCCGGCCTCGAAGACCACTTCTGCGGCAAGTTGCTGGGCGTGCCGATGGGTTGCGACATCTGCTACACCAACCACGCCGAAGCCGACCAGGACGACATGGACACCCTGCTGACCCTGCTGGGCGTGGCCGGGATCAACTTCATCATGGGCATCCCCGGCTCCGACGACATCATGCTCAACTACCAGACCACCTCGTTCCACGACGCCCTCTACGCCCGCCAGACCCTGGGCCTGAAGCCGGCGCCGGAATTCGAAACGTGGCTGGCGAACATGGGCATCTTCACCCAGGCCGATGGCCGGGTGCGGTTCGGCGACAACCTGCCACCGGCGTTCCGTCACGCCCTCGCGCATTTGGGATGAGAGAACTGCCCATGGATAAAAAACCTGTCGACCCACAAAACCCTTGGTTGAATCTGCGCAACCTCACCCCGGCACGCATCGCCCTGGGGCGCACTGGCACCAGCCTGCCGACCTCGGCGCAACTGGATTTCCAGTTCGCCCACGCCCAGGCCCGCGATGCGGTGCACCTGGCGTTCGATCATCAGGGCATTCGCGCGCAACTGAGCGAGCGCGGCCGCGAGAGCCTGTTGCTCCACAGCGCGGCGACCGACCGACACAGTTATCTACAGCGCCCGGACCTGGGCCGACGGCTCGACGACGCCTCAGCGCAGGTCCTGCAGGATTACGCGGCGGCCCACCCTGGCGGCGTGGATCTGGCCATCGTCGTGGCTGACGGCCTGTCGGCGCTGGCGGTGCATCGCCATACCTTGCCGTTCCTGGCGCGGCTGGAAGAGCAGATCGCTGCTGACGGTTGGTCTGTGTCGCCCATCGTTTTAGTGGAGCAAGGCCGCGTCGCCGTGGCCGATGAAGTGGCGCAGCGGCTCGGCGCAAAAATGTCAGTGATCCTGATCGGCGAACGCCCCGGCCTCAGCTCCCCCGACAGCCTGGGGCTGTATTTCACCTACGCCCCCAAGGTCGGCCTGACCGATGCGTATCGCAACTGCATCTCCAATGTCCGCCTCGAAGGCCTGAGCTACGGCATGGCGGCCCATCGCCTGATTTACCTGATGCGCGAGGCCTGTCGCCGGCAGCTTTCAGGGGTCAATCTGAAGGACGAAGCCCAGGTTCACACTCTGGATTCGGAAAACGCTGCCAATATGAAAGGTAATTTCCTACTGGCGCCGCCCCGAAACTGATCCGTTTATCCGATTGCGTTTTTGATCCGCTTTCAGGCAGCATCAAAAGCACGGCAGCGCGACATTGTTGTCTGAATATCTGTCGACCTTTGCAGACGAGACCTACCATGCGGATTATCCAAGCGACCCTGGAACACCTGGACCTGCTGACCCCATTGTTCGTCAAATACCGGGAATTCTACGGCTCCCTGCCCTACCCGGATTCGTCCCGAGCCTTCCTCGAAAAACGCCTGCGCCGCAAGGAGTCGGTGATTTACCTGGCCTTGCCTGATGATGACGACAGCAAATTGCTGGGCTTTTGCCAGCTCTACCCAAGCTTCTCGTCGCTGTCGCTCAAGCGCGTGTGGATCCTCAACGACATCTACGTCGCCGAAGACGCCCGCCGCCAGCTGGTGGCCGACAACCTGATTCGCACCGCGAAAAAAATGGCCAAGGAAACCAACGCCGTGCGCATGCGCGTCTCCACCAGCAGCAACAACGAAGTGGCGCAGAAGACCTACGAGTCGATTGGGTTCAAGGAAGACACCGAGTTCAAGAACTACGTGTTGCCGATCAGCGACGGGATCTGAGCCGTTCGGAGCAATGATCGGGGACATATCCATTGCTGCGGTAACGGCGGCTTAGGGTTCCGCCCTGACGGCGGGTCACTTTCGAAAAGCGCGAAAGTAACCAAAGCGCTTCTGCCCCACCACTTGGTGCCTCGCTTAGGCTCGGCATGCCCTCACTCCGGCATTGCTCCGTGGGCCCGCCGCGAAGGGCCATCCATGGCCCAGCGCGGCTATCCCGGCATCCATGCCGGGTTGCCCACTCCACAATGCCTGCGTTCGGCCAGCGTGGTTAACGGGGCCCCAAGATCAACGTCCACCGCGAGGCGGCCTAGTAGCCGACCTGGCTCTCCCGGTCGTACACCCGCTAGATCTGTGGGAGCAAAGCTTGCCCCCACACTGGCTTTGAGGCATGCACAAAAACCAATGCTCACCGCAGGCCCCCTGTGGGAGCGAGCTTGCTCGCGATAGCGGTCCGTCAGGCAACATCAATACTGACTGCCCCCCCGCCATCGCGAGCAAGCCCACATTGGTTTTGAGGCATGCACAAAAAACCAATGCTCACCACAACCCCCTGTGGGAGCAAAGCTTGCTCGCGATAGCGATCCGTCAGGCAACATCAATACTGACTGCCCCGCCGCCATCGCGAGCAAGCTCGCTCCCACAATGGTTCTGAGGCGCGCACAAAAACCAATGTTCACCACAACCCCCTGTGGGAGCGAGCCTGCTCGCGATAGCGGTCTGTCAGGCAACATCAATACTGACTAGCCCACACTGGTTTTGAGGCATGCACAAAAACCAATGTTCACCGCAGGCCCCTGTGGGAGCAAAGCTTGCTCGCGATAGCGATCCACCAGGCAACATCAATACTGACTGCTCCACCGCCATCGCAAGCAAGCCCGCCCCCACAAAGTGCTCCACCGCCCACAAAACCACCGAAATCCCCCGCTACAAACTCAACACGCGCTTCACAATCCTCGCCGTATAATGCCGCTCTTCCCGGCTTGTAAGAAAAAGCTACACACTCTGTAGCCATACTCAAAGCCAGTCCCACAAGCCTGCCGAGTCGGGCCGCCACCACAGGTGCTTTGCATGGATTTCAACCCCCTCGACCTCATTCTGCATCTCGACGTCTACCTCGACATGCTGGTGACCAACTACGGGACCTGGATCTACGCCATCCTGTTCCTGGTGATCTTCTGTGAAACCGGCCTGGTGGTCACACCCTTCCTGCCGGGCGATTCCCTGCTGTTCATCGCCGGCGCCGTAGCCGCCGGTGGCGCCATGGACCCGGTGCTGCTGGGCGGCCTGCTGATGCTCGCGGCGATCCTCGGCGACAGCACCAACTACCTCATCGGCCGCACCGCTGGCGAGAAACTGTTCAGCAACCCCGACTCGAAAATCTTCCGCCGCGACTACCTGCAGCAAACCCACGACTTCTACGACAAACACGGCGGCAAAACCGTGACCCTGGCGCGTTTCCTGCCGATCATCCGCACCTTCGCCCCCTTCGTCGCCGGCGTCGGCAAAATGCCTTACCCACGCTTCTTCGGCTTCAGCGTGCTCGGCACCGTCCTGTGGGTCGGCGGCCTGGTGACCCTCGGCTACTTCTTCGGCAACGTGCCCTTCATCAAGCAAAACCTGTCGCTGCTGGTGGTGGGCATCATCCTGCTGTCGCTGCTGCCGATGATCATCAGCCTGGTGCGCAGCAAACTGAGCCAGCGCGCCTCGAAAGCCCACCCGCGCTGATCGCCATGTGGTCCCTGAGCAACTGGCGCCGCCGACGCACCCTCGCCAAACACCCCGTGGCCGAGGACACCTGGCAGCGGGTGCGCCAGCAATTGAGCTTCCTCGACGGCATCAGCGCCGCCGAGGACCAATGGCTGCGAGAAGCGTGCGTCCTGTTCCTGCACGATAAACACCTCAGCGCCCTGCCCGGCGTCGAACTGCACCAGGAACAACGCCTGCTGCTCGCCGCCCAGGCTCAATTGCCGCTGATGCACCTCGGCGAGCTGAACTGGTACCAGGGCTTCCACGAAATCGTCCTCTACCCCGACGACTTCCTCAGCCCCCAGCGCTACCGCGACGCCAGCGGCATCGAGCACGAATGGGACGGCGAACACAGCGGCGAAGCCTGGCCCCAAGGCCCGATCATCCTGGCCTGGGACGGCGTGATGGCCAGCGGCGGCTGGGACGGCTACAACCTGGTGATCCACGAACTGGCGCACAAACTCGACATGCTCAACGGCGACGCCAACGGCCTGCCACCGCTGCACGCCGACATGCGCGTCAGCGACTGGGCCGAAGCCATGCAGCAAGCCTTCGACGACCTCGACCGCCAACTCGACCACAACCCCGACGCAGAAACCGTCATCGACCCCTACGCCGCCGAAAACCCGGCGGAGTTCTTTGCCGTCACCAGCGAATACTTCTTCAGCGCCCCAGACCTGCTGCACCAGGCCTATCCAAAGGTCTACGAACAGCTCAAGGCGTTCTACCGCCAGGATCCATTGGCCCGGCTGCGGCAACTTCAGGCCGAAGATCCGGTCTATCAGGCGTCATACTAAGGTCTCTACGACCCTGGTAACGTGGCAACAGCGGCTGAATATGCCTATAATCGCCGCCACTTTTTGGTCAATCCGACCAGTCATTTGGTCAACTAACGGGGGCACCGCCCAATGAGCTACAGCAAGATTCCGGCTGGCAAAGACCTGCCGAACGACATCTACGTCGCGATCGAAATCCCGGCCAACCACGCCCCGATCAAATACGAAATCGACAAAGACAGCGATTGCCTGTTCGTTGACCGTTTCATGGCCACCCCCATGTTCTACCCGGCCAACTACGGTTACATCCCCAACACCCTGGCCGACGACGGCGACCCCCTCGACGTGCTGGTCGTGACCCCTTACCCAGTGGCCCCAGGCTCGGTCATCCGCGCCCGTCCAGTCGGCATCCTGAACATGACCGACGACGGGGGCGGCGATGCCAAAGTCATCGCAGTGCCACACGACAAACTGTCGCAACTGTACGTCGACGTGAAGGAATACACCGACCTGCCACCGCTGCTGATCCAGCAGATCGAGCACTTCTTCGCGAACTACAAAGATCTCGAAAAAGGCAAGTGGGTCAAGATCGAAGGCTGGGCCGGTGCAGACGCCGCCCGCGAAGCGATCATCAAGTCGGCTGCCGCCTACAAAGGCTGAAGCAAACTTTAAAAAGAACCCCGGTTTGCCCCGGGGTTTTTTTATGCCTTAATGCTTCCTAATACAGCACTGTATTAACACCGTTTAAGCACGTTTAGCCCGCACCTTTCAGATCCCGCAAACGGAAAGATTGTCTTATATATTTGAACGACTTGTTTATTGCCGAAAACACAGTCGCCCCTAAACTTTCCGTTTATGAAAATACTTTCCAGTGGCGACCGCTTCCGAGCCCTTCTAAAAGAAGCGAATATCCGTTCCGCCGACTTCGCGAAGTTATACGGCGTGAAATCCCAACACGTGAACAACTGGTTCAACCGTGGCATCCCACCCGGGCGCATCCACAGCATCGCCAGCCTGCTGACCGTCAGCCCGGAATGGCTCGCCCGCGGCGAAGGCCCGCAAACCCCATTGGGCCTCGGCCCCGGCACCACCTATGAGGCGGCCGAAAACGATGGCGTCTACAGCGTGGTGGAACCCACGGACATCGAACTGCCCTTCTACAAGGAAGTCCCCATCGCCCCCGGCGAAACCAAAACCCACATCGTCGAAATCCCCGACCAATCCATCCGCCTGCCCCGCAGCCACCTCGAATCCCTGGAAATAAACCCCAACGACGCCATCTGCATCACCATGGTCGGCGACAGCATGGCCGAACGCATCGCCGACGGCTCCACCCTCGCCATCGACCGCGGCCTGACCCAAATCGTCGACGGCCAAATTTATGCCCTAGAACACGACGGCATGCTCCGCATCAAATACCTGCACAGAATCCCCGGCAACCGACTGCGCCTGCGCAGCCACAACAGTGCTGCGTACCCCGACGAGGTCTTCAGCGCCGAACAAATCGACGCGCAACACATCCACGTGATCGGCTGGGTGTTCTGGTGGTCAACCCTCAACAAACAGAGACCGCCGGTGTTCGACTAACCCACCCTGACGGAAAAACTGTGGCAGGAGCTCCCTGTGTTGAGGAGCTTTTGTGGCGAGGGGATTTATCCCCGCTGGGCTGCGAAGCAGCCCCCAGCTTTTTACCTGGATCACCCTAACCCAATGATTCCACACCACTTACCACTGGGATTCCAAAGCAAACCCGCGTATCCTCCGCCCCACATTTGCGAGCCCACGCCTCGCACCGACAAGGCAGATCACTTTCTGACCAAGTCCCACAGCCGGCCGCAAGAGCCGGATGTACGTTTTGAAGGCTGGTAAGGTTTGTCAAAAACGAGCTGAATCAGTCAACGAGAAGCCGGCCATAAGCCGGCTTTTTAATGTCTGAAATAATCCGACCGCATCCGAGAATCGAAAACCCGACCGAACCCGGTACCTATGAGGATGGAAATGGGCTACGGTTGGCCGTCAAACCAACCGGGCGTAAATTTTGGAGATAGGAGCTTTCCTGTGATGGCTACTTTTTACGGTCGAGGAAGGAATATAAGTTATGGCCTCTCAGGCAACCCATAACCTATGTGGGAATGCCTGAAACCGCTCTCACCGTAGCCTCACAGCATAAATAAAAGCTATTTTAATTCCAATACCAATAGCCTAAAACTATTTAATGGCGTTCGTCATTGTGAAAACCAAGAGCGCGAAAGGACTGAGTCAGAAAAAAACCCCGCGCCCTTCAATATCTGTGTATTTATACAGTACCATCTCTACCTAAGCAGACTGGTGACTCCATCCAGTCTGGGATAGTATTGGTGCCTATGATCATATTACGCCCTAACCAACGCCCCCAATTCTCGGGTCACGAGACCTTCCCCCTTCGTCAGCTTTGGCTACGCAAGGCCTATGATGCTGTTGCCTATTTTAGGAATCTCGGGCTTACCGCGCCCAAAACCGTATTTTCTGAGGATTCCGCCATCGCTCGGTTCGGGGTGGGGAAAAATATGGTCACGTCTATAAGGTTTTGGGCTACAGCCTGTCACATCATCGAAGAATCGGATGGTGGATTCGTGCCAACTGAATTGGCAGACATGCTGTTTGATCCGGAAACCGGGCTTGACCCATTTGCTGAGCAGCCTGCGACCACTTGGCTCATGCATTGGTTTCTCGCAAGTAGCCCAGAAAAGACCACGACATGGTACTTCATCTATAACCACGTAGTTCAGCAGGTCTTTAAGCGCGAGAGCATTGTTGATGCCTTATCGGGAATGATCTCTGAACACAATCTACGTATTTCACTTGCAACTCTGAAAAGAGATGTCGAATGCTGTATTAGAAGCTATGTGCCCAGGCTTGGTGGCGATTCACCCGAGGAAATGAGTGAGCCTCTTCTTGGCGAATTGGGTTTAATTCAGCAAAACACCAAAGATAGCTTTGAATTTCGGCGTGGTGCCAAACGCTCATTACCTGATGGCGTATTTGCGTATGCCTTGCTCGACTATTGGGAAAATTTGGGCCAGTCCGGTTCAGTTATGGCCTTTGATCGTGTGGCTCACGACTATGGCTCTCCTGGTCGAGTCTTCAAGCTAGATGAGCATGCTGTAGCTGATCGCCTTATGGGGCTAGAGCAGCTGAGTAAGGGGCAGTTGCTATGGACGGAACAGGCTGGCATCCGGCAGGTTACTCGTCAGGGCAATGCCTTGAACGATATTAAAAAAGCTAAAAACACATTTTTGAAGGCCGCCTATGCCAAAGCTTAAGCAGAATGCAGAGCCGAATGCTAATAAGTTGTCGGACGTAGTTAATATTTCTCGGCAATTTCTTCGCTCTGTTCGCTTAGATGCGGATCTAGGTCGTGATGATGCCCTGTCTGGGTATGTGTGCCAGGGCACGGCACGGGCGCTACTTGAAAATATGGCTCGGCAGGTGACTGAAACGAAGCAGCGAGCATTTACATGGACAGGTCCATATGGAGGGGGTAAATCATCCCTCGCTCTTATGCTTTGTTCATTAGTTGGTGCTAACGAATTAGTTAGAGCAAAAGCAAAGAGCATCCTAGATCTGCCGCCCGATAGCGTCGTGTATAAAGCTTTTGATGCTCGAGAAAATGGTTGGGTAGTGGTGCCCTTAGTTGGAAAGCGGGCAAGTATTGTCAGTGAGCTTTCCAGTGCATTGGCGAAGGCCAAAGGTGAAGCGCCACCCAAGAAAAAGTCTCATGATGTTGTAGGTGAACTTCTTTCCACCGCTGAGCTCCATCCGCAAGGCGTGCTTGTAGTTATCGACGAGTTGGGAAAGCTGCTAGAGGCCGCAGCCCAAGATGGCGACGATATTTATATCTTTCAAGAGCTTGCGGAGGCAGCGAGTCGTAGTAGTGGAAAACTTGTTATTGTCGGTATTTTACATCAGGCTTTTGACGCATATGCTTCTAGGCTCGGAAGACAATCGCAAGATGATTGGACGAAAGTCCAAGGTCGCTTTATTGACATACCACTAGTTTCTGCCACAGATGAAGTCGTTGAACTTATCGGCAAGGCCATTGAGGTTTCAACGGACGATCATCTAGTAATGGCTCGTGCTCAGTCTGATGTAATTGCTAAATCGATAAAAGCAAGAAGACCAAGTACGCCGCATGGACTGAGTGCTGGGCTGACGAAGTGCTGGCCACTACATCCAATTACTGCCGCTCTTTTGGGGCCAATCTCTAAGCGCCGATTCGGTCAGAATGAAAGAAGTACCTTTGGCTTTTTGGCATCGAGAGAACCACTGGGTTTTCTTGAGTTCTTGGAGGGGACAAACTGTTCCGACAATCTCACATACGGACCTGCGCGCTACTGGGACTATCTTAAAGCCAATTTAGAACCGGCTATTATTGCCTCCCCCGATGGTCATCGGTGGGCAGTCGCTTGTGATGCTGTTGAGCGGGCTGAGGCGAAGGGGGAAACCCTACACGTTGAGCTCACGAAAGTTGTCGCTCTGATTGAGATGTTTAGAAATGGCTCTGGGATTGTGCCAGAGGAGAAAGTGCTTTCAGTTTCAATACCAATGATCTCTTCAGCGGATATACATAAGACACTTGGGGACTTGGTAAACTGGAAAATTTTGATCGAAAGGAAACATCTTGGAGCTTATGGTGTTTACGCAGGCAGTGACTTCGATATCGAGGCGGCAGTCAATCAGGCTAGATATGATATCGGCACTTATGCACTTTCTCAGGTGTCAGCCCTAAGCGACCTTCAACCCATACTTGCTAAGCGGTTGTACCAAGAAACTGGTACGATGCGTTGGTTCAGTCGTCAGATAATTCGCTTATCTGAAGCTGGGGAGCACTTAAAAAAGCTAAAGCCCGAGAGAAACAGTGTGGGGGCATTTCTTCTTTGCTTGCCTGAAGTTGGTCAGTCTACTCAGTCTGCTGATATGGCGGCGAAAAAGCTGAGTTCAGAACATAGCGAGCGGGCGTTATTATTCGGAGTTCCTGCGAACGCAGAAAAAATCGCAGATTTAAGTCTTGAACTAGCTGCGTCCGAGCGAGTAATGCGGACGAGACCTGAGTTGGAGGGAGACTCCGTAGCTAAGCGCGAGC
Organism: Pseudomonas sp. A25(2017); assembly: GCF_002001065.1. Taxonomy (NCBI): domain Bacteria; kingdom Pseudomonadati; phylum Pseudomonadota; class Gammaproteobacteria; order Pseudomonadales; family Pseudomonadaceae; genus Pseudomonas; species Pseudomonas sp. A25(2017). The sequence goes on along the minus strand of NZ_MUOA01000030.1, from coordinate 13,700 downwards.
TGACAGGCAGAGTTGCCGCAATTAGGTCTTCACTTGAGGAAGAGTTGACTGATGCGTTCAGTCTTTCGAAGTGGTATCACAATGGAATGGTCCAGGCGAGAGCAAAATCCGCCTCTCTTTCTATAACGGCATCTGCGATTGCAAAAGAAATATTTTTCAAAAGCCCTCGTATATTGAGTGAGTTAATTAATCGAGAGGAACTCTCAAGCAACTCAAGCAAGGCTCGTAAAGATCTTTTATATCGGATGATTTCGCATACGTCCGAAGCAGACTTAGGTTACAACAGTCACCCCGCTGATGCGGGTCTCTACTACACAGTCCTTCAGGGCACAGGCTTGCATGCCAATAGAGGGGAGGGCTGGGCTTTTGGAGCCCCTGCGGCGGGTTACAAGTCTGACGACATGAGCTCTCTATGGTGGGATACGGAGAGTTATCTATTACAACCTGGAAAAAGAGTCACGCTTGCCTCCCTGTATGAATTTTGGGGCGCGCCCCCCTATGGTATTCGCTCAGGGCTGATGCCGGTTCTAGCGTTGGCTTTTTTCTTGGCCAATCGCTCCGCATTAGCAATGTATATAGACGAAGGGTTCACACCAGATATTACAGAAGCCGCTGTGGATGAATGGCTCCAAGATCCAAAGAGAATCAAATTTCAGTTTATTGAGGCATCCAAAGACAAATTGAAGCTGGTTTCGGCGATTGCTAAGACGGTTTCTATTTTTTCGCAGCACGGGGCTGACATTGAACCGTTAGATGCGGCTCGGGGTTTAGTGAGCATGGTAGTAAATTTACCTGCTTGGACTAGGAGAACGACATCTGTATCTCAGATGGCTCAAGACGTTAGGGCTATGCTGCTTAAAGCTAATGATCCGCATAAAGTAATTTTCGCGGATTTACCGACAGTTCTCGGAGCCCTTGATTCTGACGATCTAATTTCTAAGTTGAAGCTCGTCACTGATGAGCTTTTATCAGCCTATCCAGCGATGCTGGAGCGGGTTAAGGAAAAGCTGTTCTCGGCACTTGATCATTCGGGAAGAAGCGTGGAAGAACTGCAGAGGCGAGCGGCCGGCGTTAAAGGTATTACCGGTGACTTTTTGCTCGACGCGTTCGCTACTCGATTGGAAACATTTAATGGCGATACTGCCAGCGTTGAGAAAATAATTAGCTTGGCGACCAGTAAGCCACCAGCTCAGTGGGTAGACCGCGATATAGATGCCGCCCTGTCGCAGATTGGCTCTTGGTCTATTGAGCTGAGGAAGGAAGAAGCCATGGCCCCTCTGCATGGTAGACCTGCATCGCGAAGGGTCATTGGTGTGGTGTTTGGAGCTAAGCATGGTCAAGATGCCACTGGATCAGTTGATATTGCAGAAACCGATGTTGTAGCAGTAGACGATGTTGTGAAGCGTTTGCTTGCCATGGCTCATAGCGAAAATCGAGATATTGTTATCGCTGCTTTGGCCGAGGCTGGAGCGCTTCTTATGAGTCAGCGGAGCCAGGAGAAAACGAAATGACTGATCATCATGTCCTCGGGCTATCCGGTGGTAAGGATAGTGCTGCGCTTGCCGTTTACATGAGCCAACATTATCCTGATCTGAATATTCAATACTTTTTTACCGATACAGGCAAAGAACTCCCTGAAGTGTATGAGTTTTTAGGCAGACTGGAAGGATTTTTGGGCAAGCCAATTGAACGGCTTAATCCTCATAGGGATTTTGATTTTTGGCTTCGTCAATACAATAATTTTTTGCCGTCACCTAATACTCGATGGTGCACACGAAAATTAAAGCTAGACCCATTCAAACATTGGATTCATCCCTGGTTAAAAGCTGGTGATAGAGTTTACAGCTATGTGGCAATACGTGCTGATGAAGAACATCGTGAGGGTATGATCGCAAGAGAAGATAATCTTGTGGTCAAACTACCCTTCAGAGAAGGTGGTGTTGATAAGCCTGGAGTCATTGACATTCTGGAAGCTTCTGGGCTGGGGCTACCAAAATACTATGACTGGCGCTCTCGTAGCGGCTGTACTTTTTGCTTCTTTCAGCAAAAAATCGAATGGGTAAATCTCAAGCAAAACCATCCCGACCGTTTTGAAGAAGCAAAGGAATATGAGAAAAATGCAGTTAATAGTGGTTCTCCTTTTACATGGAGTCAAGGGGAGTCATTAGTCGAACTTGAACAGCCTGAGCGAATGTCCCAAATTGTTTCTGATTTCAACACCCGTAAGGAGCGTGAACGGTTGCGGCGTAAGCCGAACCCTCTGAGAGAGGCTACTGAGGGGCCGGTTGATATCGACGACCTATTTTTCTTAGATGAAGGGGGGGGGGCGTGTTTAGTATGTCACAAGTGAGCGGCGACGCTGATCGATACGGTTGGCGCGAGTTAAGCACTGCCCCTGAAGCATCTGGGGTATATGCTTGGTATGCAAAACTTCTTATAGGCTCAGCGGATTTAGCCGACTTTACAGATAATGTTAATCGGCTCAATCTAAGAGAAGAGGATCCGCGAGCTTACGTTACTGAAGCATTAGAGAGACTTATATTTCGACGTTACCATGAAGATAACTATCAGGTTACGGTCTCCGGCCCGCTAAAGCCGAGGTATGTAGGCGAAGCCGCTCATCAGACATCTCTATCACAAAGCTTGGTCGAAAGACTGTGTGCCGACCCTACAAGACTGGCGATCATTGCAGAAACATTGTCAGTTGCCGCTCCTGCGTTCACTGCGCCTCTTTATATTGGAATGGCGACCTCTTTACGGGAGCGGCTGATGAAGCATAAAACTCTTATAGAAAAACTTAGAGATGCTAAAAGCCGAAAATCTACTGAAGAAATGATTGACGGCGATGCGGGTTTTGCACGGCAGGTAGTAGCCAGGCAATTTGACCCAACAAATCTTTTTGTTCATGTTCGCTTGGTTAACTCTATTAGCAACGAACATGTCGATATTGAAAATGTTTTGAATAGAATTAATTTCCCTATTTTCGGAAGGAACTAAAATGGATCTTTTTATCGGCGAGACACAATCTGCGCTAGATTTAGAACTGGATGGGACTATAGGGGAGTTTTCCGTTTCCAACAAAGAAAACAATCACAAGTCAATAGAAGTCAAGTACCTGTTGACTCATGTGAGCCTGGATGAGTTCTCTTCAAAAGATCAAAGGCTACTTGATCAGCTTTCCCCTGTTAGAGAGGTCTTTAATCTAGATGAATTAGATTTTGATGAGATAATGCAGCGGGATATAGATGACGCAAGGGTTTCCTTGGAACTTATCCCCTATCTTTTGGAGGATAGAAACTCAGGCTTAATCAAGTTGTTTCCTCCTATTGTGGCTGTGGTACTTCCGTTGGAACGGCTCAGCAAGAGGCCTGCTAAGCATTACCCAAAGGTAAAGACAAATAGCCAGCCATTTTCACCATCCCAACCTGACGTACAAAAAGAAGTAATGATTTGCGGCGAAGATGGTTTAGAGGTTTTTAGTTTTGAACAGCTCTCTAAAAAAAATCAACGTTACAAAGCAGATGGTGCAAAACTTCGTATATCGACACAAAACTCGGCATTAGCCATTGTCGACGGACAACATCGGGCAATGGCCCTGTTGGCCTTATATCGAAATCTCAAAGGTGCTTGGGGGCAAGCTGCCAGACAACCATATAAGCATTATTATGAAGTTTGGCCTGAGTCGGTAATTAAAAAGTTTGATACACGCTCGATTCAACTGCCCGTAATGCTGTGCACTTTCCCCGATCTAGACGAAGATAATTTGGGTGATATAGATGTAGTTCGTGCGGCTCGAAGAATATTTCTGACACTGAATAAAAATGCCCGAAAAGTCTCTGACTCTCGAAATAAACTACTTGACGACCAAGATCTGGCATCCGAATGCCTTCGCGAAACACTATCAATTATCAAATCTGCTAATACTCGCTCTGCATCATCATTAAGAATTTACAATGTCGAGTTAGATCAGCGCGACCGATCCGTCATCTCTAATCCATTAGCGATAACGAGCGTTTCGCATCTCTATTATATTTGCGAGAGAGTTCTCTTTTTTTCAGATAGACTTTCCGGTCTCCAAAAGAACTCAATACGGATGGGCGCTAGGAAGGATGCTTCCGCCGCAATTGAGAGATTGCAATTAAAAGATTTGCTTTCCCAGCAAGAGCAACAAGAAACGAAGCGAGATAATTATTCTGACAAAGTAGCCGTAGCTTTCAAAAAAAGCTGGAGCGAAATATTCGCACCATTGGTTAATAGTTTGCTAGGTGAGCTCCACCCTTACAAGTCGCACCAAACAGCAGTGCTTGATCAATCAACATGGTTGGATCGACAGGCGGGGTCGGCAGCGCTGAAGTCTATGCTTTTCGATGGACAAGGCACTTCGCGGACGTTCGAGGATTTTGAGTCAAACCTTTCGCAAAAAATGAAAGATGATCCTTCTGAGTGGGATGCACCAGAAATCGAAGCCACCCGAAATACTATTGATACATTAAATGAGCAGCGTAAGGGTGTAATAAAAGCTCTTAAGGACAAGCGTTCAGCCAATTTTTACGAAAACCTCAAATCGGGCGAGTTCAAAACTCTGCTCAAAACCAGCCCATCACAACTTCAACTTCAGAAGCTGGCTGATGAGCTTATTGAAAAAGTTTTTTCAACCATAGCTTTTCAAACTGCACTTCTTATGACCTTCATTGACTCAACGGAAGCGGCAGTCGAGGCTGGTTGTACGGTGCCCCAGCCTGAACTTTTCATGGATTATGTTGTTCAACTTAATAAATTTTTCACCCCAGTGAAAGATTCTGACATAACCAGAATCGCAGACATCTTCATGGGTAAGCTGACGATTCAAGATGGTGTAGTAACAATTGCGCCAACGAATACAAGTTTCAGGGATATCGTGCATCCCGGATTAGAAATGCAGCCAGATGAGTGGCCTCGATATCGCTATTTGATTTTAGAAATTTGGCGCCCCACAGAAAAAATCTTGGCAAGTAAGCTTGCTATGGAGCGTGATGCTCTTCGCTCGCAGATCCAGGAGCTTCAGTACAAGAGGCTCGAGGAGTTGAGACAGAAAGAACTTAATGTGGTGGATTTGCCGGATGACGAGAGGCTTCAAGTTAGAGCTTCTTCAAAAAGTCGGTGCGATGAGTGGATCGCGCGTTTTCCAAAGTAACGCGGTCTAATTTGCCCCTCGCTCGGAGGGGCATTTTTATATGTATGCTAAAAGCCGAGACTTTTCCTGGGATCACGAGTGGGTATTTACCCCCCCCCCCCGCGTCCAGTTGTGCTCTTGGTTGCAGGTCCTATCGCCTAACGACTACAGGACTCCTTTGCATCATGTGCTACACGGATGTAATGAAACAACGCATAGAGCAGAACTTGGCCGCCAGGGGCCTGGCGCTGCCTATCCATGCGCGTCCGGGATGGTATTTCCAATGATCCGTTTTACCCAAGGCAACCTTCTAGAAGCCAAAACCGAAGCCCTCGTCAACACGGTGAATACCGTGGGTATGATGGGTAAAGGTATCGCGCTGATGTTCAAAGAGCGCTTCACGGAGAATTACCGCCTGTACTTGGCTGCCTGCAAGGCTGGCGAAGTGGAGACGGGCAAGGTTCACGTGACGGCGGTCAGCGAACTGGAGGGGCCACGCTGGATTGTGAACTTCCCGACCAAACGTCACTGGCGCTCACCTTCGCAGATGGCGTGGATAACCGAAGGTCTGCACGATCTACGTCGCTTTCTGATCGAAAACGATGTGAAGTCCGTAGCGGTTCCACCGCTAGGGGCTGGCAACGGTGGTTTGAAGTGGCCAGAGATTCGCGAGCAGATTGTTGAAGTCTTAAGAGATCTGGATGTCGACGTGCTGGTGTTCGAGCCTTCTAACCAATATCTGAACGTCGCCAAGCGTAACGGTGTGGAAAAGCTCACGCCGGCTCGCGCACTGATTGCCGAGCTGGTTCGTCGCTACTGGGTTCTGGGTATGGAATGCAGCCTGCTTGAGATTCAGAAACTGGCCTGGTTCCTTGAGCGCACCATCGAAAAGCTGCCAAGCACCCAGAACCCTCTGAATCTTCAGTTTGTTGCTCATAAGTACGGGCCGTATGCCAACCAGTTGGAGCATCTGCTCAACAATCTGGACGGAAGCTATCTGCATTGTGACAAGCGCATCAGCGATGCGGGTATCAGTGACGTGATCTGGTTTGACGAAGGGCGCAAAGCGTTCCTACAGACTTATCTCCAAACAGAAGCCAAGGAATACGCCCAGGCCTTGGAGCGTACCGCCGAGTTGATCGATGGGTTTGAGTCGCCTTTCGGCATGGAGTTGTTAGCGACGGTTGATTGGTTGCTGAGCCAGGAAGGGATTTCCCCGACCGTGCCGGCCGTGCGCGAGGCGTTGAAGCATTGGGATGGCGGAGCGGGTGCTGCGGCTCGCAAAAGCAAGTTGTTCGATGATCAGGCGCTTGATATCGCGCTGAAGCGGCTGACCTCCAGTAATTTCAGGCCAGAGATGGCGACCCGTTAGGGGTAACGCGTGACTTGGACAATTATCCAACAGGTTGTTGGACAATCTCAGCGTTCATCGCCTCGATGACGTTCCGCAATTGTGCAAGTACCTCTTGCACAATTAGAGCTCGTCGCTTCGGGGGCTGTCGGATACCAAAAGGTCTTGCCGAGCAAGACCTTTCTTCATACCTGGGGTAAGCGCGGCCCCTTGTTACCTCACCTCAACAATATCCAAAGCCCGATTCGCCAACAGTTCACTCACCTCAATCACCTGCAAAATCCCCAACGCAAAATGCCGTCGTGATCCCTCAAGACCAAACGCCAAATCACTGATCATGGCATTGGCCGAAGCCAGGTTCTCACTGAGATTGGCCAGCAGACACTCCGAATCAACATCCGGTGCGATACGGAAGATGGTACTGGGTTTGTCGGACGTTTCGCTCTTCGGCGTAGGCTTCAGGTAGTAATCCAAAGCCCGGTTGGCAGCATCATCAAGCTTGTTGTTACGAGCCGACTGAGCGCGAGACACATGCTCATCTGCAGTCGGAGGGTTCGGTGTAATTTTGACCATAGCCTTAACTCTCTTTGGTGAGGCCACAACCCTCTCGCTGCTAAACGAGTGGGTGGCAGCTGTACGCGGGTTAGCAGACCGACGAGTTAAGAAATCGGCGCGCCCGAGGGCGCCCCACGCACAGCCACCATCAAATGCAGGGATGGGAATACCTGACTGATGAAGCTTGATGCGACTCAACTCGACGGGCTGCTAAACCCGATCACTGATGGGCAGTGACAGGATCAAAGCTACCGACGCGGCCAAGGGCGCACAAGCCGGCGGATTCTGGCGTAGTTGTAGGCAATGGCGCAAGGTGATGTCGGTCGTGGCTAGTCTCGTGGAGTCACGATAAACAGCTGGCTGGAATGTGGCTGATGCACCGCTATCGCGAGCAAGCTCGCTCCCACAGAGGAGCTTGCGTCAGGCATTTCAAACATAGGACTGGCGTGAGCGGGTTTGCTCGTGAATGCGGTGCGTCAGCGTCAATTATGTTGGCCAGCATGGCGCGTCGCGAGCAAGGAGCGACGCTGCGGTTGGTGAAATTGTGCAAGAGGTACTTGCACAACTTCTCTATCGGCTTTACGTCAGTGACTAGGACTCGCTCGCCCCGGAACGCTGCTCGGCCAGGATGTCCTCAACCGTGCGTTCATGACCTGCCTTCGCCAGTTTCAAATCGTATCCGGCCGCTTCCAATAACCGGACAAGGGCCGAGACGCTCATATCCCCTTTAGCCATTGTTTCCATACGCGCCACCGTTGAACGTGAGACACCAGCGCGACCGGCCAAGGCTTCCTGGCTCAAACGGGCCTCACCTCGAGCCTGTTTCAGCATTTCGGCCACATCAAACAGGGTGGTCATTTGTAGCCCTCGAGCATCAAACATCTATATTTTTATTATTGCTGTAGCCTTGGGGACACAACGCTACGTGTTTTTTGATTCGTGATTAGTGCAGCACCTCGTTGCACAAACTGAGCGACGAATTCCTGGATGTCCCTAAACCTGACGGGCCTTTATTCCAATCTCTCGCCTACAAAAAAGGTCTTGCCATGCAAGACCTTTTTTTCATACCCGGGGTAAGCGCGGCCCCTTGCTACCTCACCTCAACAATATCCAAAGCCCGATTCGCCAGCAGCTCACTCACCTCAATCACCTGCAAAATCCCCAACGCAAAATGCCGTCGTGATCCCTCAAGACCAAACGCCAAATCACTGATCATGGCATTGGCCGAAGCCAGGTTTTCGCTGAGATTGGCCAGCAGACATTCCGAATCAACATCAGGTGCGATACGGAAAATGGTGTTGGGCTTGTCAGACGTTTCCTCCTTCGGCGTAGGCTTCAGGTAGTAATCCAACGCCCGGTTGGCAGCGTCATCAAGCTTATTGTTACGAGCAGACTGAGCGCGAGACACATGCTCATCTGTGGTCGGAGGGTTCGGTGTAATTTTTGCCATCGACTTAGGTTCCTTAAGTGATGCTGCAACCACCTCGCGACTAAACGAGAGGGCGGCAGCTGTGCGCAGGTTAGTCGACCGGTGAACCTAAGAATCCCGGCGCGCCCGGGGGCGCCCTGCGCACAGCCACCATCAATACAGGAACAGCACAGCCTGTCCGACGGGACTTGGTACGCCTTAGGTTGAGACGGGCGACTAAACCCGATCACTGATGCTCAGTGACAGGACTCAAACTACCGACGCCCTCCAAGACGCACAAGCCGGCGGATTCTGGCGTAGTTGTAGGCAATGGCGCAAGGTGATGTCGGTCGTGGCTGGTCTCGTGGAGTCACGATAAACAGCGGGCCGGAATGTGGCTGATGCACCGCTATCGCGAGCAAGCTCGCTCCCACAGAAGAGCTTGTGTATGTACGTCGCTGGGGAATGCATTCGCGACCGGCTGCATCCTTGCAGCCAGTCGCGAAGAGGGTGACGACTCGTTGTTTAATGAGGCTTGCGAGCAACGTCGCAATAAATCAGGCGGGATATCTCGATCATATCCACAACGGTTTTGTCATCGACCGCAAACCCGCTGCCTGAAACCCCGGTGTTGCTGTTACTTGAGGGTAACGTCGAGCATCGGCGGGATGTAACCGTAGTCGTACTCGGCCACCACGAACGTCTGCAGCCCTTTTATTTTCATGCCCACGGTAGGTGCCTCGGTGCCACCGACACGAATCTGCGTGCCGGTTTCGTCGGTCGGTACGCTGTCGATGAAGGAGGTCACCAGGCCATTTGGCATTACATAGTGCGAGTAGGTCTGGAATGGCTGCGAGGACGGGTTGCCCAGCACCAGGCCGGAACCGTTCAGCGGCACGTAAGGGCCGAACAGCGAGTCCGCGACGAAACCGTACACGCCGTCTGGCCCGGTCACACCGTCGGCATAGGTGAAGGTATGGCTAATCGTGAACAGGTAGTACTTGCCATCCTGGAACACGAAGTGCGGGCGCTCGGTCTGGTCGTTTACCCCGACGGCGGTCAGCAGTGGCGGCAACATTTCCCAGTCGTCACCGTCTGCGTCGCGGGCCACGGCGATGCCGACGCAGGCGGTCTGGAAGCGCGAGTTACCGACATCTTCATAACCCGGCGGCACATCGCCGATTTCTGCCTCGCCTACTTTGTGCGAGCCGCGCTCACCGGCCACGTTACCCTCGAACAGCATGTACAGCTTGCCGTCTTTCGGGTCGCGGAAAGGCCATGGGTCGCGGAAACCCCAGAAGGCGTTTTGTGCTTCGGTCTGGTACATCTTGCCGTCAGCCTCGAACAGCGGCTTGACCTTCTCGAAGCCGACCATGCTGACACCGTGTTCAGTGGTCACTACCCGGCCACGCACCTTGACGATGGTCGCGCCTGGGGTGACGGCGGTGTAATACAGATCCACTTCACCTCGGTCGTTCAACAGGATCGGCGTACCGGCCCATTCGCGAGCGGTCGGCGAAACGCCTTCGGCCATCACACGACCACCGAATTCCCAGTTCTTGCCGGTACGAGAAAACCAGTAATACATCTTTGCCCGACCGTGGCGATCGTTCCAATCGCGGAGGATGTCGTAGTTGCCGTCCTCGTCGAGGTACTGCGGGTCGTTTGGATGACGATCGGCCGTCAGGGTGAAGATCACCGACCAGCCATCGACGGACGTCACGTTACCGTCCAAATCGCGCAGGGGCATGGTGTCCCAGATGAACACGTCGTTGTTCAGTGTCGGGAAATCCGCGCTGACCAGTGGTTGAGTGGTGGTTGGGTCATCTGCCCGGACTTTCAACGCGTCGGCGCGGGTCCAGAGGCTGGGTTGATGGGGGGTTACACCGAATTTTTCAGTGGTGGTTTTCATAAGGTAATACCTCGTCCATGAATGGATTCAAATAAATGATGCTTTAGAAATACTGTATGTGCATACAGTGAAGCCACCTTATAGGGGGTTATGCATTCGGGTCAAGCATAAAAATGCATTTGTGCATAATTTGAGTTTTTGTTGGGGCTGATACGTTTCAGCCGTGAACGTTTGAAGAAGTTAGATCATGAGGAGATTGACGACGTTGGCTGCACGGTCGGCGCTTTGAACGCAGCTTGGTGGAAAGCGTGCGTGATGGGGCAATGGGTGGAAGCAGTGCATAGGGGGATTGGTTAACTGAGGCTGCGGGTTTTGCGCAGAGGTCAATGCAGGGTGGGGAGCCGAACAAAAAGCTTTGATTTGTCGCCGTTGGCGAGATGGAGGGAAGCGGGTCTTGGTGAGCTGCTTGTGAGGTGGTGAGTCAGCGCTAGTGGTGTTGACTGGTGTGCCGCTATCGCGAGCAAGGCTTGCCCGCGATGGCTGCACCGCGGTGTAGCAACTGAACCGCGTTATCGTTCATCGCGGGCAAGCCTTGCTCCCACAAGGGTTTGACTTGGTTGCGGGGTTGGGTTTACTGACCTTTTCGTGAGCAAGCCCGCCTCCACAGAGGGCTGACACAACGTGTCGCTGTTTTTTGATTTCTGCGACATGAAAGGTAAAGCCACTCCTTCGGACTGACTCGCCCCTCACCCCAACGTATTCAGACACACCACCTTCGGCTGGGTCATTTCCTCGTACGCGAAGCGCACCCCTTCCCTGCCCAAACTGCCGTACTTGGAACCGCCGAACGGCATCGCATCGAACCGGAAATCCGACGAGTCATTGATCATCACGCCCCCCGCTTCAATTCGCCGGGCAGCGCTCATCGCGGTGCTGAGGTCGTTGGTGAAAATCCCGGCGTGAAGGGCGTATTCAGGTTCGTTCGCCAACGCGATGGCTTCATCGAACGTGTCGAACGGCTGCAACACCACCACCGGGGCGAAGGCTTCGTTGCGCCAGAGTCGGCTGGAATGATCGACATTCTCCAGGACGGTGGCGGCGTAGCAGGTGCCTTGGCGGCGGTGGCCGCAGAGCAAGGTGGCGCCTTGTTGCAGGGCTTCGTTGACGACCTGTTCGGCGTTTTGCGCGGCTTGTTGGGTGATCATCGGGCCGATGTCGGTGTTGGCGAGCAGTGGGTTGCCGACGACGAGGGCTTGGGCCTGGTTGACGAAGCGTTCGCGGAAGGCGGCGTAGATCGGTGCGTGGATGAGCAGGCGTTGGGTGCCGATGCAGTTTTGCCCGGCGGCCCAGAAGGCGCCGGAGACGCAGCTGTCGACGGCGGCGTCGAGGTTGCAGTCGCCCATGACGATGACGGGGGCGTTGCCGCCGAGGTCCATGGCGAGTTTTTTCAGGCCGGCGGTGCGGGCGATTTGTTCGCCGGTGACGAAGCCGCCGGTGAAGGAGATCATCCGCACGTCGCGGGCGGCGACCAGGGCTTTGCCCAGTTCGGCGCCGCCGGTGGCGACGGTGACCACGGTTTCAGGCAGACCGGCGGCGATCAGGTACGACACCAGTTTGAGCGCCGACAACGGCGCCAGCTCGGACGGTTTGAGGATCACCGCGTTGCCGCCGGCGATGGCTGGGCCGAGTTTGTGGGCGACCAGGTTCAGCGGGTCGTTGTAGGGGGTGATGGCGACGATCAGGCCCAGGGGTTCGCGGGTGAACCAGCCCTGGCGCGATTCGGCGCCTTCGTAGGCGTCGAACGGCACGATTTCGCCGGCGTTGCGCTTGGCCTCTTCGGCGGAGAGCTTGAGGGTGTTGACGCAGCGTTTGACTTCTTTTTCGGCCTGTTTGAGGGTCTTGCCGGCTTCGTCGACGATCAGTCGGGCGAAGGCTTTGGCGTCGCGTTCGATGTTCAGTGCCGCTTGCTCGAGGATGCTGGCGCGGCGATGACGTGGGAGTGCCGCGCAGGCTTTTGCGCCGCTGCGGCCGGTCTCGAGCAGGTGTGGGACTTCTGAGGCGCACACGTCGGCGACGGTGCCGACGATGCTGCCGTCAAATGGGTTGAGGACTTCGATGTGCGGTTCGACGACCGCCAGGGCCAGGCGCGATACGTTCACTGGTTGTGCTCCTGTTTACGGGTTGCCGATTGGTGGATGTGGATGATGTCCGAGAGCAGTGCGAAGGCGGTTTCGGTGCGGCCTGCGCCCGGACCGGAGACGGTGACGGCGCCGAGCAGTTCGCTGGTGAACGACACAGCGTTGGTGGCGCCGCTGATGCTCGCCAGTGGGTGGTCGTTGCTCAGCAGGCGCGGTTCGACGCTGGCGCTGATGGAGCCGTCGGCCTGGCGGGTGGCGGCGCCGATGAGTTTCCAGCGGGCGCCGTCGTGGCGGGCTTTTTCGATGTCGGCGAGGCTGAGGGCGGAGATGCCGCGGCAGGTGACGTCGTTGACGGTGAGTTTGGCGTCCAGCAGTTCGTTGGCGAGGATCACCACTTTGAGGCGCACGTCGTGGCCTTCGACGTCTGCCGTTGGGTCGGCTTCGGCGTAGCCCAGGGCTTGGGCCTGGCTGACGGCTTCGGCAAACCCGAGGCCGCCTTCCATGCAGGTCAGGACGAAGTTGGAGGTGCCGTTGAGGATGCCTTCGAAACCGGTGATCGAGCTGCCGGCCAGGGATTGTTTGGCGAGACGAATGACGGGGGTGCCGCTCATGACCGAGCCTTCGTATTCGAAGGCGACGTTGTTGCGTTGGGCCAGGGCTTTGAGCTCGGCGCCGTGCAGGGCGATGGGGCCTTTGTTGGTGGTGACCACGTGCTTGCCACGCTCCAGGGCCCAGCGGCAGAACGAGGTGGCGGGCTCGCCGTCCACCGGGTTGGTGAAGGTGGCTTCGGCGATGATGTCGGCACCGCAGTCTTTGATCACCGCTTCATTGAGGGCATCGACGGTGCCGCCGGGGAGTTGGGCCATGGCGCCTTTGGTGGTGGGCAGTTTGGCCAGCGAGGCGGCGTCGAGGCCGTGGCGGTCCATCACCGAACCGAGGAACAGGTCGGTCACGCCGACGATTTTCAGGGTGAAGCCGAGTTCGGTTTTCCACTGCTGGTTGCGCTCGGCAATCAGCTGAGCCAATGCCCGGTTCACACCGCCGAAGCCGACCAGCGCCAGTTTGTATTCAGTCATTTTTGTTATGTCCTTGATCCGGGTGATGAGGTTGTTGGGATCTAGGTTAGGGGGGTGGGGTTGGCAGTGAAATATGCCAATTTGCTCTATTTTTTGGGCGTTTTGACCAGGGGGTGGGCAAAGCGGTAGGCATGAAAAAAGCCAACAGAATCGACTGGCCGGACACAG
>NZ_MUOA01000048.1:0-58983 GCF_002001065.1 Pseudomonas sp. A25(2017) | reverse complement strand
ACGCATCACTGCATCAACGCCAATCGCGCCGCCAGTAACAAAAAAGCTGCCGAGAATAGCCGGCGCAACCACTGCAACACGGATGGACGCTCCAGAACATGGTGGCGCATCGATGCGCAGAACACGCCATAGATGACGAAGACGGCAAAGGTGATCGCCATGAAGATGAAGCTCAGTTGCAGCATGCGCCACATGGCATCCGTTTTTCCTGGCGCGAGAAATGGCGGTAGAAAGGCCAGGAAAAAAATCGACAGCTTTGGATTCAGCAGGTTGAGCAAGATGCCCGAAAAAATCACCGCGCCATTCGAGCGCGGAGTCTTGTGCGGATCAATATGCAATGCCCCATGGCTCTGGAGCGTGCTCCATGCCATCCACAGCAGGTAAGCGACGCCCAGGTACTTGATGATCTCGAAGGCCAGTGGGCTGGTGTGCAGCAGTGCAGCGAGGCCCGTGATGGCTGCCAGCATGTGCGGCACGATCCCCAGGGTGCAACTCAATGCGGCTATCACACTCGCGCGCCAGCCCCGGGCCAGGCCAGCTGCAACCGTATAGACCACACCAGTGCCAGGCGAAGCTGCGACGATCAGGGAAGTGATAAAAAAATCGAGGTTCATGCGACGCCGACCTTGGCAGTTATGAAGTCTCCAGCCTGCCAGCGGTGAGGAGGAGCGTCTTGAACGAAATTGCAGGTCGCTACGGGTGTCCTTGCCGGGCGTACATGCCCGGTGAAAATCCAAAGCTGCGCACGAAGCATCGGGTCATATGGCTCTGATCGGCGAAACCGCTGGCCAGGGACGCATCGGCCAGCGGCATGCCTGCAGCGATCAGTTGTCGTGTTCGGTGGATGCGTCGTTGCAGCAGATAGGCGTGGGGTGTCAAACCGGTCAGGCGGGTGAAGGCGCGCACCAGTTGAAAGCGGCTTAAATCGGCCTCCCTGGCGAGCAGGGCAAGCGACATGGACGACTGTGGATCGTCGTCGATCAAGGCTTTCGCACGGTTTGCCGCGACCTCCGGCAAAGACGCTATCGGCATGGAGCGATCCAGCAAATGTTCGAGCAAAAGCGCGAGCGTTTCTTCGATCTTCAGGTGATCGCCAAACTCCTCGGCTTGAGCGACGGCTTGGTACAAAGTGCGGAACAATGCTGCCGCACGCGGGCTTTGCAGCACCGGGTAAGCGAATTCCTGGGCACAGCTGCCCCCATCGTTCGCCATATCCTTGAATGCCTGCGCAATCAGCGGCGGGTCGAAATACAGCATTTGCCAACGACGCGTTCCGTTTCCGATGGGCGCGCCGTCATGCACTTCGGCAGGATTGACCGATATAAGGTCGCCAGCCGTTGCTTCTACCTGGCCTCGGCCGCTGGCTGAACGTTGCGCCCCGCGCACAAGCAAGCCAATGCCAAAATGTTCGTGCATATGCCGGACAAACGTTCGATCTGAATCGGCTTCGACGATGTCCACGCCCAACCCTGGGATTCTTTGGATCTTGAATGCGTGACCTGTCATGCAGGCCTCCGGGCCCATGCTTTTAGCGAATCAATTTAGCATCACTGCCATGGATCAGCAGTGGTGCTGATTCGATGGCTCTGATGAGCGCTTGAAATGCAGGTTTGGGCCAAACGCCAGGCAAAAAAAAGCCAGCACGAGGCTGGCTTGAGTATTTGGGGGCTATCAGGTCGCGTCTGCGGCCATTTCTGCGTCATGGGCAATCAGCGAAACGAGGGCGTTCTGCTGGCGATGGGAGAGTTGTCGGAAGCGTTGAAGCAGTTCGCGCTCATGCAATGACAGCTCCGGGCTGTCCAGGCGCATGCTCAACTCTTCACCCAACGCGCCTTCCTGAATAAGGCTTTGCTCAAGACGCGCGATGATTTCAGAGTTCATGCTGCGGTGATGATTGCGAGCCACTTCGGCAATGCGTTCCCGCATTCCGTCTGGCAGACGTACGACGAACTTGTCAGCCGTACGGCTGGAATAAATTGCCTGTTTCAATGGGCGCATATATTTAACCGGTTAGTTCAGGGGAGCGGTTCTCGGGATTGGCCGCAGGATGTCGATAGGACAAGCTCCATTGCCAAATGTTCAACCTGAATTGTTAAGAGGCCCGCATCATGCCTCAAAATTGCCAGATCATTGGCGCCAATTCTGTGACAAATTCTGATCCGGGTAAAGGCGTTCTGCCAGTACCCTTCATCAAAAAATGCGGACTGGTTGGTAAAAAACAACAGGTTCGCATCTGTGACCGTCGGATTGTGTCTATGTGCCATACCGTCTGGCGGATAACGGAAATGGACAAAAACCTGTGCCGTCCCTGTCTTGTACAGGATAGTGGCAAATGGCCGATTTACTAGGATAAGTGAGCCAGGACAGATGAATGGCGGCCCAAGCTCGGCGTCCAGGATCTGTCAGCCTTACAGGGAGTACTATTTGCCTACACTTAAAAAGCCATGGGCGACATGACAAACGCAGGGCAGGTCGTTAACATGCACGCCGTCCTGCGCACCGCGTCTCTCGTGGTCGACTCGTGTCTCAGTAGCTCAATTGGATAGAGCATCCCCCTCCTAAGGGGAAGGTTGGCAGTTCGAACCTGCCCTGGGACACCATTATAAACAATGGGTTAGCGAAATTGCCGCTGACTTTTCCTGCTCGCATCCCCATCTCCCGAACGATCAACAACCTCGCCACGGGTTCTGTGTTTAGCTGATCCTTCGCACTCGGTTTCTGCCACGCGTTTCCCCTTAACGGAACGCCATCTCCTGCCGATAACCCGATGAGCCCGGTTGTCTTCTGCGTTTCGGCTCGCAATGTGCGTCACGACTCAGCCAGGCCAAGCGGTTGCTGAAATCCCTTGAACGTTGCTGGTTGGTGGCTATCATCTGCGCGCTTCGGGGCTGTGACACGGCGTTTCGTTGTTATGCCATTGGGTTATTTTCTTACTTGCCTGGACATCCTCGATGCTGGCGTACCACCAAAAAAGTTTTCTGATCGTCGATGATTTCTCGGATTTTCGCAGTTCGATCCGCTCCATGCTGCGTGAGCTGGGCGTCAAGGACGTGGACACCGCCGACACCGGTGAAGTGGCGCTGCGCATGTGCTCGCAGAAACGCTATGACTTCATCTTGCAGGATTATCACCTGGGCGATGGGCGCAAGAATGGCCAGCAGGTGCTTGAAGACCTGATGGTCGAAAAGTTGATCAGCCATGAAAGTGTTTTCCTCATGGTGACCGCCGAGACCAGCCAGGCGATGGTGCTCAGTGCCTTGGAGCATGAGCCCGATGCGTACCTGACCAAACCGTTCAACCGCTCCGGCCTGGCCCAGCGGCTGGAGCGGCTCGAGCAGCGCAAGACCCTGCTCAAGCCAATCCTGCAGGCCCTCGATCGTGGCAAGCCGATGGAAGTGCTCAATGCCTGCATCGCCTTGTGCAAGCAGGACCCGCGCTACGGGCCGTTGTGCCTGCGTTATCGGGCTGATGCGTTGCGCGACCTGAATCAGAACGAGGCCCTTGAACGACTGTACAACTCGATCATCGCGGATCGCCCGTTGCCGTGGGCCTACGTGGGGCTGGGCAAGTTGATGTTCAAGCGTGGCCAGGTGGGGCAGGCCAAGGCCGTTTATGAAAAGGCCTTGAAAGTCTTTCCAATGATGCCGGCGTTGTACGACGGCATGGCCGACGTGCTGGTGGCCGAAGGTGACACCAAACAGGCGCAGCACGTGCTGGAAGAGGCGGTGCGCCTGTCGCCGCTGGCGGTGCGCCGCCAATCGTTGTTGGGCAAGCTGGCGATGACCAACGAAGACTATGACACGGCTTCCCGCGCCTATCGCCAGGCGGTCGGGCAGGGCGCGCAGTCGCGCTTCAAGGACCCGGAAAGCAACCTCGGCCTGGCCCATGCGTTGATCAGCAAGGGCAGCGAAAAAGGCCTCGACACCCGCACCCGGCTGGAGATCAACACGACTCTCAGCGCCGTGGCGAAGGAGAACCTCAACGACCCGGGGTTGCAGGTTCGGGCGCGGCTGATGAAGGCCACCAGCCTGTTGCTCAACGATGCCGAAACCGCCGAGAAGCTCACCGAACAGGCCTTGCAGCGTCTCGATGGCATGGAGCAGTTCATGAGCGCCGAGGCTGCGTTGCTGGTGGCCAAGCAATTGCAAATGCTTGGCCAGACCAGCGCCGGCGAGTCGATGCTCAAGAACTGCGCGGAAATCTACGGTGATGACCCGACGGTGATGCAAGGCATCGCCAAGCTCACCGACGACCCGAACATCCTCAATCAGGGCAATGCCGCCGCCGAGTTGAACCGCGAAGGCGTGCGGGTCTACAAGACCGGCGCGTTGCCGGAGGCGCGGGAGCTGTTCCGCCGCGCCCTGAAGATGCAACCGAAGAACATCAGTATTGCCCTGAACATGGCGCAATCGCTGCTGCATGGCACCGACACCAGTGTGGAGTCGGAACTGCTGCAGGAGTGCCGCGCCTGCCTGAAACTGGTGGGCATGATGCCCGACACCGATGCGCGTTTTGCGCGTTATCAAAAACTGCGAAGCAAGGCATTTGGCGATGAATGACAGCGAACAGGCCCTCGATTTTTCCACGGTGATCGCGTCTACCGTGCACGACATGAAGAACTCCCTGACCTTGCTCATGCAGGCGCATACGCAATGGCTCGAGCGCTTGCCCGACGCCGAGCGCCAGACCTCGGAGCAAGGCGTCATCGAGTTCGAGTTCGCCCATCTCAATGGTTTGCTGGTGCAACTGCTGGGGCTGTACAAGCTCGGTGTCAACCAGTTGCCGCTGCACCCGGCCTACCATGAGCTGGATGACTTCATCGAGGCGCAACTGGCCGGCCATCAGGATGTGTTCCGCAGTCGCGGGATCATGGTCACCTATGACGTCGATCCGCTCAGCCCCTTGGGCTTTTTCGACCGTGAGCTGGTGGCGTCGGTGCTCGACAATTGCATCAACAACGCCATTCGCCATGCGCGCCAGGCGCTGCTGATCAGTGTCAGCGATGAGGCCGGGCAATTGGTGCTGACTATCAACGACGACGGCGAAGGTTACCCGCCAGAGATGATCGAGCGTCAGGCCGAGTATGTGCAGGGCATCAACCACAGCAGCGGCAGCACCGGGCTGGGCCTGTACTTCGCCGCGCGGATCGCCGGGCTGCATCAGCGCGGCGGGGTGAGCGGGCGCACCGAGATTGCCAATGGCGGTGTGTTGGGTGGTGGGGTGTTCCGGCTTTATCTGCCCTGAGCGTGCCCTTCATAAAGATCCCTGGCACCACAAATTCCCTGTGGGAGCGAGCCTGCTCGCGATGGCGTCGGCTCAGCCAATATTGAGTTGACTGATACATCGCCATCGCGAGCAGGCTCGCTCCCACAATGTATTCCAAGGCTTGTAGTTTATTTTTGTGGGTGCTTGATATTCCGAACAGCTGAAGCCTATTTTGTACGGGTTGCCGTTCGCGGCTCGCACATAACAAGGATTGCGTCATGACGACCGATGGCCAGCGTTCACTCGCGCAGCGACTGACGGGCATTGATGAGATTGAATGTGTCACGCCGGATTTGAATGGCGTGCCGCGGGGCAAGGTAATGACCGCTGAGGGTTTCCTCGAAGGCCGGCGGCTGCAGTTGGCGCGGGGCGTGCTGCTGCAATGCATCATGGGCGGTTATCCGCCGTCGCGTTTCTACGGCAGCGACGACGGCGACCTGGCGTTGGTGGCCGATCCGAAACAGATCCACCGCCTGCCCTGGAGCCAACAGCCCCGCGCCCTGGCGATCTGCGACGCCGACGAGCTGACCGGTGAAAGCTCGCGGCTCTCGACGCGCGGCCAGCTCAAGGCGGTTGTCGCTCGTTATGCCGCCCTTGGCCTGGCCCCGGTGGTGGCGACCGAACTGGAATTCTTCGTGTTCGCCCCCAACCCGGACCCGACCCAGCCGTTCCAGCCGCCGATGGGCCTGGATGGGCGTCGCGAAGACGGCCATTCGGCGTTCAGCGTCTGCTCCAACAACGGCCTGCGCCCGTTCTTCAGTGAAGTCTATGCCTGCATGGCGGCGCTGGGCCTGCCTCGCGACACCTTCATGCATGAAATGGGCGTGAGCCAGTTCGAGATCAATCTGCTGCACGGCGATCCGCTGTTGCTGGCCGACCAGACGTTCCTGTTCAAGCACCTGCTCAAGGAAGTGGCCCTCAAGCACGGCCTGACCGTGGTCTGCATGGCCAAGCCCCTGGCCCACACGCCGGGCAGCTCGATGCATATCCACCAGAGCGTCGTCGAGGCGGACAGCGGTCGCAACGTCTTCAGCGACGAGGCAGGCGAACCGACGGCCGCTTTCCGGCACTTCATCGGTGGGCAACAGGCATGCCTGGCGGATTTCACCGCGTTGTTCGCGCCGAATGTGAATTCCTACCAGCGCCTGTGCCACCCGTTCGCCTCACCGAACAATGCCTGTTGGTCCCATGACAACCGTTCGGCCGGGTTGCGGATTCCCGCCAGCTCGCCAGTGGCCCGGCGGGTCGAGAACCGCTTGCCGGGGGCCGATGCCAACCCCTATCTGGCGATTGCTGCCAGCCTGGCCGCCGGGCTGTATGGGATCGAACATCACCTGGAGCCGAGCGCGGCGATCCAGGGCGAATTCGAAGTGCCGGATAATCTGTCGCTGCCATGTACCTTGCATGCCGCCTTGGAGCGTCTGAAGCGTAGTCATCTGGCGAAGGAACTGTTCGGTACGGAGTTCATCGAAGGCTACATCGCCTCCAAGACCTTGGAACTGACCAGCTTCTTCGATGAAATCACGCCCTGGGAGCGGCGTGTCCTCGCGGCCCAGGCATAACGAACCGTCGCATTCGGGCTATCTTCAACAGGTAGCCCTTACTCACCTCAAGGAGCCGCTCGGAACGCCGATGCGCCAAATCTGGAAACCTTTTCGAGCGCTTTATTTCGCCTCGCTGATGATGTTGATCGGCTCGGGCCTCTTGAGTACTTACCTGGCCTTGCGCCTGGCCGCCGACCATGTGGACAGCCTCTGGGTTGGTGCGCTGATGGCTGCCAACTATTTCGGCCTGGTTCTGGGTGGCAAGATCGGCCACCGGCTGATCGCCCGCGTCGGCCACATCCGCGCCTATTCGGCCTGCGCCGGGATTGTCGGGGCGGCCGTGCTGGGCCATGGCCTGGTGGACTGGCTGCCGGCCTGGATCGTGCTGCGGATGATCGTCGGCCTCGGGATGATGTGCCAGTACATGGTCATCGAGAGCTGGCTCAACGAACAGGCCGACGCCAAGCAGCGTGGCGTGGTGTTCAGCGGCTACATGATTGCCTCCTATCTGGGGCTGGTGCTGGGCCAGTTGATCCTGGTCATGCACCCGGCCCTGGGGCCTGAGCTGTTGATGCTGGTGGCGCTGTGCTTCGCCTTGTGCCTGGTGCCGGTGACACTGACCCGGCGAATTCACCCGGCGGCGCTGCATCCGGCGCCCATGGAGCCGCGTTTCTTCATCAAGCGTGTGCCGCAGTCATTGAGTACGGTGCTGGGTTCCGGGTTGATCGTCGGCTCGTTCTATGGCCTGGCGCCCCTGTATGCCTCTCAGCAGGGCCTGTCGACCGAGCAGGTCGGTCTGTTCATGGGTAGCTGCATCTTTGCCGGACTGTTGGTGCAGTGGCCGCTGGGGTGGCTGTCCGACCGTTATGACCGGGCGCTGCTGATCCGCTGCTTTGCGCTGGTCCTGACGATCTGTGCGCTGCCATTGGCAATTCTTCCGACGGTGCCGCTGGAGGTGCTGTTCGTCGCGGGATTCTTCTGTTCGCTGGTGCAGTTCTGCCTCTATCCGCTGGCGGTGGCATTTTCCAACGACCACGTCGAAGCTGATCGAAGGGTGTCCCTGACCGCGATGCTGCTGGTGACCTATGGCGTTGGCGCCAGTATCGGGCCGCTGGTGGCCGGTGTGCTGATGAAGATGTTCGGCAGCCAGATGCTCTACGCCTTCTTCGCTTTCTTCGCCTTGGTGCTGGTGTGGCGGATCCGGCCGAAAGCGGTGACCAACCTGCATCAGGTCGATGACGCACCGCTGCATCACGTGGCAATGCCGGACAGCATGTCGAGTTCGCCTTTGGTGGCGTGCCTTGATCCACGGGTGGATGAGCAGGTGGTGCAGGAGCAGATGCAGTCGCCGGCCAATCCGGACGTGGAGCCTGAGCCGACCACTGAGGCTGCGGCCGAGGCTGAAACAGAAACCGAGGCGCCTGAGACACCGAGTTTTACCCAGGCCAGGCCTTGAAGCAGGCATAAAAAAACGGGCAGTCACCGCAAGGGACTGCCCGTTTTTTATGCCTCGAAAATCAGAGGTCGTCTTTATCGAAGCGCCGGGCTTCTCGCTGGAGCTGATAGACGAACCGCTCGACCTGCCGTTGCACCAGGCCGCTGATGTTGTGGAAGCGTACACCGGCGAACGTGGTGTTGATCCTTTCTTCGAAATGCAGGTAGCGCAGCTCGACTGGCGCGGTCATGTTGCCAAACGGCAGGGCTGCGATGAAGCGCTCGTACACCTGGCCCAATTGCAGACGCTCCGTGATGTCGCCCTCGAAGCGCAACTTGCAACCGGTGGCGGAAATGTCCAGCAGCTTGCCATCCACCGGGGACTTCATCTTGTCGCCGCCCAGTTCAACGCTCACCAGTTGAGCCAGTTTCAGGGCGGCGCGGAAGGCGTTGCGACGTTGGTGGTAGACCACTTCGTCGGGCAGGGCGCCGCGATAGCAGCGACCGTCGTTGGATTCATCAATGGTCAGTGGGCCCTTGCCATCCCATGCGATGCGCACGCCGTCATGGAAACCCTCGACACGAAACGGCTCGCCGGCCAGCAGGAAACGCTCGCCGTCCCGGGGGATCATTTCATCCAGGGCAATGGAGTTGGTCTCGCGATCGACGTTGACCAGATAACTCTGGAAGCGCTGGGTGCGTTCGTGGAAGGTAATGATCAGCGGGTCGTGGCTTTCTTGCAGCATCCGCAGGTTGCCGGAGATTTCCAGGGGCGTGGTGAGGACCTTGGGCGGCTGCGGAGCATCATCCGCGTTTGAGGCATTGAACACGGTGAGTCAATCTCCAGGCAAAATACGACTACGAAAGGCGGGCATTTTGCCAGCATGTATCGCGCGTTGATAGAGCGAAGGCATTGTTCGTTTCATGCCTGGCTGAGCGGGCGGTGCTTGACCATTCGGGCCGTTGAACCGCTAGCGTCATACAGCGTCGGGATCTCGCCACCGTTGAGAATGCGCAACTGGTTGGCGGTGGCGGCCTGCTGCATCAGGATCGACTGGCCGTTGCGGGCGTTGGTCGCCTGGCATTGGGCGAGCAGGTCGTTGAGCACGTTGCTCTGGGACAGCAACTGATCGCCGAGGGTCGACTGGCTGGCCAACTGCTCAAGGCCGTCATGATTGGCGGGCAGGTTGAGGCTGGCGAGGATCTCGCTGCGTTTGCGGCCATGCTGGTCAAGCAAGATGATCAATGCCTGTTTCTGCGCCAGGATATTCTCCAGCAGAGGCATGTCGCGACCGTGCAGTGCCACGGATTCGGCCTGCAACAATTCCAGCAATTGTTGTGCTGGAACAAAGTCGTCGATGATCAGTTGCAATAAATGAGTGTCGTGCATGGCTGGCCTTGGGTCTTAGCGTCCAAAAGCCTGGCGCAGGCGGTGGCCTAGCGCTGGGCTTCGAAGTTGAGCAGTTTGCTGGCTACGCGGTTGCTGTCGACTTTGTAGCTGCCATCGGCGATTGCTGCTTTCAACTCGGCCACGCGGGCGTTGTCGACGACAGGTTGATCGCGCAGCTTGTCAGTGACCTTCTGCAACTGCTGAGCCTCAGTGCTGAGGTGTACCGACTCCCCGTTGCTGACTTGTTCGGCGGGTGTAGGCAGCGGCGCGGATTTGCCGGCTTCGGCGGTTTCCTTGGTGGCGCTGGTACGCGTAGTGCCTGTCAGCGGTGAAGAGCTGTTTAAACGATTGAAATCGATGACCATGGTAAAAAACCTCTGGGTATTTGGACGCTTGCCATGTTTTCGGCCATCCCCCAAAAAACTTTAGGCTCATTTATACAATGAGCGTGCGCACGTCTGCGCTTGCCTTTGTGTAAGGCACAGTCTAGGGAACACCGGGATCAAGCGCCAGCTTTCTACCTCCTCTACCCAATCACTACATCGCCACTTCCACTTGGCCAGGGGCCATCACTTGCGCCTTGATCACGCGCTGGGAATTGAGGTTTTTTACCCGTATCTGTTCACGCATGCCGCCGTTGGACAGGGCCTCGCCGGGCATCCGCACGGCCAGGGAGCCGCTGCGGGCGGTGATGACCACTTGGTCGCCCTTGCGGACCACCTCGGCCTGCTCCAGGTGCACCAGCGTCACGACCTGATCGGCGACCATTGGTCGGACAAGTTTCTGCCCGATGGCCTGGTCGACGGAGGTCAGGAAGCCCTGGGTGATCTGGCTGATGTCCCGTTCGCGCAAGATCACGTCCTGGGGCTCGACGATCCCGGCCCGTTTAAGCGGACGAGTGGTGGTGACAATGTCTCGAAACAGGCGCACTTGAGCGGGCACGAACACCGTCCAGGGCGCGGCGCTGTCGCAACGAACCTTCACCGTGACGCGGCCCAGGGGCCGGGCCGGGCTCTCCAGCGACGCAGTCAATTCCTTGTCACACATGGGCATGCGCAAGCGTGGGTCGAGCTGGTTGACTTCGATTTCGTAACGACCTTCGGTTTGACTGGTAGCCAGATAGTCTTCTACGGTGAATTCAAGAAAGCCCTGAGTGACGCCGATAAGTAGATCAGGCAAGGTAACCGGAACTGCAGCAAGGGCAGGACCGCCCGAAGCGAACAAGCAGACAGCCAGCAGTGCACCGAGCCAGTGGCGGCAGTGAGTGGTCAGGCGTCGAGAAAATGTCGTTTGTGCGTTCATGCCGGTTCAATAGCAAGCCCCGTGCCGTTTAGTGATGAATGCGCGTCGGACACATTAGCGTTATGTAGGAGTCAGGGCATGGCGGGAGTAATGGATTCGGTAAACCAGCGCACTCAGCTGGTCGGTCAGAATCGCCTCGAGCTGTTGTTGTTCCGTCTCGACGGCCAACAAATGTATGGGATCAACGTATTCAAGGTTCGCGAGGTGCTGCAATGCCCCAAGCTGACCCTGATGCCCAAGTCCAATCCCGTCGTGTGCGGCGTGGCGAATATCCGCGGGGCGACCATCCCGATTCTCGACCTGGCGATGGCGACGGGTTCCGGCCGGCTGCTGGACCAGAGCAATCCGTTTGTGATCATCACCGAGTACAACACCAAGACCCAGGGTTTTCTGGTGCGCTCGGTGGAGCGGATCGTCAACATGAACTGGGAGGAGATCCATCCGCCACCCAAGGGCACCGGCCGCGATCACTACCTGACGGCGGTGACCCGGGTCGATAACCAACTGGTGGAAA
The DNA here is from genome assembly GCF_002001065.1 of Pseudomonas sp. A25(2017). Classification (NCBI taxonomy): domain Bacteria; kingdom Pseudomonadati; phylum Pseudomonadota; class Gammaproteobacteria; order Pseudomonadales; family Pseudomonadaceae; genus Pseudomonas; species Pseudomonas sp. A25(2017). The sequence continues at coordinate 47,534 of NZ_MUOA01000048.1, read as the reverse complement.
TCATCGACGTGGAGAAGATCCTTGCCGAAGTGGCGCCCACCACGGAGACCATTTCCCTGGGCGTGGTCGATGCCGAAACCCAGCACAAGGCGATTTCACTGCGCGTACTGACCGTTGATGATTCTTCGGTGGCACGTAAGCAAGTCACCCGTTGTCTACAAACGATCGGCGTCGAGGTGGTGGCCTTGAACGATGGACGGCAGGCGCTGGATTACCTGCGCAAACTGGTCGACGAGGGCAAGAAGCCGGAAGAAGAGTTTCTGATGATGATCTCCGACATCGAGATGCCGGAGATGGACGGGTACACCCTGACCTCGGAAATCCGCAGCGACCCGCGCATGCAAAAGCTGCACATCATCTTGCATACTTCGTTGTCCGGGGTTTTCAACCAGGCGATGGTCAAGAAGGTCGGTGCCGACGATTTCCTGGCGAAATTCCGCCCCGATGACCTGGCTTCCCGGGTCGTCGATCGGATCAAGGCAGCAGAATAAAGTAAAGGTCGGGCGCGTGGTGCGCCCGGCAAGTCAACACGATGAAAGAGGCGGTATCTTGTCTACGGGTAATTTGGATTTCGAACAGTTCCGGGTCTTCCTGGAAAAAGCCTGTGGCATCTTGCTTGGTGAAAACAAGCAGTACCTGGTGTCGAGCCGTCTCAATAAATTGATGGAGCAACAGGGCCTCAAGTCATTGGGCGAGCTGGTGCAGCGTATCCAGACCCAACCGCGCAGCGGCTTGCGCGAGATGGTGGTGGACGCCATGACCACCAACGAAACACTGTGGTTTCGTGACACCTATCCGTTCGAGGTGCTGAAGAACAGAGTGCTGCCGGCAGCCATCAAGGCCAGCCCGGGCCAGCGCCTGCGAATCTGGTCGGCGGCCTGTTCATCGGGGCAGGAACCCTATTCGCTGTCGATGTCCATCGATGAGTTCGAACGCTCCAACCTCGGCCAGTTGAAAGGCGGCGTGCAGATCGTCGCCACCGACCTGTCCGGAACCATGCTCAACAACTGCAAGACCGGCGAGTACGACAGCCTGGCCATCGGCCGTGGCCTGTCGCCGGATCGCCTGCAACGGTTCTTCGATCCGAAAGGGCCGGGTAAATGGGTGGTCAAGGCGCCGATCAAGAGCCGGGTGGAGTTCCGCTCGTTCAACCTGTTGGACAGCTACGCCAGCCTGGGCAAGTTCGACATCGTGTTCTGCCGCAACGTGCTGATCTACTTCTCTGCCGAAGTGAAGAAAGACATCCTGCTGCGCATCCACAGCACGCTCAAGCCGGGTGGTTACCTGTTCCTCGGCGCCTCCGAGGCGTTGAACGGTTTGCCGGATCATTACCAGATGGTCCAATGCAGCCCGGGGATCATCTACCAGGCAAAGTGATTGGCTTGAGCTGTCAAAAAAACGGGAGTCCCAAGGGGCTCCCGTTTTTTTTGCCTGCCAGTTTCCCCCAATCCACCACAGTCTCCTGTGGGAGCGAGCCTGCTCGCGATACGGTATTCCAGGCGACATCAATGTGAACTGACACACCGCTATCGCGAGCAGGCTCGCTCCCACAATGGAACGCATTCATCCTGCAGAAGCGGCAGAAAAGCGGCAGCCGGCGGAAACCCGTTGCCGCTTTTCTGGCATTGCCGCGTTGCCGGTGCCCGCAAAGCCCCGGTTTATGGGGTTTCTGAAAATGGCACGGCGCTTGCTTTAGCCGTCGTACGTACATTCTGGTCACCCAAAGGTTTCCGCCATGAGCATCAGCTTCGATAAAGCGCTCGGTATCCACGAACAGGCCCTGAGCTTCCGCGCCCAGCGTGCCGAAGTCCTGGCCAACAACATCGCCAACGCCGACACCCCGAACTACAAGGCGCGTGACCTGGACTTCTCCAAGGTGCTCGCCGAGCAGAGCGAGAAGACCAAGAACGGCCACTTCGCCCTGAACATGACCAACACCCGTCATATCGAAGCCGAAGGCCTGGGCAATGGCGACGAATCGCTGATGTATCGCACGCCGATGCAGCCGTCGATCGACCAGAACACCGTGGACGCTCAACTGGAACAGTCCAACTACACGGAAAACTCCGTGAACTTCCAGGCCAGCTTCACCCTGCTCAACAGCAAGTTCAAAGGGCTGGTATCGGCCCTGCGCGGAGAGTAAGCCATGTCGATTGCTAGCGTATTCAACATTGCCGGCAGTGCCATGAGTGCCCAGACCACTCGCCTGAACACCGTCGCCAGTAACATCGCCAACGCCGAGACCGTTTCGTCGAGCATCGACCAGACCTACCGCGCCCGCCACCCGGTATTCGCCACCATGTTCCAGGGCGGCCAGTCCGGCGGCAGCGATTCGCTGTTCCAGGAGCAGGACGCGGCCGGGCAGGGCGTACAAGTGCTTGGCGTGGTCGAAGACCAGAGCAACCTCGATGCCCGTTATGAGCCAAACCATCCGGCTGCCGACGCCAAGGGCTACGTCTACTACCCGAACGTCAACGTCGTCGAAGAAATGGCCGACATGATTTCCGCCAGCCGTTCGTTCCAGACCAACGTCGAAATGATGAACACCGCCAAAACCATGATGCAGAAGGTCCTGACCCTCGGTCAGTGATAAGGGGCGAGTCACATGAGCGTTACCAATACGACAAGTGGTTTGAGCCTCAACGAGATTCTGGCCAACTCCTCGGTCAAGACCAACACCACGACTGATTCCCTGGGCACGGTGACTGGTTCGGCGACCGGCAAGAAGGAATTGGGCAAGGATGCGTTCCTGCAGTTGCTCGTGACCCAGCTGAAAAACCAGAACCCGCTGGAGCCACAGGATAACGGCGAGTTCGTTGCCCAGTTGGCGCAGTTCAGCAGCCTGGAAGGCATCACCACCCTCAACGAGACGGTGAGCGGCATCGCCGGCAACTACAACTCGTCCCAGGCCTTGCAGGCCTCGTCGCTGGTGGGCCGCTCGGTCATTGCCCCGGGTGACAAGGCGGTGGTCGATACCTCCAAGAGCCTCAACGGCACGGTGGTGGTACCGACATCGGTGTCTTCTGTCGCCGTCAAGATCGTGGACAAGGACGGCAAGACCGTTCGCACCATCGACTTGGGCAGCCAGAACGCCGGCAATTCCGCGTTCATCTGGGATGGCAAGAACGATGCGGGCACGGTCGTTGAATCGGGCACTTACACCTTCGCGGCCTCGACCACCATCGACGGCAAGGCCACGTCGTTGATCACCAACCTGCCGGCCACGGTCAGCAGCGTGACGATCAGCCAGACGGGCGGTGAACTGATGCTCAACCTGGCCGGACTGGGCAGCATTGCCCTGTCCAAAGTACAAACTATTGGTATGTAGAGCCGACTAACCGGCAAAAGGAGTCAACATGTCTTTCAACATCGGCCTTAGCGGTCTCTATGCAGCCAACAAACAGCTGGACGTGACCGGCAACAACATCGCCAACGTGGCGACCACCGGTTTCAAATCGTCCCGCGCGGAATTCGAAGACGTCTACTCGGCCACCAAGCTGGGTTCGGGCAGCAAGACCGTCGGCAACGGCGTGCGCCTGGCCAACGTTTCCCAGCAGTTCGGCCAGGGTGACGTGAACAACACCGGCAACGTGCTGGACATGGGCATCCAGGGCCAGGGCTTCTTTGTCCTGAGCAACGACGGCTCCCTGAGCTACACCCGTGCCGGTACCTTCAAGACCGACAAGGAAGGCTTCATCACCAACAGCGACGGCACTTCGCGCCTGCAAGGCTATGGCGTGGATGCCAACGGCAAGATCCAGAACGGTATCCTGACCGACCTGCGCATCGATACCTCGAACCTGCCGCCGAATGCCACCAGCCTGGTTTCCTCGACGATCAACCTGAACTCGACGGCAACGCCGATCACCGCGGCGTTCAATCCGGCCGACACCGCCACGTTCACCAAGCAATTCACCACCCCGGTCTATGACACCCAAGGCAACCAGCATTCCATGGACCAGTACATGGTCAAGACTGCCGGCAACACCTGGAACGTCTATACCTTGATCGATGGTCGTAACCTCAACGGCACCGCGCCGACCACGACCGGTGTGACCGCGCCTGTTCCTTCGACCATGAACTTCGATTCGAGCGGCAGGTTGACCACGGTCACCACTCCGCCAGCGACGGTCAATAGCGATCTGGTATTGACCGGTTGGGTTCCTGGCACCGTGACCAACGGGACATGGACCGCCAACGGCGCCGCCAGTGCACCAACCATCACGATCTCCATGGGCAATACCACCCAGTTCAACGCCGACACCGCGCGTTCGATCCCGGCTCAGAACGGTTACGCCACTGGCCAGATCACCAACCTGACCATCGACGGCAGCGGTGTATTGCTGGCCAACTTCAGCAACAACCAGACCAAGCCGATCGGTCAGCTCGCCCTCGCCAGTTTCACCAACGAGCAGGGTTTGCAGCCGGTAGGCGGCACCAGCTGGAAAGAAACCTTCGCCTCGGGCATCCCGGGCTACGATGCTCCGGAAACCGGGACCCTGGGTTCGATCGTCTCCAACTCCCTGGAAGAGTCCAACGTCAACCTGACCAACGAACTGGTCGAGCTGATCAAGGCGCAAAGCAACTACCAGGCGAACGCCAAGACCATCTCCACACAGAGCACCATCATGCAGACCATCATTCAGATGGCTTGATGTCGATGGTTGTTTGAAGGCTGCACAAGGAGCCCCTCGCAAGAGGGGCTTTTTCATGGGCGGTGATTTTTGTGGTGCCTGGCCTGACCCCATCGCGAGCAAGCTCGCTCCCACATTGGAATGCTTACCCCTGTGGGAGCGAGCTTGCTCGCGATGGGGCCAGTCCAGGCACCGACTTTTCTCCAGGCAAAAGAAAACCCCCGATAAACCAGCAGTCTATCGGGGGCTTCTTTCAGCAGGCGCCTTTACGCGCCCACCCGCTCAGCTTATTGGCAAGCTTCGCAATCCGGCTCGTCGATCGCGCAGGCCTTTGGCACTGGCGCTGGGCCTGCTGGAGCAGCCAGGACCGAATCGTCACCGTGGTTGCCGCCGCTGGAAACAGCGTTCAGCTTGCCGGTGTTGATGGTCGACTTCTCGGTGCTGGTGGCGGCCAGGGCACGGAGGTAGTAAGTGGTTTTCAGACCACGGTACCAGGCCATGCGGTAGGTCACGTCCAGCTTCTTGCCCGAAGCACCGGCGATGTACAGGTTCAGCGACTGAGCCTGGTCGATCCACTTCTGGCGACGGCTGGCGGCGTCGACGATCCACTTGGTGTCCACTTCGAACGCAGTGGCGTAGAGCTCTTTGAGCTCTTGCGGGATGCGTTCGATCTGCTGCACCGAACCGTCGTAGTACTTCAGGTCGTTGATCATGACCGAGTCCCACAGGCCACGGGCCTTGAGGTCGCGAACCAGGTACGGGTTGATCACGGTGAACTCGCCCGACAGGTTCGATTTCACATACAGGTTCTGGTAGGTCGGTTCGATCGACTGCGACACGCCAGTGATGTTGGCGATGGTGGCGGTCGGTGCGATGGCCATGATGTTGGAGTTACGAATGCCTTTCTGTACACGGGCACGAACCGGTGCCCAGTCCAGGGATTCATTCAGGTCAACGTCGATGTACTTCTGGCCGCGCTGGGCGATCAGGATCTGTTGCGAGTCCAGCGGCAGGATGCCCTGGGACCACAGCGAACCCTGGAACGTCTCGTAGGCGCCACGCTCGTCGGCCAGGTCGCAGGAAGCCTGGATCGCGTAGTAGCTGACCGCTTCCATGGACTTGTCGGCGAACTCGACCGCGGCATCGGAACCGTACGGGATGTGCTGCAGGTACAAGGCGTCCTGGAAGCCCATGATGCCCAAGCCGACCGGACGGTGCTTGAAGTTGGAGTTCTTCGCCTGTGGCACCGAGTAGTAGTTGATGTCGATCACGTTGTCGAGCATGCGCACGGCGGTGTTCACGGTGCGTTGCAGCTTGGCGGTGTCCAGCTTGCCGTCGACGATGTGGTTCGGCAGGTTGATCGAGCCCAGGTTGCAGACCGCGATCTCGTCCTTGTTGGTGTTCAGGGTGATCTCGGTGCACAGGTTCGAGCTGTGGACCACGCCCACGTGCTGCTGCGGGCTGCGCAGGTTGCACGGGTCCTTGAAGGTCAGCCATGGGTGGCCGGTTTCGAACAGCATCGAGAGCATCTTGCGCCACAGGTCTTTGGCCTGGACGACTTTGAACAGCTTGATCTTGTTGTACTCGGTCAGGGCTTCGTAGTACTCGTAGCGCTCTTCGAAAGCCTTGCCGGTCAGGTCGTGCAGGTCCGGCACTTCGGATGGCGAGAACAGGGTCCACTTGCCGTCATCGAAGACGCGCTTCATGAACAGGTCAGGGATCCAGTTGGCGGTGTTCATGTCGTGGGTACGACGACGGTCATCACCGGTGTTCTTGCGCAGCTCGATGAACTCTTCGATGTCCATGTGCCAGGTTTCCAGGTAGGCACAGACCGCGCCCTTGCGCTTGCCGCCCTGGTTGACCGCGACTGCGGTGTCGTTGACCACTTTGAGGAACGGCACGACGCCCTGGGATTTGCCGTTGGTGCCCTTGATGTACGAGCCCAATGCGCGAACCGGAGTCCAGTCGTTGCCCAGGCCACCGGCGAATTTCGACAGCATGGCGTTGTCGTGGATCGCGCCGTAGATGCCCGACAGGTCATCTGGAACGGTGGTCAGGTAGCAGCTCGACAGCTGTGGACGCAGGGTACCGGCGTTGAACAGGGTCGGGGTCGAGGCCATGTAGTCGAAGGACGACAACAGGTTGTAGAACTCGATCGCACGGTCTTCGCGCTGCTTCTCTTCGATCGCCAGGCCCATGGCCACGCGCATGAAGAAGATCTGCGGCAGTTCGAAACGCACGCCATCCTTGTGGATGAAGTAACGGTCGTACAGGGTTTGCAGGCCCAGGTAGGTGAACTGCTGGTCGCGCTCGTGGTTGATCGCCTTGCCGAGTTTTTCCAGGTCGAATTCGGCCAGGACCGGGTTCAGCAATTCGAACTCGATACCCTTGGCGACGTAGGCCGGCAAGGCCTTGGCGTACAGGTCGACCATTTCGTGGTGGGTCGCGCTCTCGGCGACTTCCAGGAAGCTCAGGCCTTCGGCACGCAGGGTGTCCATCAGCAGGCGGGCGGTCACGAAGGAGTAGTTCGGCTCGCGTTCCACCAGGGTCCGCGCGGTCATCACCAGCGCGGTGTTGACGTCCTTGAGGGCGACGCCGTCATAGAGGTTCTTCAGGGTTTCGCGCTGGATCAGGTCGCCATCGACTTCTTCCAGGCCTTCGCAGGCCTCGGTGACGATGGTGTTCAGGCGGCCCATGTCCAGCGGCGCCAGGCTGCCGTCGGCGCGGGCGATGCGGATCGATGGGTGGGCCTGGACCGGTGCGTCGGCCGGGGTGCGGATAGCACGTTCCTTGGCGCGGGAGTCACGGTAGATCACGTAGTCGCGGGCCACTTTCTGCTCGCCGGCACGCATCAGGGCCAGTTCGACCTGGTCCTGGATTTCTTCGATATGGATGGTGCCGCCCGAGGGCATGCGACGCTTGAAGGTCGCGGTGACCTGTTCGGTCAGGCGGGCCACGGTGTCGTGGATTCGCGACGAAGCGGCAGCGGTGCCACCTTCAACTGCGAGAAACGCTTTGGTGATGGCGACGGTGATCTTGTCATCGGTGTAAGGAACGACAGTGCCGTTACGCTTGATCACACGCAGTTGGCCCGGCGCGGTGGCGGACAGATCCGGGTTCGAATCGGCGGCCAGCGGCGCGGTGCCCTGCGGGTTCTCGCGAGTTGTGTCGGTGTGCATGGGTGTCTCCACGTTCTCTATGTTTGTTTGGGCACCATCACGGTGCCCACCGTTCCGTCCTGAAGCACTACAACCGACTGGCGCCGGGCATAACAACTTCGGGACAGTAGGAAGCAGGCGTTTAATGCCGCTTCCATCCGAAGTTCTCAGGTTGCGAGCGAGGCTCGAAACCGGGTTGCCGGGGTGGCAGCAATTGACTGCAACACCCGTACCGTTTCGGTCGTTTTCGACCTTGAAACAGTTGCCATCCGCAGGGGCGGTCTGGGCTTGGGGGAATTCGGTGTTTCAGCTGGACAGAAGCAAGAAAAGCGCTTGAATTCTCTGCCCGACTTGTGTTTGGTTTTTGGCCTGAAACCCTACATGTAGGGTTTTTTGCGCGGCGGGCTACAAGATAATGCGTTTTTGGGGGGTATGCAACGTACTACCTGTGGATAAGCCTGTGCGTAATTTGTGTGCGAAACGTGGAACTGCTCTGTAGGCCGCGACCTAGCTGGAGTGGACCTTTTTTCGTCGATTTCGACGATCCGAAAACAGCCCGGTGGTTTTTGCGGGCGCGGACATTACCACATAAAACCCACTCGATCGAAACGCATTTGTCCGCTTGTTTTCCGCGCAGGCGACGTTTATACAATCGGCCCATGCGTGGGTGTGTTTATCCTCCTTTAACATGACAAAAAGATGGGCGGATCTGTGGAGCTGCGTAGGAGCTGTCGAGTGCAACGAGGCTGCGATCTTTTCCCAGACACTTGAATCTCAAGTGAAAGATCAAAAGATCAAAAGATCAAAAGATCGCAGCCTTCGGCAGCTCCTACAGAACTCTGCGTGAGCAACCTGGCCACAGGGGTTTGTGCTGATCCTTCCTTTTATATTCGCAGCAAGACGAGGCCCTAGTGGAACAAGAAGCCTGGCAGGTATTGATCGTCGAGGATGACCAGCGTCTGGCCGAGCTGACCCGGGAATACCTCGAAAGCAACGGATTGCGTGTCGCCATCGAAGGCGACGGCGCGGTGGCGGCGGCGCGGATCATTGCCGAGCAGCCGGACCTGGTGGTCCTCGACCTGATGCTGCCCGGCGAAGACGGCCTGAGCATCTGTCGCAAGGTGCGCGAGCACTATGACGGGCCGATCCTGATGCTCACCGCCCGCACCGACGACACCGATCAGATCCAGGGCCTGGACCTGGGCGCCGATGATTACGTCTGCAAGCCGGTTCGCCCGCGTTTGCTCCTGGCGCGCATCCAGGCCCTGCTGCGGCGCAGCGAACCGGAGCCGAACGTCGCGCAGAAGCCGCGACGCCTGCAATTCGGCCCGCTGGTGGTCGACGACGCCCTGCGCGAAGCCTGGTTGCAGGGCAACGGTATCGAGCTGACCAGCGCCGAATTCGACCTGCTGTGGCTGCTGGTGTCCAATGCCGGGCGCATCCTGTCTCGGGAAGAAATCTTTACCGCCCTGCGCGGCATTGGTTATGACGGCCAGGACCGTTCCATCGATGTGCGCATTTCACGTATCCGCCCCAAGATCGGCGACGACCCGGACCATCCACGGTTGATCAAGACCATTCGCAGCAAAGGCTACCTGTTCGTTCCTGAAGCCTGCGTAGACCTCGCACCGTGAATTCGATCTTCCTGCGTATTTATGGCGGTATGTGTGCGGCACTGGTGCTGGTGGCGGTCCTCGGTGTGCTGGCCTTGCACCTGCTCAACCAGACCCGCAGCGAGCAATACCGCGAGCGCCTGGCCCACGGTACGTTTTCGTTGATGGCCGACAACCTGCGGCCGATGAACGACACCGAGCGCCGCCGGGCGCTGGCGGTGTGGGAGCGCCTGCTGGGCATTCCCCTGGCGTTGCAGACCTTCACCCAGACCGACCTCGACCTTGGCCAGCGCACCCGCGTACTGCGCGGCCAGGCGTTGGTCGAGCAGACCGGGCCGCACGCGGCGAAAGTCTATCGGCTGGTCAGCGATGGCGAACAACTGATGTTGGTGGGGGAAGTCCAGCAGATCAGCGAACAACTGGCCCGCGCGACCATCTACCTGTTGGCCGACGAGCTGGTGCGTTACCCGGTAGCCGAGCAACCCCAGCGGCTCGCCCAATTGGCGCAGGAAAAAGGTTTCGGTTTCGACCTGCGGCTCATGACCGCCGAGCAGGCCGACATGGACGAAGACCAGCGCCGTCGTGTGTCCGAGGGCGATACGGTGATGACGTTGGGCAAGGGCGGCGACTCCATCCGGGTCTTCGCCGGGATGGTCGGCACGCCGTGGGTGCTGGAGATCGGTCCGCTGTACCAGATGAACCCTTATCCGCCGCAATGGCTGGTGCTGATCGCGGCACTGGGCTTGAGCCTGATCGGCTTGATCGTCTACCTGTTGGTGCGCCAATTGGAGCGGCGCTTGCGTGGCCTGGAGTCGGCCGCCACCCAGATCGCCCAGGGCAGCCTGGAAACCCGGGTGCCGGCCCGAGGCGCCGACTCGGTCGGGCGACTGGCCGCGGCGTTCAACGGCATGGCCGAGCACCTGCAGCAACTGTTGGCGATCCAGCGTGAGCTGGTGCGGGCGGTATCCCACGAATTGCGTACCCCGGTGGCGCGCCTGCGCTTCGGCCTGGAAATGCTCGGCAGCGCCACCACGTCCCAGGCCCGGGACAAATACCTGGCGGGCATGGACCACGACATCGAAGACCTGGATCGGCTGGTGGACGAAATGCTCACTTATGCGCGGCTGGAACAGGGGTCGCCGGCCCTGAATTTCCAGCGGGTGGACCTGGATGCGCTGGTCAATCAAGTGATCGATGAGCTGGGGCCGTTGCGGGCCGGGATCACGGTCGAGCGCGGTCTATGCCTGTCGGCCGCCGATTGCGACGGCGCCTGGGTCGAGGCCGAGCCACGCTTTCTGCATCGCGCTCTGCAGAACCTGGTGGGCAACGCCATGCGCCACGCCAGTTCCCGAGTCACCGTCAGCTACCAGGTGGGCCAGTTGCGCTGCCGGGTGGATGTGGAAGACGACGGGCCTGGTGTGCCGGAAGCGGCGTGGGAGCGGATCTTCAAGCCCTTCCTGCGCCTGGACGACAGCCGTGCCCGGGCGTCGGGCGGCCATGGGTTGGGGCTGTCGATCGTGCGACGGATCATCCACTGGCACGACGGTCGGGCACTGATCGGCAAGAGCAAGAGTCTGGGTGGGGCGTGCTTCAGCTTGAGTTGGCCGCGGCATCAGGACAGGTCTTGATAGGTGGGGTGCCTGATCGACCGCCATCGCGGGCAAGCCTTGCTCCCACAGATCAGTGCTCCCTGATTTAAGTGTGGTTTGCTGTGGGAGCAAGGCTTGCCCGCGATGAGGCCTTGAAAAGCAGCACAGCTCTCAGGCCTTGATCCCCACCAGGCTCAATAGCTGCCCATCCTTCACCCCAAACTGCGCCTGCAACTCACTGCCATGGCACCACTCGGTCGACAGGTCCGTCAGCAAACGCAGGCGCACCTGTCCATCGGGTGTCCAGTCCAGCACCTCGGCATGCTCGAAATAAAAGCGCTGCCTGACGATCGGATACAGCGCCTTGAACAGGCTTTCCTTCACGGAAAAGGTCAGGGTCACCAGCAAGGCCCGGTCATCGTGCGTGAGACGGGTCATGCGCTGCAACTCTGGCGAGGTGAGGATTTCGCCGGCCAGGCGTTCGGCGCGCTCGGGGTCGAGCAGGTTTTCCACGTCCATGCCCAGCCCTTGCCAGTGATCTTTTTTCGCGACGATGGCCGCTGCCCGACCGGTGCTGTGGGTGATCGAACCGCTGACATGCGCCGGCCACACCGGGGCGCGGTCTTCGCCGATGGCCGGCACGCAGGCCTGGCCGTCGAGCCGTTGCAACGCCGCCCGGGCGCAGATCCGCCCGGCCAGGAATTCTGCCTGGCGCTTGGCGACCGAGCGCTGGATGCTCGCCGGGGGCTCGATGGCACTGCTTGAGAAGTCGGCGTTCACCAGCAACAACGGGTCGAAGCGGGTGCTCAGCAGCACCGTATCGGGCAGGGCATCGGGCAAGAGCCAATGTTCATCCAAAGGCGAGCAGCAGGCGGGCAGGGTAGGGAGTGTGTTCATGCCGGGCATTTTGCCGGGTTGCTGGAAGGCTGGGTAGTGGCGCAAGTCTTCTGAATAGAAGAGCGGTTGGCTTTTGTGGCGAGGGAGCTTGCTGTGGGAGCAAGGCTTGCCCGCGATGAAGGCGATGTGGTCTTCCAGAAATCGAGTCGCCTGGGTCGCGAGCAAGCTTTGCTCCCACAATCCCCTCGCCACAGGGGGATGTACTAGAAGATTTTCTTGAAGAACTTCTGCATATCCGCCCACGACTTTTCATCGGCTTCCTTGTTGTAGCCAATGTCCGGCCCGCCATGTTCGCCGTGGCTCAAGCGGTCGGCCTCGGGGTTGCTGAAGCCGTGCTTGGCACCCTCGAGGTTGACGAATTTATAGTCGGCGCCGGCCTTGTCCATCTCGCTCTTGAACGCGGTGACGTTGTCCTGGGTGACCATGCTGTCCAGGGCGCCATGCTCGACCAGTATCTTGGCCTTGACGCTGCCCGGCGTTGCCGGGGTGTTGGTCACCAGCGCACCGTGGAAACTCACCACACCGGCCAGCGGCACACCCTGGCGCGCCGCATCGAGCACCACCTTGCCGCCGAAGCAGTAGCCGATGGCAGCGAGTTTGTCCGGATCGGTCTGAGGCTGTTTCTTCAGCAGGTCGAGACCGGCCTGGAAGCGGGCACTGGCCGCCTTGCCGTCCTTGAGCGCCGCCTGCATGAAGGCCATGGCGTCCTTGGGGTGTTCGGTGTTCTTGCCGTCGCCGTACATGTCGATGGCCAGGGCGCTATAGCCCAGGCCGGCGAGGTCACGGGCACGGCGCTTGGCGTAGTCGTTCAGCCCCCACCATTCATGCACCACCACCACGCCTGGGCGCGGGCCTTTGACGGCGTCGTCATACGCGTAATAGCCAATCAGCTGGGTGCCGTCGGCACTGGTGTAGGGGAGTTCCTGGGTCTGGATGGCGGCGTGGCTCACGCCGCTCATGGCCAGAAGTACAACAGCAAGCAGCCTGCGCATGACGGATCTCCTTATAAAAGTGGTCCGCACAGATTAGCCGATTCATTCAGCGCAGGTTCAGAGAACGTTCAAGGGGTGTTCAGGGACGGCTGGTTAAGGTGACCACGACTTCACAAAACATCCACGCTGCAAAGGAACTTGACCATGACTGCTATGAAAAAACTGCTGTTGGCTTTCACCGTGCTGGGCGCCAGCGCCATGGCCCACGCCGATGACAACTTCGCCAGCCTGACCCTCGGCCAGACCAGCGACAAGGTGAAGAAATCCGACGCCTTGGACAGCGCCCTGAACCACCCGAACGCCGACGGCATCATCGGCAAGGACACCACGTATGGCCTGCGACTGGGCAAGCAAAACGACCAGGGCCGCTACTACGCCACCTACGACAATGTCTCGGGCAGCCACAACGGCATCAAGCTGCGCCAGGAAAACCTGCTGGGCAGCTACGATGTGTTCTATCCGGTCACCAGCAGCACCAAACTGTTCGGTGGCGGTACGGCGGGCCTGACCAAGCTGACCCAGGATTCTCCTGGCTTCAGCCGCGACAGCGACATCGGCTACGCCGTGGGCTTGCAAGGGGGCGTGCTGCAACAAATTTCGCAAAACACCTCGGTTGAACTGGGTTACCGTTACCTGCGCAGCAACGCCAGCACCGAGATGAGCCCGCACGGTGGCGACAAGGTCGGCTCGCTGGACCTGACCAGCAGCGCCCAGACTTACCTGTCCGCCAACTACACGTTCTAAACGGTCGATGGTGAGCGTATCCAGCCGGATCGGTCGAAGACGATCCGGCGCCTTTCGTTGAGGTGCGCCGCACTGGATTGTTTGATTTGCCTGGGGAGAGGCTCCATGAAATTACTGGTCGTCGAAGACGAAGCGCTGTTGCGTCACCACCTGCAAACCCGTCTCACCGACAGCGGCCATGTGGTGCAGGCCGTGGCCAATGCCGAAGAGGCCTTGTACCAGGTCCGGGAATTCAACCATGACCTGGCGGTGATCGACCTGGGCCTGCCGGGCATCAGCGGGCTGGAACTGATCCGCCGGCTGCGCTCACAGGACAAGACGTTTCCGATCCTGATCCTGACTGCCCGCGGCAACTGGCAGGACAAGGTCGAAGGTTTGGCCGCCGGTGCCGATGACTACGTGGTCAAGCCGTTCCAGTTCGAAGAGCTGGAGGCCCGGTTGAACGCCTTGTTGCGTCGTTCCAGCGGCTTTACCCAGTCGACCATCGTCGCCGGCCCGTTGCTGCTCGACCTCAATCGCAAGCAGGCGTCCCTCGATGAGGAACCGCTGGCGTTGACCGCCTACGAATACCGCATCCTCGAATACCTCATGCGCCATCACCAGCAAGTGGTGGCCAAGGACCGCTTGATGGAGCAGCTTTACCCCGATGACGACGAGCGTGATCCCAATGTCATCGAAGTGCTGGTCGGGCGCCTGCGCCGTAAGCTGGAAGCCCCGGCCGGCTTCAAACCCATCGACACCGTGCGTGGCCTGGGCTACCTGTTCAACGAGCGCTGCCAGTGATTCGTTCGCTTCGCCTGCGGCTGATGCTGGCTGCCATGACCCTGGCGGTGCTGTTCATGCTGGCCTTGTTGCCGGCCATGCAAGGCGCGTTCAGCCTGGCATTGCAGGAATCCATCGAGCAACGCCTGGCCTCGGACGTGACCACGCTGATTTCCGCCGCCCGGGTGGAAAACAACCGCTTGAAGATGCCAGCGCAATTGCCCGATGAGCGTTTCAACCTCGCCGATGCCCGCCTGCTGGGCTACATCTATGATCGCGAGGGGCGATTGGTCTGGCGGTCGAAGGCCACCCAGGAAGAAAACATCAACTACACGCCGCGCTACGACGGCCAGGGCAACCAGTTCGCGCGCATTCGCGAAAACGACGGCCAGGAGTTTTTTGTCTATGACGTCGAGATCAAGTTGCTCGGCGGTCAGAGCGCGGCGTTCAGCATCGTCACCCTGCAACCGGTGCGCGACTACGAAGTGACCCTGCAGGGGCTGCGGGACAATCTCTACCTGGGCTTTGGCGCGGCCCTTTTGGTGTTGCTGGCGCTGTTGTGGATCGGCCTGACCTGGGGGCTTCGGGCGCTGCGGCGCCTGAGCCAGGAGCTCGACGAAATCGAAAGTGGCGCCCGGGAAAGCCTGAGCACCGAGCATCCCCGGGAACTGCTGCGCCTGACCGGTTCCCTCAACCGTTTGCTGTACAGCGAGCGCGAGCAGCGCAGCCGTTATCGCGACTCCCTCGATGACCTGGCCCACAGCTTGAAGACCCCGCTGGCGGTGTTGCAGGGCGTCAGCGAGGACATGGCCCGGCGCCCCGAGGACCGTGGACAGGCCTGGGTGCTGCAATCCCAGATCGAGCGCATGAGCCAGCAGATCGGTTACCAGTTGCAGCGCGCCAGTCTGCGCAAAAGCGGGCTGGTACGCCATCAGGTGCCCTTGCGCCCGGTGCTGCAAAGCCTGTGCGACACCTTGGACAAGGTCTATCGCGACAAACGGGTCAATGTCAGTTTCGATTTGCCGGAGCACTGCCAGGTGCCGATCGAACAGGGTGCCTTGCTGGAGATGCTCGGCAACCTGCTGGAGAACGCCTATCGGCTGTGCCTGGGCGAGTTGCGCATCAGTGTGCACCAGACCCTCGGCGGCACGGAGTTGAGTGTCGAGGACGACGGGCCGGGCGTGCCACCGGATCAACGTGCGCGGATTCTCCAGCGGGGCGAGCGACTGGATCGCCAGCATCCGGGGCAGGGCATCGGCCTGGCGGTGGTGAAAGACATCATCGATAGCTACGGCGCCAAGTTGACCCTGGGGGACTCAGAGTTGGGCGGGGCGGCGTTCCGGATTCATTTTCCGGTGGTTTGACTGGAATATTTTTCGGTATGTGTTTGCGGGCCTTTGTGGCGAGGGGATTTATCCCCGCTGGGCCGCGAAGCGGCCCCCTGCATCCTGTCTGACACACCACCTCCACCCCTTTGGGGCTACTGCGTAGCCCAGCGGGGATAAATTCCCTCGCCACAGGGATAGCACACCTCAGAAGTTGGATGTCACCACTCAGTTCTCCAACTCCCTGTAAGCCCCCGGCGTCAGCCCCGTCCACTTCTTGAACGCCCGGTGAAACGCCGACGGCTCTGAGAACCCCAACTGCTCGGCAATCTGCTGCAACGACAAGTCCGCACGCCCCAAGTGGTAGATGGCGATATCCCGCCGCAGCTGATCCTTGAGTTCCTGGAAACTGGTGCCTTCCTCCCGCAAGTGCCGGCGCAAGGTCTGCGGGCTGATGTGCAAATGGGCGGCGACGGTGTCCAGGTCGGGCCAGCGCGCGGTGTCGCGGCTGAGCAAGCGGCGCAGCTGGCTGCTCAGGCTGTGGCCATCGTCCGGGCGCGACAGCAGGTCGGCGGGGGAGCGTTCGAGGAAATGCTTGAGGGTGCGTTCGTCCTGCAGCAGCGGCATGTCCAGGTAGCGGCTGTGGAACAACAGGCTGCTGCTGCGCGCTTCGAACATCAGCGGACAGGGAAACAGTAGGTCGTATTCGGCACCGTGGGCGGGTTTGGCGTAGCCGAAGGTCGCCTGTTCCAGGCCGATACGCTGGCCGATCAGCCAACTGGCGAGGCGATGCCAGACCACCAGCAGGCTTTCAGTCAGGAAGTGATCCGGGTCCCGCAGCGTCGAATCGTCCAGCACCAGGCGCACTCGCTCGCCTTCGGCTTCCAGGGTCAGGCGCGGGGCGTCGGGGAACAAACTGTAGAACAGCAAGCCGCGTTGAAGGGCCTTGCCCAGGGTCCGACAGTGGATCAACGCGTGACACATCATGGCAAACGTCCCGGGTTTACTCGCCGCCCTGCCGAATCCCAGGTATTCGTCCCCCAATGCCAGCCACAGCGCCTGCAACAGGCGGGCGAACTGCTCTGGCGCAATCCGCGCGCGCGGCTCATCCAACAGCTCTGGGCTGATGCCCAGCTGTTGCAGTAGAGGAACATAGTCGAAGCCTTGCCGACGCGCGCCGCCCAGGGCTGCGCGGGCGAAGTGGCTGGCGATCGTGCGTTGACGCATGGCTGAAGTCCGTCCGTTTAGCGGGCGATGGTAGCAGGGCACTGCAGCCCGACAAGGCGGATATCCGCCAAATCCCGGAGTGATAAACGCCCCGTGGGCGGAAATCCGCCATATTCCACGTCGGTGTTTAACCCGTGAATAATTCCAGGACCCTTCTGCAACAGTGCTTGTAGGGTTTTTTTGAAAAATGGCACGAGCCTTGCGATACAGCACACAGGTCTGCCGCGTGCAGCCGACAAAAAACAAATCCCTCCAGTGCAGGAGGGTTCGCAATTGAGGTGCCGTGGACGACAGGTGGATGTCGTCAAACGGGACTCTTGAGGAAGGTTTGCCATGACGACTCGTCAGCCACTGTACAAATCCCTGTATTTCCAGGTGATCGTAGCCATTGCCATCGGTATTTTGCTCGGCCACTTCTACCCGCAGACCGGTGTTGCCCTCAAGCCATTCGGCGACGGGTTCATCAAACTGATCAAAATGGTCATCGCCCCCATCATCTTCTGTACCGTCGTCAGCGGCATCGGCGGCATGCAGAACATGAAGTCGGTCGGCAAGACTGGCGGCTACGCGCTGCTGTACTTTGAAATCGTTTCCACCATCGCCCTGCTGATCGGCCTGGTCGTGGTCAACGTCGTGCAGCCGGGCGTCGGCATGCACATCGACGTGGCAACCCTGGACACCAGCAAGATCGCCGGTTTCATCAATGCCGGTAAAGACCAGAGCATCATCGCCTTCATCCTCAACGTGATCCCGAACACCATTGTCGGTGCGTTCGCCAACGGCGACATCCTGCAGGTGCTGATGTTCTCGGTGCTCTTCGGTTTCGCCTTGCATCGCCTGGGCGCCTACGGCAAGCCGGTACTGGACTTCATCGATCGCTTCGCCCACGTCATGTTCATCATCATCAACATGATCATGAAACTGGCGCCTATCGGTGCGTTCGGTGCCATGGCCTTCACCATCGGCGCCTACGGTGTCGGTTCGCTGGTGCAGTTGGGCCAGCTGATGATCTGCTTCTACATCACCTGCGTGGTGTTCGTGTTGGTGGTACTGGGCGCCATCTGCCGCGCCCACGGCTTCAGCGTCGTCAAGCTGATCCGCTACATCCGTGAAGAACTGCTGATCGTGCTGGGTACTTCCTCGTCGGAATCGGCCCTGCCTCGCATGCTGATCAAGATGGAACGCCTGGGTGCCAAGAAGTCGGTCGTAGGCCTGGTGATCCCGACTGGCTACTCGTTCAACCTCGACGGTACTTCGATCTACCTGACCATGGCCGCGGTGTTCATCGCCCAGGCCACCGACACCCCGATGGACCTGACTCACCAGATCACCCTGCTGCTGGTGCTGCTGCTGTCGTCCAAAGGTGCTGCTGGCGTGACCGGTAGTGGTTTCATCGTACTGGCGGCCACCCTGTCGGCCGTGGGTACCTTGCCGGTGGCCGGCCTGGCACTGATCCTGGGTATCGACCGCTTCATGTCCGAAGCCCGCGCCCTGACCAACCTGGTGGGCAACGCCGTCGCCACGATCGTGGTGGCCAAGTGGGTCAAGGAGCTGGACGAAGACCAGTTGCAGACCGAGCTGGCTTCCGGTGGTCGTGGTATCTCCGATGTCCGTGAAGATGACGAGCAGATCGCGGCGGCGCAGATTGCAGCGGCTGAATCCTCTGCTCCAGGCGCTGTGAAGTAATCTTCAGGCTGTAATGAAAAACCCGCTTCGGCGGGTTTTTTTTGCACTCAATTTCAAGACGGACATGCTTTTTGTGGCGAGGGGATGTATCCCACACTCTGTGGGAGCAAGGCTTGCCCGCGATGCAGGCGATGCGGTCTTTCAGAAGTCGAGGCGCCTGTTTCGCGAGCAAGCTTTGCTCCCACAGCCCAGCCTCGCCACAAAGGATCTGCGCCAGCCTTGAGCGCAATCGTCATTCGAAGTGACACCTGCGGTAATTGCCCCACCCCCCATCCCTGCCTAGTCTCCAACCATCACCCTCTTGGAGATCGCTCATGCAAGGCCCACTGGCATCGCTCAAGGTTCTGGACTTCTCGACCCTGCTGCCCGGGCCGTTCGCCTCGCTGTTGCTGGCGGACATGGGGGCCGAGGTGTTGCGCATCGAGTCGCCGACCCGCCAGGATCTGCTGCGGGTACTGCCGCCCCATGACCAGGGGGTATCGGCCAGCCACGCCTACCTCAACCGCAACAAACGCAGCCTGGCCCTGGACCTCAAGCAGCCGGAAGCGTTGGCGGTGGTCACGCAGTTGCTGGCGGACTACGACATCCTGCTGGAACAGTTCCGCCCCGGCGTGATGGCGCGACTGGGCCTGGGTTACGAGGCCTTGAAGGCGATCAATCCGCGGCTGATCTATGTGTCGATCACCGGCTACGGCCAGACCGGGCCCTACAAGGACCGCGCCGGTCACGACATCAATTACCTGGCCCTGGCGGGGCTGGCCAGCCACACCGGCCGTGCCGACAGCGGTCCGTTGCCGCTGGGGATCCAGGCGGCGGACATCGCCGGTGGTTCGTTGCACGGGGTGATCGGGCTGTTGGCGGCGGTCATCGCCCGTCAGCAAACCGGGCAGGGTCAGCACCTGGACGTGAGCATGACTGACTGTGTGTTCAGCCTCAACGCCATGGCCGGTGCCGGTTACCTGGCCTGCGGTGTCGAGCCGGGTTGGGAAAAGCAGATGCTCAACGGCGGCAGCTTCTATGACTATTACCGCACCCGCGATGGTCGCTGGATGTCGGTGGGCAGCCTGGAGCCGGTGTTCATGCAGGCGTTGTGCGAGGCCTTGGGGCGGCCGGAGCTGGCGGCCCTGGGGTTGTCACCCAAGCCTGAACAACAACACGCTCTTAAGCAGGCACTGCAAGCCGAGTTTGAAAAACACGATTTTGCCGAGCTGTGCAGCCTGTTTGCCGGGATCGATGCGTGCGTCGAGCCGGTGCTGAGCCTGGAGGAGGCTGTGCGGCATCCGCAGTTGCAGGCTCGCGAGCTGGTGACACAGGTGCCCCGGGGAGATGGTTCGAGCCAGGCGCAGATGGCTTGCCCGTTGAGATTTTCCGAAGGGTTGCCCGAGCCTCGGCATATTGGCGCGGAGTTGGGGGCGCATACGGATCAGGTGTTAGGGGAGTTGGGGTTTAGTGCGCAGCGAATTGCTCAATTGCGGGATGCCAAGGTGATTTTGTAGTGCCCTTTGGGGCCTCTTCGCGAGCAAGCCCGCTCCCACAGGGATTTGTTAACACCGAAGATCCAGTGTGGGAGCGGGCTTGCTCGCGAAGGGGCCGGCCCAGATAGCACAAAAACCTGCTATTCCACCCTGGTCTCCCCACTGAACACCAAGGTATTGCGGCAGCTCCGGCACAAATACCGCCGCCCCTGGTGCACCAGGCTGTGGCGCTGGGCCGAGAACGGGAAGTCGCTGCCGTCGCAGGGGCATTTGTAGATGTAGCGGGTCACGCTGCGGCGTTTGATTTCGTAGGTGTGGCAGCGGTTGGGCGGCAGTTCGTAGACCCCGCGCATGATCAGTTGCCATTCTTCGCCATGGGGCTGGATGCGTTCGCCAAACAGTTGATGGGCGATCAGGTGCGCGACTTCATGGGCGACGGTCTGCTTGAGGAAGTCTTCGGCGTTTTCCCGGTACAACTGTGGATTGAAGCGCAGCAGGTTTTCATGCAGGTGCGCGACACCAGCCTTCTGGCCACGCAATTTGAAGCTGACCACCGGGCGTTTGAAAGGACGTTTGAAAAAGGATTCGGCTTGTTGGTAACACTCTTCGACGCGGGTATTGAGTTGCTCGAGCATGCTTTACGGGTCTCCAGAAGCCCGAGTATGCCGCAAGCGTCGGCCGTTGCGAATCGTCCAGGCGCTCAGTGGTCGTTTCGCGCGGCTCAAACACAGGAAGGCCGCCTTGCGGCGGCCTGTGTCGGCAGATCCTGCTTTTTTATTGGAGGGTACTATCGGGACGGTTTCAATCCTTCAACTGGTATAGACCGGGCCGACGCCCAGCCCCCAGACGATGACCGTGAACGCCATGATGGCCACCAGCACCACGAGGCCGACGGCGAGTACCGAACTGGAAAACAGAAAACCTTCGTCCTGGGGAATGTTCATGAACGTCGGCAGGCCCACATACAGCAGGTAGACCGTGTAGCAGATCGCCGCCGTGCCGACGATCATTCCCAGCCACATGTGCGGGTAGAGCGCCGCCAGGCCGCCGATGAACAAAGGTGTCGCGGTGTAGGTGGCGAATGCGACGCAGCGGGCCAGGCTCGGGTTGGCGTCGTAGGTACGGGCCATCCAGTGGATGAAGGCACCCATCACTGCCACCCCGCCCAACATGGCCAGGTACGACATGACGGTCATCCACAGCGCACTTTCCTGGGTGAGCATGACCGGCGGACGATTGCCGATGACCCATCCCACCTGCGTGGTGCCGATGAATGCCGATACCGCGGGAATAGCCGCCAGGATCAGCGTGTGGGTGAGGTACATGTGGCTGATGCTTTCCTCCTGATCGCCACGGATTTCTTTCCATTCTTGATCAGGGTGGGTAAAGAGCCCCACGACATGATGGATCATAGTCAGTCACTCCTTTGTTATTGCCATCGCCCCCCAACGGAGCGCCTACGGGCCAAATGGCCGGGTAAGTGAAGGTCTGTAAGTGTGTGCGACCTTATGTCGCAGTATAGAAAGGAGTCACCCCGAGGGGGATGGGGGGCTTAGAGCAAATCGCGCTGTCGGCCGTGGTGCTAATCGCCGATGGGTCTGTACACAACCCTTGGCAAAGAAATTCACCTTGTAGCGAGGCGATTGTGGGAGCAAGGCTTGCCCGCGATGGAAGCGATGCGGTCTTTCAGAAACCGAGGCGTCTGTTTCGCGAGCAAGCTTTGCTCCCACAAACCCTGACCACAACAGTGGTGCATCAACTCTTCGCCGAAAGCCGGTTTTTGCGTAAAATGCCGGCCTTTCGTCACACCTCACGGATTTCGCGTCATGGGCACTCTTACGGTCAACCAGAACAAACTGCAAAAGCGCCTGCGCCGCCTGGCCGGTGAGGCGGTCGCCGATTTCAACATGATCGAGGACGGCGACAAGGTCATGGTCTGCCTGTCCGGCGGCAAGGACAGCTACACCTTGCTCGATGTGCTGATGCATCTGCAGAAAGTTGCGCCGATCAAGTTCGACATCGTCGCGGTGAACATGGACCAGAAGCAGCCCGGGTTCCCCGAGCATGTGCTGCCGGCCTACCTTGAGTCGCTCGGCGTGGAATATCACATCGTCGAGAAAGACACCTATTCGGTGGTCAAGGAACTGATCCCCGAAGGCAAGACCACCTGTTCGCTGTGCTCACGCCTGCGGCGCGGAACGCTCTACACCTTCGCCGATGAGATCGGCGCAACCAAGATGGCCCTGGGGCACCACCGCGACGATATCGTCGAGACCTTCTTCCTGAACATGTTCTACAACGGCTCGCTCAAGGCCATGCCGCCCAAGCTGCGCGCCGATGACGGGCGCAACGTGGTGATCCGCCCGCTGGCCTATTGCAACGAGAAAGACATCCAGGCCTATTCGGATTTCAAGCAGTTCCCGATCATCCCCTGCAACCTGTGCGGCTCCCAGGAAAACCTGCAACGCCAGGTGGTCAAGGAGATGCTCCAGGAATGGGAACGCAAGACCCCGGGTCGTACCGAGAGCATTTTCCGCGGCTTGCAGAACGTCATTCCGTCGCAACTGGCGGACCGCAACCTGTTCGACTTCACCAACCTGCGCATCGACGAAAACGCCACGCCGCGGTTCGTCAATGTGGTGAACCTCTGACGAGGGCAAGGGCTTATATTCACGGCGCTCGCAAGCGCCGTTTTCATTTCCGACCCCAGGAGAGGGCATGCGCGATTACAAGTGGCTGCACGAGTACTGCCTGAACCGCTTCGGTTCGGCGGCTGAGCTGGAAGCCCACCTGCCGGTGCCCAAGACTGCGGCGCAACTGCGCAAGATCGGCGACGACCGTTACCTCTCGACCATGGCGCTGCGGGTGTTCCGCGCCGGGCTCAAGCACAGCCTGGTGGACGCCAAGTGGCCGGCCTTTGAAGAGGTGTTCTTCAAGTTCGACCCGGAGAAAGTCGTGCTGATGAGCGCCGAGCACCTGGAGCGGTTGATGCAGGACGCGCGGATCATCCGCCACCTGGGCAAGCTCAAGAGCGTGCCGCGCAACGCGCAGCTGATATTGGACGTGGCCCATGAAAAGGGCAGCTTCGGCGCGCTGGTTGCCGACTGGCCGGTGACTGACATCGTCGGCCTGTGGACCTACCTGAAAAAGCACGGCCATCAACTGGGCGGCCTCTCAGCGCCGCGCTTTTTGCGGATGATGGGCAAGGACACCTTCGTGCCCAGCTATGACGTCGTGGCCGCGCTCAATGCTCAGGAGATCATCGACAAAGTCCCCACCAGCCTGCGGGACCTGGCGACGGTGCAAAATGCCTTCAACCAGTGGCATGAAGAGAGTGGGGGGCGGCCGATGTCGCAGATTTCGATGATGCTGGCTTACACCGTTAATCATTGAAACCGTGGTGAATTCATCGCGAGCAAGCCCGCTCCCACACTGGATTTGTGAACGCCGAAAATCCCCTGTGGGAGCGAGCTTGCTCGCGATAGCGGCCTATCAGGCAACGGAGGGTTCACCTTCTCCCGCCAACCGCCGATTCAACTGAAACCGCCAACGCACATACAGCAACGCCGAGCAGAACACCGCCACGCTCGCCGCCATTTCCAGCACGCCGAACAGTTGCCGGTTCGGGTCATAGGCCGCCAGCGCGCCCTTGATGAAATACAGGTTCACCACGAAGCACATCCACGAGTGTCCGCGGGCGCTGCCGGTGAGCATGCCAGGGGCGAGTAGCAGCAGCGGCACCAGTTCGATCAGCAGAATCACCCAGGGGCGCGCGCCGTGCAGATCGGCGATCAGCAGGTAGTACGCGCTGAGCAACCCCACCAGGCCGAAAAAGCACAGCAGGCTGAGGACGCGGGCGAGGCGTACGCGCGGTTCCAGCCATTGGATGGAAGGCAGGATCTTCGGCTTCTTAGCCACGGCCGTTCTCCAGCAACAGGGCGGTTTTCGCCAGGCGCAAACCCAAGGCGCGGCACAGGGCGACCTCATGTTCGTTCAAGCCGCTTTTGCCGTCGGCCCCGGCGTGATGGCTCGGGCCGTAGGGCGTACCGCCGCCCTGGGTGTCGATCAAGGCCGATTCACTGTAGGGCAGGCCGGTGATCAGCATGCCGTGGTGCAGCAGCGGCAGCATCATCGACAGCAGGGTGGTTTCCTGGCCGCCGTGCAGGCTCGCGGTGGAGGTGAATACCCCGGCCGGTTTGCCCACCAGCGCGCCGGTCAGCCACAGGTTGCTGGTGCCGTCGAGAAAGTACTTGAGCGGCGCGGCCATGTTGCCGAACCGGGTCGGGCTGCCCAAGGCCAGGCCGGCACAGTTCTTCAGGTCATCGAGGCTGGCGTAGAGTGGGCCTTGCTCCGGGATGTCCGGGGAAACCGCTTCGCACTCGGCAGAAATCGCCGGGACCGTACGCAACCTGGCTTCCAGCCCGGCCTGCTCGACACCACGGGCGATCTGCCGGGCCATTTCGTTGGTGGAGCCGCTGCGGCTGTAATACAACACCAGGATGTACGGCGTGGTCACGGCAGGATCTCCAGGATTTTCTCCGGCGGACGGCCGATCATGGCCTTTTCCCCGGCTTCCAGAATCGGCCGTTCCATGAGCTTCGGGTGGGCGGCGATGGCGGCGATCAACTGGGCCTGGCTGAGGCTTTCGTCGGCCAGGTTCAAGTCTTTGTATTCGTCTTCGCCGGTGCGCAGCAACTGCCGGGCGGTGATGCCGAGCTTGCCCAGCAGGCGTTCCAGGTGCGCGGCGTCGAGTGGGGTTTCCAGATAGCGGACCACGGTGGGCGTCAGGCCGCGGGCCTCCAACAGTTCCAGCGCACCGCGGGATTTCGAGCAGCGCGGGTTGTGATAAAGCGTCAGATCGGTCATGAGTGGGTCGCATCTTGCGTAAGGTGGCGGCTATTCTACTGTGCCGCGAAGCCCCTAGCACCTGAGAGAGGCGACGGGTCGCAGCAGCGTTCACATTCAGACAAGGATTGGCACATGGCAAGGCGATTGACGGCGGCACTGACATTCATCGGCATTTTGTTGCTCGCCGGTTGTGGGAACGACTACGGCGTGGACCAGAACGGCCAGGCCATTGCCTCGCAGCGGTTGGACAAACAATGGGTGGTGCTCAACTACTGGGCCGAATGGTGTGCGCCGTGCCGTACCGAAATCCCGGAATTCAATGCCTTGGCCGAACAGCTCAAGGGGCGCAACATCGGTGTGTTCGGGGTCAACTTCGACCAGGTACAGGGCGAAGAACTCAAGAGTGCCAGCGACAAGATGGGGATTCGCTTCACGGTGCTGGCCCGGGATCCGGCCGAGATCTTCGACCTGCCTCGCAGCGAAGGGCTACCGGTGACGTACATCATCGATAACCAAGGCAAGGTGCGCGAGCAGTTGCTGGGGGAGCAGACGGCGGCGGGGGTGATGGCCAAGCTTGAGGCGTTGCAGGCGCTCAAGTGATGATCGTTCCCACGCTCTGCGTGGGAATGCAGCCCGGGACGCTCTGCGTCCCAAAAGCGGAACGCGGAGCGTCCCCAGAGGCGTTCCCACGCGGAGCATGGGAACGATCAAGTGGGGCCGGTGCTCAGCCCTCTTCCAGCCACCAACGCAGCGGCTTGCCCTGGGCCGGCCAGAAGCGCATTTGGTCGATGGGCGAGATGTCCCAGCGTTCGACCTTTTCCAGGGCCTGCAAGAAGCGCGTTTCTTGCTCCATCACCGCCGGGGCACAGCGTTTGCGCGTGCTGCCGATCTTGCCGAAGCTCAAGCGGTGGCCCTCCTGGGTGTAGGGCGCGAACCAGTGGTTGCAGCCGCCGTTGCCATAGGCACGACCGTCATCCCCAAGGGTGATGGTCAGGTGGCTGTAGTCCATCAATGGTCGTTCACCGATCCACTCCAGGATGTAGCTGCGGTTGTGTTGCAACTGCACAGGTTCAGCGGCACACCCCATCAGGCTCATGCCGATCGACGCGGACAGGGCCAAACGTTTCATCAGGCGGCTTCCTGGCATTTCGGGCATAGGTGTTTTTCACCCACGGTGGTCCAGCCCAGTTCGGCGATCCGTGCGGTGGCGGCCGGTTTCTGGGCCTTGACGCCGAGCTTGGCATCAACGGCGAATTCGAAGCTCAGTTCCTTGGCGCAGCTGTCGCAGTTGACCTGCCAAGTGTGGATCGCCAGTTCGCCGAACACCGGGCCGGTGGTCATGGCGGTCCATTGGCCCATGGGCTTGAGCAGGTGCCGCACGGTGTCCACGGTCAGGCGCATGGACAAGTCCTTGCTGCCCTTGAGCGTGACGAGCAACACATCATTGGCCTGGATCGAACCGCCATTGCCGGTGACCTGGTAGCGGCCCGGCGCCAGCGCGCGGACTTCGGTCAAGGTGTGCTGGGGGTTCATCAGGGTGTAGCGGAAATCGTGTTCGGCCATGGGTCCTCCAAATAGGCGCGACATGCTAGCACGGGGCATGGGTTGGGATGGTCAACCACGAATCTTGCCGACGAAACTCCATCCCTAATGTGGGAGCGGGCTTGCTCGCGAAGGCGGTGTGTCAGCAACACATAGGCTAACTGAAACACCGCCTTCGCGAGCAAGCCCGCTCCCACAGGGGGGACTGGGAGGATCAGCTGTCTACCAGGTTTTGCGGCGTGCCGGCCGCCCAGGCGGCGATGTTGTCCAGGGTGGTCATGGCAATCGCTGCCAACGCTTCATGGGTCAGGAACGCCTGGTGGGCGGTGACAATCACATTGGGAAAGGTCAACAGCCGTGCCAGCACGTCATCCTGCAAGGGCAGGTCGGAGCGGTCCTTGAAAAACAACTGGGCCTCTTCCTCGTAGACATCCAGGCCCAGGTAGCCCAACTGGCCGCTTTTCAGCGCCTCGATCAAGGCCGGTGTGTCCACCAGGCCGCCGCGTCCGGTGTTGATCAGCATGGCGCCGCGTTGCATCGCGGCAAGCGATTGAGCGTTGATCAGATGCCGGCTCTGTTCGTTCAGCGGGCAATGCAGGCTGATGATCTGCGCTTGCGCGAGCAGATCGGCCAAGGGCAGGTAGCGGGCGCCCAAGGCTTCGACCTGCGGGTTGGGGTAGGGGTCGTAGGCCAGCAACTGGCAGCCGAAGCCGGCCATGATCCGCGCGAAGGTAGCGCCGATCTGCCCGGTGCCGATCACTCCGACGGTCTTGCCCACCAAGTCGAACCCGGTTAGCCCATGGAGGCTGAAATTGCCGTCCCGGGTGCGGTTGTAGGCGCGGTGCAGGCAGCGATTGAGGGCCATGATCAACGCCACGGCATGTTCGGCCACGGCATGGGGCGAGTAGGCCGGCACCCGGACGATGCTCAAGCCCAGGCGCTTGGCGGCGAGCAGGTCGACATGGTTGTAGCCGGCCGAGCGCAGGGCGATCAGCCGTGTGCCGCCTTCGGCCAGCCGCTCCAGCACCGGGGCGCTGAGGTCATCGTTGATGAAGGCGCACACCACTTCATGCCGTTCGGCCAGGGCCACGGTGTCGAGGTTCAGGCGGGCGGGCTGGAATTGCAATTGAAGGCCCGCGGGCGTCGGGGCCTGGGTGAAACTGTCGCGGTCGTAGGTCTGGCTGCTGAAAAAAATCACGCGCATGGCGGCCTCCTGGCAGAAAAAACTAGCCTGTAGGAGCTGTCGAGCGAAGCGAGGCTGCGATCTTTACGCTGACAATTGAGTCGCAAGCGAAAGATCAAAAGATCACAGCCTCGCTTCGCTCGACAGCTCCTACGGTCCGGGGTCGGAGCATGGATTTTCAGGGATTCCGGTTCCAAGGGTATTGCCCTGGATCAGGCGCTGATACGCGCCTCGCTCGCCAGGCGGTTGATGGCCCGCTCCAATTCTTCCAGGGCGGCGGCGGCCTTGGGATCCTGTTGCTTGAGCAGGGTTTCGCTGCGCTGGCAGGCCGCCCGCAATTGCGGTACGCCGCAGTAGCGGGTGGCGCCGTGCAGGCGGTGGACGCGTTCGATCAGTGCGTTGTGATCGTTGGCCTCGCAGGCCTGGCGGATCGCTTCGCGGTCGGCTTCCAGGGAGGCCAGCAGCATCGCCAGCATGTCTGCCGCCAGGTCGGCCTTGCCGGCGGCCAGGCGCAGGCCTTCTTCGTGATCGAGCACCAGCAGTTCGCTGCTGCCCTGGGCGTCGCCGCCGCGCTCCGGCGATTGGTTGCGCAGGGCCAGGCCGGTCCATTTGAGCACCACCTGGGCCAGTTGCCGCTCGCTGATGGGTTTGGTCAGGTAATCATCCATGCCACTTTGCAGCAGGGCGCGCTTTTCGTTGGCCATGGCGTGGGCGGTGAGGGCGACGATCGGCAGCGGCGTGCAGTGCCGCTCGCTTTCCCACTGGCGGATCGCTTCGGTGCTCTGGCGACCGTCCATGCCGGGCATCTGCACGTCCATCAAGACCAGGTCGAAGGTTTCCTTCTGTACGGCCTTGACCGCCGCATAGCCGCTTTCCACCGCCAGCACCTTGGCGCCCATGTCTTCGAGCAGGGTCTGCACCAGCAACAGGTTGGCCGGGTTGTCGTCCACGCACAGCACTTTCGGGGCGCGGCTGGAAACCGGTTCATGGGGTTCGCTGCGGGTCGGGCGTGGGTTGACCAGGTCGGAAAGCGAGCGGCGCAACTTGCGGGTGCAAGCGGGTTTGGCCTGCAACTGACTGTGAGGGTTGGGAACCGAGAGATGGTACAGGGTCTGTTCGGTGGTGGGGCACAGCACGAGCACTTTGCAGCCCAGGTGCTCAAGGTCCCAGATGTGTTGGTTGAGGCGCTCCGGTGGCATGTCGTTGCTGGTGATGCCCAGCACGGCCAGGTCGATGGCCTGATCGGTCTGGTGGGCGACGGTGATGCCGTTGGTCAGGCTTTCCAGGGTGTTGAACGGCGTCACTTGCAGGCCGCAGTCTTCGAGCTGGTGCTGCAACGCCTGGCGGGCCAGTTCGTGGTTCTCCAGCACCGCCACGCGCCGGCCCAGCAGCGGCGGGCCTGGCAGGTCTTCGGCATCGTCACGGGTCTTGGGCAGGCGCAGGCTGATCCAGAACTCCGAACCTTCGCCCGGTGTGCTGTCGACGCCGATTTCCCCGCCCATCTGTTCCACCAGGCGCTTGGAAATCACCAGGCCCAGCCCGGTGCCACCCGGTTGCCGCGACAGCGAGTTGTCGGCCTGGCTGAATGCCTGGAACAGCGCTCGCACATCCTGGTTGGACAGGCCGATACCCGTGTCCTGGATGCTGATGCGCAACTGCACGCTGTCTTCGTGCTCGTCTTCGAGCATGGCCCGGGCGACGATGGTGCCCTCGCGGGTGAACTTGATGGCGTTGCTCACCAGGTTGGTGAGGATCTGCTTGAGGCGCAGCGGATCGCCCACCAGCGACAACGGCGTGTCCCGGTAGACCAGACTCACCAGTTCCAGCTGCTTGGCGTGGGCGGCGGGGGCGAGGATGGTCAGGGTGTCCTGCAGCAGGTCGCGCAGGTTGAACGGAATGTTGTCGAGCACCAGCTTGCCGGCCTCGATCTTCGAAAAGTCGAGGATCTCGTTGATGATCCCCAGCAGGCTGTCGGCGGATTTCTCGATGGTGCCCAGGTAGTCGAGCTGGCGCGGGGTCAGTTCGCTTTTCTGCAACAGGTGGGTAAAGCCGAGGATACCGTTGAGCGGCGTGCGGATTTCATGGCTCATGTTCGCCAGGAATTCGGATTTGATACGGCTCGCTTCCAGGGCTTCCTTGCGGGCCAGGTCCAGCTCGATGTTCTGGATCTCGATGGTTTCCAGGTTCTGGCGCACGTCTTCGGTGGCCTGGTCGATGCTGTGCTGCAATTCTTCCTGGGCGTTCTGCAAGGTACTGGCCATGCGGTTGATGCCCGAGGCCAGTTCATCCAGCTCCTGGCTACCCAGCGGCGGCAGGCGGGTTTCCAGATGGCCGTCCTTGAGTTGCGCCACGGCCTGCTTGATCTGGCTCAGTGGACGGTTGATCGTGCGGCCCATGCGCAGGGCCAGCAACGCGGTCAGGCACAGGCCGGCGCCGATCAGCAGCAGGCTGGCGAACAGGCTGCGATAGCCGCGCAGCAACATGCCGCTGTGGGACAACTCCAACTCGACCCAGCCCAACAGGCGGTCGGCTTCTTCGGGAATCAGTTCGCCCGCCAGGTTGCGGTGCTTGCCGAATACCGGCAGCAGGTAGCGCGTGGCGTCGTTGCCGGTGCGTTGCAGTAGCTGCGTGCTGTTGCCCTCCGGCGCCCGGTTGAGCATGGTCGGGCCGGCGTGGGCCAGCGGTATGCGGTCGGGGGCGAGGAAGGTTACGGCGCGCACGTCCGCCTGTTCGAGGGACTGGGTGGCGATGCGCTCCAGCAGATCGGTGTCCTGGCGGCTCATGGCCGGGGCGACCAGCGGGGCCAGTTGTTCGGCGATCATCTCGCCACGTTGCAGCAATTGGGCGTGCAGGTCCGATTGCTGCATCCAGGTGAAATAGCCGCCCAGGACCAGCGCCATCAGGCTGGTCGGCAACAGGGTCAGCAACAGCACGCGGCCTTTGATTCCCAGTTTCTTGAGCACACTTGTCTCCTGCATCCAGCGTCTGATTGAGCGGTGCGCGCATCCGGCACGCATTACCTGCGCAGTGTAGCGATTTGCGGGCGGGGGATCTTTGTAAAATTCGTGTCCGCCGTGCATCACCAGTCTCAACCCTGGAAACCCGTTCGATCCTGCTCTACCTCCCGATGGAGGTCACATGTCCGTTCTCCCTCCCCAATCGCCAGCCAAACTTCACTGACACTCAGCAAGCGCGCCAATTGCGCCATCCGCAACCGAGGCACACCCCGCACGCTCCAGTTCGTCAGGCATTGAGGGCTAACACGTAGTACCTCGGCAAAAGCCGACGGGGCGATGTCGTACTCTTCCAATAGGTTGCGCAAGCGTTGCCCGCAGGCCTGTCGGGCGCTGGTCTGTGGATCTTTTTGTTTCGCGTTGACCATCGTTATTGCTCTGCATCTTGCTCGTACGTTTAGCGGTGCGACTGTAAAGAACACGGTGTAAAGCCAGATACCCTTGACCGCTTGGTCACCAATACAAAAGGAACGAACCCACAAACAGACAGGAAGAGTGCTTACAGACGGTGCTTACAACAGATATGCATGCACGATTTGAGCGTTCAGATCTGTAGGAAAAGGATTGTGTGGAATACAGAAGCGACTACGTGGGGCTTGAGCATCATGCGCAAGCGAGGATCCGGTGGCGAGTAGACAAGCTCCCCCGCAACGCAGCACACGCTTCGCTTATTCCCATAAGCCATAACCCCCTTACTTTGCGTGATATGGCCGCGCCAGGTTTGCCGGTATGATAGGCGCCCCCGCAGTCCGGATTGCGAATACGCCATGACTCTGCAGTACCCAACCATCGCCGATTGCGTCGGCAACACTCCGCTGGTCCGTTTGCAACGCTTGCCCGGCGTGACCACCAATACGCTTTTGCTCAAGCTCGAAGGGAATAACCCGGCGGGTTCGGTCAAGGACCGGCCGGCGCTGTCGATGATCACCCGTGGCGAATTGCGCGGGCAGATCCAGCCCGGCGATACGCTGATCGAGGCGACCTCCGGCAACACCGGTATTGCCCTGGCGATGGCGGCGGCGATCAAGGGCTACAAGATGATCCTGATCATGCCCGACAACTCCAGCGCCGAACGCAAGGCGGCGATGACGGCCTATGGCGCCGAGTTGATCCTGGTGACTCAGGAGGAGGGCATGGAAGGCGCCCGGGACCTGGCCGAGCGCATGCAGGCCGAGGGCCGTGGCAAGGTGCTGGATCAGTTCGCCAACGGCGACAACCCCGAGGCCCACTACACCACCACCGGCCCTGAGATCTGGCGCCAGACCGACGGCACCATCACTCATTTCGTCAGCTCGATGGGCACCACCGGCACCATCATGGGCACCTCGCGCTACCTCAAAGAACAGAACCCGAACGTGCAGATCATCGGCCTGCAGCCGATGGAAGGCTCGGCCATCCCCGGCATTCGTCGCTGGCCCGAAGAGTATCTGCCGAAGATCTACCAGGCCGAGCGCGTGGATCGCATCATTGATATGGCCCAGAGCGAAGCGGAGGACGTGACCCGTCGCCTGGCTCGCGAAGAAGGCATCTTCTGCGGCGTGTCTTCGGGCGGTGCCGTGGCGGGGATGCTGCGCCTGTCCAAGGAAGTTGAAAATGCGGTGATCGTCGCGATCATCTGCGACCGTGGCGACCGTTACCTGTCGACCGGCATTTTCGACGCGCCCAACTGATGGCCAAACAAGAAAGAGGCTTGCGCTTCCAGCCCAGCGGCGGAAGCCGGGCCCCGCAAGTGCCCACCGGTAAAAAGCAGCGCTTGACCATTGAGCGCCTGGCCAACGATGGCCGCGGCATCGCCTTTGTCGAGGGGCGCACCTGGTTTGTCATCGGCGCCCTGGCCGGCGAAGAAGTCGAGGCGCGGGTGCTCGGTGCCCATGGCAAAGTGGTCGAGGCGCGCACCGAGCGGGTGTTCCTGCCCAGTGAGCTGCGGCGTGCGGCGCTGTGTGTTCATGCCGGTCGCTGCGGCGGTTGCAGCGTCCAACATTTGCCCCATGACGAACAACTCGCCCTGAAACAGCGCATGCTCGCCGAGCAGTTGTCGCGGGTGGCCGGGGTGGTGCCAGAGGAATGGGCCGCTCCCCTGAGCGGGCCGGAGTTCGGTTATCGGCGTCGCGCCCGGGTGGCGGTGCGCTGGGACCAGAAGGCGAAAAAACTCGAAGTCGGTTTCCGTGCCGTCGGCAGCCAGGACATCGTTGCCATCGGTGATTGCCCGGTGCTGGTACAGCCCTTGCAGCCGATCATGAGCCGCCTGCCGGAGATGCTGCGTCGCTTGAGCAAACCCCAGGCGCTGGGGCATGTGGAGTTGTTCGCCGGTTCGTCCCTCGCGGTATTGCTGCGCCACATGGCGCCGCTGTCGGAGGCCGACCTGACGATCCTCAAGGACTTCTGCGCGTTCCATGAAGCCCAGTTGTGGTTGCACGGTGAAGGTGAGCCGCAACCGGTCGAGCCCGGGCAGGCCCTGGGGTTTCGCCTCGATGCCTGGGACCTTGAGCTGGCGTACCGGCCGGGGGACTTCATCCAGGTGAACGCCGGGGTCAATGAAGCGATGATCGCCCAAGCCTTGCAATGGCTGGCGCCGCGCCCCGAGGAACGGGTGCTGGATCTGTTCTGCGGCCTGGGCAATTTTGCCTTGCCGCTGGCCCAAAGCGTGCGCCAGGTAGTGGCCGTCGAAGGCGTGCAAACCATGGTGGAGCGTGCGGCGGCCAATGCCGTCAGCAACAATTTGAACAACACTGCCTTTTTTCAGGCTGATTTATCCCAGCCTCTGGCCGATGCCGAATGGATCGGCGAAGGCTTTTCTGCGGTACTCTTGGACCCACCCCGTGACGGTGCTTTCGAGGTGGTGCGCAAGCTGTCGTCCCTGGGTGCCAAGCGGTTGGTCTATGTATCGTGCAACCCGGCAACTTTGGCCAGGGATACGGTCGAACTGATCAAGCAGGGCTACCGGTTAAAACGTGCCGGGATTCTCGATATGTTTCCTCAAACGGCACATGTCGAGGCCATGGCGTTATTTGAAGCGAGCCAGGATGGCTTGTCCGACTGACCCGTTCGTGCCAACCCGCCACAGTCCTGGGCGCAAACACGGGCATGAAGGTCAGCGAAGTTGACGCATTGAATCTGCGTCGTAGGGAAGGTAAGTAAAGATGGTACAGGTGAGAGCACACCAGCCGATCAACACTGACGGCAGTATCAATCTCGAGGCTTGGCTCGATCATGCGGTCAGCGTCGACATGGCACTGGATCGCGAAGCCTTGAAAGCCGCCTGCGAGTTCGCTCGCGAGGCGGAGCAGCAACACAACGCGGCGAAGAACCTGTGGTCCGAAGGCACCTCGAGTTTCCAGACGGGCCTGGAGATCGCCGAAATTCTCGCTGACCTCAAGCTCGACCAGGACTCCCTGGTGGCGGCGGTGCTGTACCGCGGCGTGCGCGAAGGGCAGATCCAGCTACCGGTGGTCAGCCAGCGCTTCGGCACGGTGGTGGCCAAGCTGATCGACGGCGTGCTGCGCATGGCCGCCATCAGCGCCAGCCTCAGCCCGCGCCAATCGATGGTGCTGGGCACCCAGGGCCAGGTGGAAAACCTGCGCAAGATGCTGGTGGCGATGGTCGACGACGTGCGCGTCGCGCTGATCAAGCTGGCCGAACGCACCTGCGCCATCCGCGCCGTGAAGTCTGCCGATGACGAAAAACGCAATCGCGTCGCCCGGGAGGTGTTCGACATCTATGCACCCCTGGCCCACCGTCTCGGCATCGGTCACATCAAGTGGGAGCTGGAGGACCTGTCCTTCCGCTACCTGGAGCCCGATCAGTACAAGCAGATCGCCAAGCTGTTGCATGAGCGGCGGCTGGATCGCGAGCGCTTCATCACCGATGTGATGACCCAACTGCGCGAAGAGTTGCAGGCCACCGGCGTGGAAGCCGACATCAGTGGCCGGGCCAAGCACATCTACTCGATCTGGCGAAAAATGCAGCGCAAGGGCCTGGAATTCAGCCAGATCTACGACGTTCGCGCCGTTCGTGTACTGGTCCCGGAAATGCGCGACTGCTACACCGCGCTGGGGATCGTCCACACCTTGTGGCGGCACATTCCAAAGGAGTTCGACGACTACATCGCCAACCCCAAGGAAAACGGCTATCGCTCGTTGCACACCGCCGTGATCGGCCCCGAGGGCAAGGTACTGGAAGTGCAGATCCGCACCCATGCCATGCACGAGGAGGCCGAACTGGGCGTCTGCGCCCACTGGAAATACAAGGGCACCGACGTCAAGTCCGGGTCCAACCATTACGAAGAGAAAATCTCCTGGCTGCGTCAGGTCCTCGAGTGGCATGAGGAGTTGGGTGACATCGGCGGCCTCGCCGAACAGCTGCGTGTCGACATCGAACCGGACCGGGTCTACATCTTCACCCCCGACGGCCACGCCATCGACCTGCCCAAGGGCGCGACGCCGCTGGACTTCGCCTACCGGGTCCATACCGAGATCGGCCACAACTGCCGTGGCGCCAAGATCAACGGGCGCATCGTGCCGCTCAACTACAGCCTGCAGACCGGTGAACAGGTCGAGATCATCACCAGCAAGCACGGTACGCCGAGCCGCGACTGGCTGAACCCGAACCTGGGCTACATCACCACCTCGCGGGCACGGGCGAAAATCGTCCACTGGTTCAAGTTGCAGGCTCGCGACCAGAACGTCGCCGCCGGCAAGACCTTGCTCGAGCGTGAACTCGGGCGCCTGGGCCTGCCGCAGGTGGATTTCGACAAGCTGGCCGAAAAAGCCAACATGAAAACCGCCGAGGACATGTTCGCCGCCCTCGGTGCCGGCGATCTACGCCTGGCGCAGTTGGTCAACCTGGCCCAGCAACTGGTGGAGCCGGAGCGGGGCAACGAGCAACTGGAGCTGATCCCGCGCAAGGCCACCGGCTACAAGCCAGGCAAGCGCGGCGATATCCAGATCCAGGGCGTGGGCAACCTGATGACCCAGATGGCCGGCTGCTGCCAGCCATTGCCGGGGGATGCGATCGTCGGCTACATCACCCAGGGCCGTGGTGTGAGCATTCACCGCCAGGACTGTGCCTCGGTGCTGCAACTGGCCGGTCGAGAGCCGGAGCGGATCATCCAGGTCAGTTGGGGCCCGGTGCCGGTGCTCACCTACCCGGTGGACATCGTCATCCGCGCCTACGACCGATCCGGTCTGCTGCGTGACGTGTCCCAGGTGTTGCTGAACGAGCGGATCAACGTGCTGGCGGTCAACACCCGTTCGAACAAGGAAGACAACACCGCGCTGATGTCCCTGACCATCGAGATTCCGGGGCTGGATGCGCTGGGGCGGTTGCTGGGGCGGATTTCCCAGTTGCCGAACATCATCGAGACCCGGCGTAACCGGACGCCGGGGTGATCCCTAACCACTAATGTGGGAGAAAGCCTGTGGGGGCTGACCTGTGGGAGCAAAGCTTGCTCGCGATAACGGTGGGTCAGCCTCTATATAGGTTGGGTCCACAGCCCCAATCGCGAGCAAGCTTTGCTCCCACAGGCTCTCTCACCACAGGCTGCTCCTATGGATTATTTCCCACAGGGCTTTGTGTGATGAGACGGATTTAATGTACAGCCTTGAAGACCTGCTCCACCTGATGAACCGCCTGCGGGACCCGCAGTACGGCTGCCCGTGGGACATCCAGCAAACCTACGCGACCATCGTCCCTCATACCCTGGAAGAAGCCTACGAAGTGGCCGATGCCATCGAGCGCGGCGACTTCGATCACTTGCAGGGCGAGTTGGGCGACCTGTTGTTCCAGGTGGTGTATTACAGCCAACTGGCCCGGGAAGAAAACCGCTTCGAATTTGCCGGCGTGGTCGACAGCATCACCCGCAAGCTGATCCGTCGCCATCCCCATGTGTTTCCTACCGGTGATCTGTATGCGCCCATGGATATCCCGCGCCTGAGCGAAGAACAGGTCAAGCAGCGCTGGGAAGAAATCAAGGCAGAGGAGCGGGCCGAGAAAGCCGCGGCGCCCGAGCAGTTGTCGTTGCTCGACGATGTGCCGGGGGCGCTGCCGGCGTTGTCCCGTTCGGCGAAGTTGCAGAAGCGTGCGGCCCAGGTTGGTTTCGACTGGCCAGGCCCGTTGCCGGTGCTCGACAAAGTCCGGGAGGAATTGGACGAAGTGCTCGAAGCCATGGCCGACAATGATCCGGTGGCCATCAGCGACGAGATCGGTGACCTGCTGTTCAGCGTGGTGAATCTGGCTCGCCACCTCAAGGTCGACCCGGAAACCGCCCTGCGCGACGCCAACGGAAAATTCGAGCGGCGGTTCCGATTTATCGAACAGGCATTGCGCGACACCCACCGTCCCATGGAAGATTGCACCCTCGAAGAGTTGGACGCCTTGTGGGGCGAAGCCAAACGTCAGGAAAAGAATTTGCCCAGCTGTGGCTGAGGCCGTTGCCTAAGTGAGTAAGCACCATGAGCCTTTCCCTTCGCGACCAGTTGCTCAAAGCAGGGCTGGTCAACCAAAAGCAGGCCAAGCAGGTCGGCAAAGAGAAACAGAAGCAGCAACGCCTGGCCCACAAAGGCCAGATCGAACTGGATGACTCCCAGCAGCGCGCCGCTCAGGAAGCGATGGCCGAAAAGGTCAAGCGCGACCAGGAACTCAACCGTCAGCAGCAGGAAAAGGTCGAGCAGAAGGCTCGGGCCGCGCAGATCAAGCAATTGATCGAAGTCTCGCGCCTGCCGAAGCTGACCACTGAGGACTATTACAACTTCGTCGACGACAAGAAGGTCAAGCGCATCTCGGTCAACACCCTGATGCGCAACAAGCTGAGCAGTGGCTCGCTGGCGATTGTCCACCATGCCGGCGGCTACGAAGTGATCCCGCGCGAGGCGGCCCTGAAGATCCAGGAGCGCGACCCCCAGCGCATCGTCCAGCTCAACACCCAGACCGAAGAAGTGGATGCCGATGATCCGTACGCGGCGTATCAGATTCCTGATGATTTGATGTGGTAAGCGGGGCTGTAAGCTAAACGCACAACTTGGAGCATCTGCAGAGGCCTCCAGAAAAACTGTGGGAGCCTGTGGGAGCAAAGCTTGCTCGCGATAGCGCAGTATCAGGCAATATTTTTCTGTCTGACACAGTGCTATCGCGAGCAAGCTTTGCTCCCACAGGCACAAGTCCCATAGGGGTTTGTGTTGTTCAGGATTCTGCTATCTCACGCGAGCGCTGCCGCTCCTCACACTCCAGCTCGGCCTTGTAGCTGTGGGCGTCCGTTTCGGAGTGGAACATCCCCACCAGTAAATCCTGTTGATGCACATCCCAGATCCGGATACCGGCGGCAATGCCTTCGTGGGACATGTGAGCGTCGTCGCGTTCAGTTACTTTCACAGTCATCTTGCAAGCTCCAATCTCTGTTATCTGCAGCAAGGCGTGTGCAGGGCTTTGTTATAGATTTTAGTAGCGTGCTAAGTAAATGCTTCGGCGTGTTAAGAAATTTTCATGGAAAGCGCAGCAATCCTGCAGGCCAGGCAGTGCGCGGCATTCGGTCGCAGGTGGCGTTCATGAAAAAGGTTTCATGTGGCAGCGCCAATCCTTGAGTGAACGCAAACCCCCTGTGGGAGCGGGCTTGCTCGCGAAAGCGGTGTATCAGATGGAGCTGCTTTGTCTGACACACCGCTTTCGCGAGCAAGCCCGCTCCCACAGGGTCATTGGGTGGTCATGAAGTCCTGGCAAATAAAAAGCCCCGCATCGGCGGGGCTTCTTGTTATCGGCGTCAATCAGCTGCCTTTCACAGCCTTGCCGTTGACCGTACCGTCCAGGAGCATGATGTTGTACTCCTTGCCGTCGGTCTCGACCTGTTGCAGGCGCACCAGCAGGTAGTCCCAGTCCTTGGCGAACCAGAGCACGGTGATGCGCTTGCTTTGTGTCGGGTCGCGCACGCGCTCGACCTTGATCGCCTCGATCTGGCCGGCCTTGGTGTCGACCTTTTCCGATCCCAGCACGCGGAAGTCATAGGTATCGATTTCGCCATCATCGACGACCTGATAGCTCATGCTTTTCTTGCCTGCCGCCACGTCGTGCTGCAGGGCCAACTGGTAAGTGGATTTATCGACCATGCCACGGTTGAGCGGCAGCTTGACCGCGTCACCGCGATCGGTGCCGGTGACCATCTTGGTGTTCCAGTCGAAGTCCAGGTCGGCCTTCTTGGCTTTGCCCAGGCCACCGCGTTCGAAGTGGTAGGACTGTGGCAGCAGCGTGTCCTTGTCCAGGGTCAGGGTGCTTTCTTCGGTCAGGCTGGCGATCATCATCGAAGCCTTGAAGCTCAGCTTCCAGGTGCCGTTGGCTTCCTTGGTCAGGCTGCGCTCGGCAGTGCCGCTCATGGGCAACTGTTTCCAGTCGGCGGTGTAGCTGGCGGAGAACGGTTGAAGGTCTGCGGCCTGTGCCAGGGGCAAGGCAAGCAGAGCGCAAGCGAAGAGCAGGGCGCGACGCATAAAATCTCCTAGTATCGAATCAAATGGCCGCTGGCGGCGAGCAACTGGCCGTCCAGTGAGGCACCGCGATCGTCGAGGGTCAGCCTTCCTTCGGCAAACCAACGCACGGCCATCGGGTAGATCTGGTGCTCGCGGGTGTGAACCCGTTGCGCCAGGCTTTGCGGCGTGTCGTGCAACTCTACCGGTATTACTGCCTGTACGACCAGTGGTCCGCCATCGAGTTCCTCGGTGACAAAGTGCACAGAGCAGCCGTGCTCCGTGTCTCCGGCCTCCAGCGCCCGCTGGTGAGTGTGTAACCCTTTGTATTTGGGCAGCAGCGAGGGATGGATATTGAACAGGCGGCCCTGGTAGTGACGCACGAAGCCAGCGCTGAGGATGCGCATGAAGCCAGCGAGGACCACCAGTTGCGGATTGAAGGTGTCGATTTGCTCGATCAGCGCGGCGTCGAAGGCTTCGCGGCCCTCGAACGCCTTGTGATCCAGGACGCGGGTGTCGATACCCGCCTCCTTGGCGCGTTGCAGGCCGTAGGCATCGGCGCGGTTGGAAATCACCGCGCGGATACGGACCGGGCTGTCGCCGGTCCGTGTGCTGTCGATCAAGGCCTGCAAGTTACTGCCGGTGCCGGACAGCAGCACCACCACGTCACAGGTTGCGGACATCAGTGCGCCTTAAGGTTTTTCAGCTCGACCTGTGCAGCGCCTTCGGCCGCGATAGCGATCTGGCCGATGACCCAAGGCTGCTCGCCAGCTTCACGCAATACGTTCAGGGCCGTCTCGACGTGCTCCTGGGCCACGCAGATGACCATGCCCACGCCGCAGTTCAGCACGCGGTGCATTTCGGTTTCATCGACATTGCCTTTCTCTTGCAGCCAGTCGAACACCGCCGGGCGGGTCCAGCTCGCCACGTCGACCACGGCCTGGGCGCCTTTTGGCAGCACACGCGGGATGTTGTCCAGCAGGCCACCACCGGTGATGTGGGCCATGGCCTTGACGGCGCCGGTGTCC
Source organism: Pseudomonas sp. A25(2017) (assembly GCF_002001065.1). NCBI lineage: Bacteria > Pseudomonadati > Pseudomonadota > Gammaproteobacteria > Pseudomonadales > Pseudomonadaceae > Pseudomonas > Pseudomonas sp. A25(2017). Next base: position 7,373 of record NZ_MUOA01000048.1, on the reverse strand, counting down.
TTGATCAGCTTGAGCAGCGGCTTGACGTAGATGCGGGTCGGGGCCATCAGCAGGTCGGCCAGTGGCTTGCCGTCGAGCTGGGTGTTTTCGATGTCGGCACCCGAAACTTCGATGATCTTGCGGATCAGCGAGTAGCCGTTGGAGTGCGGGCCGGAGGACGGCAGGGCGAGCAGGGCATCGCCAGCGGCGACTTTCGAGCCGTCGATGATCTCGGCCTTTTCCACGACGCCGACGCAGAAGCCGGCCAGGTCGTAGTCTTCGCCTTCGTACATGCCAGGCATTTCAGCGGTTTCGCCGCCGACCAGGGAGCAGCCGGACAGCTCACAGCCAGCGCCGATGCCGGTCACGACCTGGGCGGCGGTGTCGACGTTGAGCTTGCCGGTGGCGTAGTAGTCGAGGAAGAACAGCGGCTCGGCGCCGCAGACCACCAGGTCGTTCACGCACATGGCCACCAGGTCGATGCCGATGCTGTCGTGCTTGTTCAGGTTCAGGGCCAGGCGCAGCTTGGTGCCGACGCCGTCGGTGCCCGAGACCAGGACCGGTTGCTTGTAGCCGGCCGGGATCTCGCAGAGGGCGCCGAAACCGCCCAGGCCGCCCATGACTTCCGGACGCGCAGTGCGCTTGGCGACGCTCTTGATGCGTTCGACCAATGCTTCACCGGCGTCGATGTCTACACCGGCGTCCTTGTAGCTCAGGGAGGGTTGCTTGCTCATGATCCAGGCCTTTAGGGGGGGGATTTCTGGGTAACGACCGACGCCGGGGCCATTGAATAACCGTTGTACGAATTATTCCGGGAGCCCAGCCATTGCCGGTCTGCGAAGGCGCGCGATTTTATCAGGCTTGAGGGGCAGCGGCCATCCTCGCGCCGACGGGCAGGGACATATCCACGGAAAAAAACCGATATTTCTTATATTGGTACTGCGTAGCGCGTCTGTATAAGGTGTAGCGGTAACCGGTTATGGTGATGACCGTGCGAAACTTCCACCGGGCGTGTGAATGTTTTGCCGGTTGCTGTGGTCACAGCCATGCTCAATCTTCTTCACACGGCCTGTTCCAGCCGTTATGTCCGGGAATCTTCCATGCGTTTGTTCAAATTCTTGTCCGTGAGCTGCTTGTCGCTGATCAGCCTGGCGAGCCATGCCGAAACCGTCAATGGCCTCTATCAGGTGCTCGAACCGGTCGCCAGCCAGACCCCGGAGGAGCGCAACCAGGCGACGCTGCGCGCCCTGGACACGCTGGTGCTGCGCCTGACCGGCGACGCCAAGGCTGCCCAGAATCCTGGCCTGGCGGCGATTCGCAAGGACCCGCAACAGATCATTCTTCAATATGGCTACGACGCCGGCCCGCCGGAAAGCCTCAAGGTGGACTTCGACCCGGCGAGCACCGACCGGGCATTGCGTTCGGCAGGCTTGTCGCTGTGGAGCGCGAACCGGCCATCGATCCTGGGCTGGTGGCTGAACGACTCAGCCGAGGGCTCCAGCCTGGTGGGCGATGGCCAGGCCAGCGCCACGCCATTGCGGCGTGCCGCCCAGCATCGGGGGCTGGCATTGCACCTGCCGCTGGCGGACTTGAGCGAGCAGATCGTTGCCACCGCACCCAACCTGGAAGGCAGCGACCCGGCGCCTTTGCGCGATGCCTCGGAGCGCTACGCGACAGACGCCTTGCTGGCGGTCCATGCCAAGGAAGAGGGTGGACAGTGGCACGGCACCTGGCGCTTGTGGCTGGGCGAGCAGCGTGAGCAGGGCACTGCCCAGGGCGCCGATCCGGCCGCACTGGCTGACGCGGTGATGCTGGCGGTGAACCAGCGCCTGGCGCCACGCTTCGTCGCCAAGCCGGGCGTGGCGACTGAACAGTTGCTGGAGGTGCAGGGCATGAACCTTGAGCGGTATGCGGCGCTTGGGCGTTTGCTCGAACCATTTGGTGGGCAGTTGCAGCGGGTCGAAGGCGACCGGATCGTCTATCGGGTCAACGGCAGTGCCGAACAACTGAAGGCGCAGTTGTCCCTGGCGAAACTGCAGGAGATCCCGCCCGGCGAGGCCGTCGCGCCAGTGCCCGTGGCGCCGCCCGCCGCCGATGGCTCGGCCCCGGTTGCAGCACCTGTGCCGGCGCCGGCAGCCAATCTGCGGTTCCGCTGGTAGGTTTTCTTTCTTTATATAGCTAGGAGTGGTTCATGGGCGATACGCGGCGTTGGTTCTGGTTGGGCGGGGTTGCCCTGCTGATTGCGCTAATCTATTTGCTGCATCCGATCCTTACGCCGTTCCTGGTTGCGCTGCTGCTGGCCTATCTGTTCGACCCGGTGGTGGATCGCCTGGAAAAACTCGGCCTGTCGCGGACCTGGGGCGTGGTGGCGGTGTTTGCGCTGTTCACCTTGATCGTGGGCGCGCTGTTGCTGGTGCTGATCCCGATGCTCGCCAAGCAACTGCTGCGCCTGTACGAACTGGCGCCGCAGATGCTCGATTGGTTGCAGCACAGCGCGGTGCCGTGGGTGCAGTCGAAGCTGGGGTTGGCGGACGGTTTCTGGAAGTTTGACAAGGTCAAGGCGGCTATCAGCGAGCACATGGGCCAGACCACCGACATCGTCGGCGTGGTGTTGAGCCAGGCCACGGCCTCGAGCCTGGCGTTGATCGGCTGGCTGGCGAACCTGGTGCTGATTCCGGTCGTGGCCTTCTATCTGCTGCGGGACTGGGACCTGATGATGGCGAAGATTCGCAGTCTGCTGCCGCGTCACCGTGAAGAACGCATCATGACCCTGACCGGCGAATGCCACGAAGTGTTGGGGGCGTTCGTGCGCGGGCAACTGCTGGTGATGGTGGCCCTGGGTTTCATCTATGCGGCAGGGCTGATGTTGGTGGGCCTGGAGCTGGGCCTGTTGATCGGCCTGATCGCCGGCCTGGCCGCCATCGTGCCGTACATGGGTTTTGTGATTGGTATTGGCGCGGCATTGATCGCCGGATTGTTCCAGTTCGGCGGCGACCTGTACCCGATGGTGGGCATCGTCGCGGTGTTCATGGTCGGTCAGGCCCTGGAGGGCATGGTGCTGACGCCGCTGCTGGTGGGCGACCGCATTGGCCTGCATCCGGTGGCGGTGATCTTCGCGATCCTGGCGGGGGGCGAGTTGTTCGGCTTCACCGGGATCCTGCTGGCGCTGCCGGTGGCGGCGGTGATCATGGTGCTGGTGCGTCATATGCACGATTTGTACAAGGATTCGGACATCTATAGTGGCGCCGGAGACCCTGATCTGTAGGGCGAATGTCGGGCGGAGCGTCAGGGAAACCGCCGCTCCGCTGTCTTACCGCTGCAAACCTTTGATTTTGCTCGTGGTCCGGCGCATTGTGCGGTCCGCGCCACGGGTATAAACTTTGCGCACTTTACACAGAGGCCACTAACGGTTCCTTGGGAACTGTTCAGTCAGCATGAAACCGATTCAGCTGCCCCTAGGTGTGCGTCTGCGTGATGACGCCACCTTTATCAATTACTACCCAGGCGCCAATGCCGCAGCACTCGGCTATGTCGAGCGGCTTTGCGAAGCCGACGCCGGCTGGACCGAAAGCCTGATCTATCTGTGGGGCAAGGACGGGGTAGGGCGCACGCATCTGTTGCAGGCCGCGTGCCTGCGGTTCGAGCAATTGGGCGAACCGGCGGTGTACCTGCCGTTGGCCGAGTTGCTCGACCGCGGTGTTGAGATCCTCGACAACCTTGAGCAGTACGAACTGGTCTGCCTGGACGATCTCCAGGCCGTGGCCGGCAAGGCTGACTGGGAAGAAGCGCTGTTTCACCTGTTCAATCGGTTGCGCGACAGCGGTCGGCGCTTGCTGATCGCCGCGTCGACGTCGCCACGGGAGCTGCCGGTTAAGCTGGCGGACCTCAAGTCCCGTCTCACCCTGGCGCTGATTTTCCAGATGCGCCCGCTGTCCGACGAAGACAAACTTCGTGCCTTGCAGCTGCGTGCGTCCCGGCGTGGCCTGCACCTGACCGACGAAGTCGGGCATTTCATCCTCACCCGGGGCACCCGCAGCATGAGCGCGTTGTTCGAACTGCTCGAACGCCTCGACCAGGCCTCACTCCAGGCCCAGCGCAAGCTGACTATTCCTTTTTTGAAAGAAACTTTGGGCTGGTAGAACCGTTGCAAGTAGTGGCTCTTCGCCTGCTCTGGGCGCGGCGAAACCCGCGGTCCTGCTGGGCGGCAGGCCACGTGACGTTCAAAATGGGCTTAAGCGCTTAGATGTAAACGTAAAACCGAGAAGTCACATTTGCATCGATTGAATTTGCAAATGAGGTTGATAGAAGGCATAGTCTCGCCATCTTTACTACTTCAGCCACGGTCGTGCCCATGCTAAATCGCTTCGCACCCCTCGTGCCTCTCGCACTCGTTACCCTGTTGTTTGGTTGCGCTGCCCACTCTCCAGTGACCCAGCAAGCGCCACAACCTCAGGTCAAGAATACCGTTACCGCCCAGTCTTCCTCCGTTGCGTTCCAGGAAGAAATGGCCTCCGACAAAGAGCTCGCAGCCTTCGCCGGCAGCAAGCCTTACCAGCTTCCAGTACTGGCTGACAGCATCCTGGAACGCGGCATGTCGTTGATCGGTACCCGCTACCGTTTTGGTGGTACCTCTGAAGCCGGCTTCGATTGCAGCGGTTTCATTGGTTATCTGTTCCGCGAAGAGGCCGGCATGAACTTGCCGCGTTCCACTCGCGAAATGATCAACGTGAACGCCCCACTGGTGGCTCGCAACCAACTGGAACCCGGTGACCTGCTGTTCTTCAGCACCAACGGTCGTCGCGGTCGTGTCAGCCACGCCGGTATCTACCTGGGCGACAACCAGTTCATCCATTCCAGCAGCCGCCGCAGCGGTGGCGTGCGGATCGACAGCCTGGGCGACAGCTACTGGAACAAGACCTTCATCGAAGCCAAGCGCGCCCTCGCCATGGCACCGACTGTGGTTACTGCTCGCAAGTAAGCACACAGTTTGTAAGGCAAACTTAAAGTCTTACTTGAAGTTTGCCATATAGTCGCTAGAATCCTGATCATTGTTTGATGGCAATCCGCCTGCGTACTCCGCAGGCGGATTTGTTTTCATGCCCACGGCAGAAAAGCCGCATCCAGATCAGGATTGTTCTGCATATGTCGACGTCGGCCCGCCTCGCTCTCATGTTTCTCGCCGCGCTGCTCAGCGCGTGCGCCAGCCGCACGCCACCGCCGCCTGCTCCAGTGCGGGCTCCGATAGTCTTTGCTCCCGCGCAACCCTTTTCCCCGGCCGCCGAAGATGTACTCTTCCGGGCGCTTGGCCTGGTGGGCACGCCTTATCGCTGGGGTGGTAACACGCCAGATTCGGGTTTTGATTGCAGTGGCCTGATTGGCTATGTGTACCGCGACGCTGCGGGTATTGCTCTGCCACGTTCCACGCGGGAAATGATCAGCATGCGGGCCCCTGAAGTGGGTAAGGACGCGCTGCAGAGCGGTGACCTGGTGTTCTTCGCCACCAACGGCGGTTCCCAGGTCAGCCATGCCGGGATCTATGTCGGCGAGGGGCGTTTTGTTCACGCGCCGGCCACGGGTGGTACGGTCAAGCTCGATAGCCTGTCCAAGGCTTATTGGCAGAAGGCCTATCTGGGCGCCAAGCGTGTGTTGCAGCCGGAACACCTGGCGCGCAATCCCTGAGTTGTTGTTGCCCTGATCTGTGGGAGCAAAGCTTGCTCGCGAAACAGGCACCTCGATCTCTGAAAGACCGCATCGCCTTCATCGCGGGCAAGCCTTGCTCCCACAGGTCAGGAGTAAATCCCCTCGCCACACAGGTGTGTCGGTCTTATTTACCTGAAACACGCCAGATTTTGTTCCCCACATCATCGGCCACCAACAACCCACCCTGCTTGTCGATCACTACGCCCACTGGCCGCCCCAGGGCTTTTTCGTCGGCGTTGAGGAAGCCGGTGAGCACATCCACGGGTTGTCCCACCGGCTTGCCGCCGTTGAACGGTACGAAAATCACTTTATAACCACTGTGGGGCTTGCGGTTCCACGAGCCGTGCTGGCCGATGAAAGCCCCTTCGGTAAACGGTGCAGGCAAGCTGCTGCCCTCGGCGAAGGTCAGGCCCAATGAGGCGGTGTGAGGGCCGACAGCGTAGTCCGGGGCGATGGCCTTGGCCACCAGGGCCGGGTTCTGTGGTTCGACCCGGACATCGACGTTCTGCCCGTAGTAGCTGTAGGGCCAGCCATAGAAGGCCCCGTCCTTGACCGACGTGATGTAGTCCGGCACCAGGTCGCTGCCGATCTCATCCCGCTCGTTCACCGCTGTCCAGAGCGCACCGCTGCGGGGCTCCCAGGCCAGGCCGTTGGGGTTGCGCAGGCCTGAGGCGAAGATGCGGTGATTGCCGCTGGCACGGTCCACTTCCCAGATGGCGGCGCGACCTTCTTCGGCCTCCATGCCGTTTTCCGCGACGTTGCTGTTCGAACCGGTGGTGACGTACAGCTTGCTGCCGTCGCGGCTGGCAATCACGTTCTTGGTCCAGTGACGGTTGAGTGTGCCCCCGGGCAGATCAACGACCTTGGTCGGCTGCGCCTGGATTTGCGTATCACCGTCCTTGTAGGGGAAGCGGATCAGCCGGTCGGTATCGGCCACGTAGAGGTCATTGCCGACCAGGGTCATGCCGAACGGCGAGTTGAGGTTTTCCAGGAACACCGTGCGGGTTTCGGCGATGCCGTCGTGATTGGCGTCACGCAACAGGGTGATGCGATTGGGGCTGGGCACGCCGGCGCCGGCGCGGTCCATGACTTTTGTCTTCACCCAGCCCCGGATGCCCTTGGCGTCGTCCGGCTTGGGCGGGGCGTTGGTTTCGGCCACCAGCACATCGCCATTGGGCAGTACATAGAGCCAGCGCGGATGGTCCAGTCCTTCAGCGAACGCGCCCACTTGCAGGCCCGGGGCCGGGGTTGGCTTGGCGCCTTGCGGCCAGCCGACGGCTTCGGCGATGTTGAGGGTGGGGATCAGGGTCTTGTTCGGTTCGGGCAGTTTCGGCGCTGGGCCGGTGCCGTCGGAGACTTGCAAGGTGGACGACTCGCCACAAGCGACAAGTCCTGCGGCAACGGTGACGATCAAAAGATGGGTGGGTTTGAGCATGCGGGCTTCCCTATGAATGCATGTAGTTAATCATAGAGGAGCATAGACGCGTGATGGTTCAACCGTGGGTAGGACTGTCAGCCAGGCAGGTCCCTGTGATGCATATGGATTTTGTGTCTGCTGAAAATCCAGTGTGGGAGATTCTATGGTACGGGGCTACCCCTTAAATGCCTTTCGGTAAGTATTCGCTCTGGTTCTTCAGCAGGGCGAATACCACTCGGGCAAGCTTGCGGGCCAGTGCCACTAATGCTTCGGTTGT
>NZ_MUOA01000132.1:0-59031 GCF_002001065.1 Pseudomonas sp. A25(2017) | reverse complement strand
ACATCCAGGCACACCACCGGACCTGTGGGGGCGGAGCTTGCTCGCGATAGCGGTAGTACATTCAAAATGGATGCAAGCTGATCGAACGCCATCGCGAGCAGGCTCGCTCCCACAGGGGATTGGGGACAACCGGCACATCCGGGTACACCACTGGACCTGTGGGAGCCGAGCTTGCTCGCGATAGCGGTAGTACATTCAAAATGGATGCAAGCTGACCCACCGTCATCGCGAGCAAGCTTGGCTCCCACAGGGTTCTGTGGTGAACATGAATCTTGCTGCCACCTCAGGTCCCGTGTGGGAGTGAGCTTGCTCGCGATGGGGCCAGCCCCTGCAACCTCACTCCCCAGGCAAAATGCCGCGTTCCGTTTGTCGGTCATTCGCTATATATTCTGGTATATAGCGAACCTGACCCTACGGAGCCTCACCTATGCGCCCCACCCGCTTCGCGCCGTTGCTGCTGACCACGCTCTTCACCGTTGGTGCCGTCCAGGCCGCTGAGGTGCAAGTGGCGGTCGCTGCCAATTTCACCGCGCCGATCCAGGCCATCGCCGCCGATTTCGAAAAAGACACCGGGCATAAACTGATAACGGCATACGGCGCCACCGGGCAGTTCTACACTCAGATCAAGAACGGCGCGCCATTCGAAGTCTTCCTCGCCGCCGACGACACCACCCCGGCCAGACTCGAAAGCGAAGGCGACACCGTCAAGGGCTCGCGTTTCACCTACGCAGTCGGCACCCTGGCGCTGTGGTCGGCCAAAGAGGCTTATGTCGATGGCACGGGGCAGGTCCTCAAGCACAACGACTTCCAGCACCTGTCCATCGCCAACCCGAAAGCCGCACCCTATGGCCTGGCCGCGACCCAGGTGCTGGACAAGCTCGGCTTGAGCGCGCAGGTGAAAAGCAAGCTCGTCGAAGGCCAGAACATCACCCAGGCCTATCAGTTCGTCTCCACCGGTAATGCCGAACTCGGCTTCGTCGCCTTGTCCCAGGTGTACAAGGACGGCAAAGTGACGGGCGGCTCGGCATGGATCGTCCCGGCCGAACTGCACGACCCGATCAAACAGGACGCGGTGATCCTCAACAAAGGCCGGGACAACCCCGCTGCCGCGGCCCTGGTGGATTACCTCAAGGGCCCGAAAGCCGCCGCCATCATCCAAACCTACGGTTACCAACGCTAAATGCCCCTGACCAGCGCCGACTATGCCGCCATCTGGCTGACCCTGAAACTGGCGTCATTGACCACCGTGATCCTGCTGCTCATCGGCACGCCCATCGCCTTGTGGCTGTCGCGCACCCGCTCCTGGCTGCGCGGGCCGGTGGGTGCGGTGGTGGCGCTGCCGTTGGTGCTGCCGCCCACGGTGATCGGCTTCTACCTGTTGCTGGCGTTGGGGCCGAACGGCTGGATCGGCCAGGTCACCCAAGCCCTCGGGCTAGGCACCCTCACCTTCAGCTTCACCGGGCTGGTGATCGGCTCGGTGATCTATTCCATGCCGTTTGTGGTGCAGCCGTTGCAGAACGCCTTTGCCGCCATCGGCAGTCGCCCGCTGGAAGTCGCCGCCACCCTGCGGGCCGGGCCCTGGGATACGTTTTTCAGCGTCATCCTGCCCCTGGCCCGCCCCGGTTTTATCACGGCGGCGATTCTCGGCTTTGCCCACACCGTCGGCGAATTCGGCGTGGTGCTGATGATTGGCGGCAACATTCCGGAGAAAACCCGGGTGGTGTCGGTGCAGATCTACGACCATGTCGAAGCCTTGGAATACGCCCAGGCCCATTGGCTGGCCGCGGCGATGCTGGTGTTTTCATTCCTGGTGCTGCTGGCGCTGTATTCCAGCCGCCGAACCCGTGCAGGTTGGAGCTGATCGATGATTCACGCGCGTTTTCAGCTCGACCACGGGGCTTTTTCCCTGGACCTGGATGTGCAATTGCCCGGCCGTGGCGTGACCGCCTTGTACGGGCCTTCCGGTTCCGGCAAAACCACCTGCCTGCGCTGCATTGCCGGGTTGGAGCGGCCGGCCCGGGGGTTTATCGAGGTCAATGGCCAAGTCTGGCAAGACAGCGAGCACGGTGTGTTCGTGCCGCCCCATAAACGGTCGGTGGGGTATGTGTTCCAGGAGGCGAGCCTGTTCGCCCATCTGTCGGTGCGGGCCAACCTGGCGTTCGGCATCAAGCGCATCGCGCCGGCACAACGGCGGGTGGACATGCAACAGGCGACCGAACTGCTGGGCATCGGGCACTTGCTCGATCGGCAGCCGCACAACCTGTCCGGCGGCGAACGCCAGCGAGTGGGCATCGCCCGCGCCTTGCTCACTAGCCCGCAACTGCTGCTGATGGATGAGCCGCTGGCGGCCCTCGATACCCGGCGCAAAAACGAAATCCTGCCGTACCTGCAACGGCTCCACGATGAACTGGACATTCCGGTGCTGTATGTCAGCCATTCCCAGGACGAAGTGGCGCGCCTGGCCGATCACATCGTGCTGCTCGACGGCGGCCGCGCGCTGGCCAGTGGGCCGATCGGCGAAACCCTGGCCCGGCTCGACCTGCCCTTGGCCCTGGGGGATGACGCTGGAGTGGTGATCGAGGGCAAGGTCAGTGGTTATGACCCGGCTTATCAATTGCTGACCCTGAATCTGCCCGACAGTCAACTGAACGTACGCGTGGCCCACACCTCCCTGGCCCTCGGCCAGCCGCTGCGTTTCAAGGTCCAGGCCCGGGACGTCAGCCTCAGCCTGGCGAACGATGCCCAGACCAGCATCCTCAATCGCCTGCCGGTCACCGTGGTCAGCGAACAGGCCGCCGACAACGCCGCCCATGTGCTGATCCGCCTGGAAGCCGCCGGCACCCCGCTGCTGGCGCGCATCACCCGCTATTCGCGCGATCAGCTCAAGCTGCATCCGGGGCAGGTGTTGTGGGCGCAGATCAAGGCGGTGGCGGTGTTGGCGTAGGGTCCATACCAGCGGATCACACTGTGGGAGCTTGGGAGCTTGGGAGCTGTGGGAGCTGTGGGAGCAAGGCTTGCCCGCGATGCAAGCACCTCGGTGTAGCTGATAGACTGAGGTGATGCTATCGCGGGCAAGCCTTGCTCCCACAGGTTTGTTCCCTCAGGTTTGTTCCCTCAGGTTTGCTCCTGCTGGTTTGCTCCTGCTGGTTTGCTCCTGCTGGTTTGCTCCTGCTGGTTTGCTCCTGCTGGTTTGCTCCTGCTGGTTTGCTCCTGCTGGTTTGCTCCCACAGGTTTGCTCCTGCTGGTTTGCTCTTGCTGGTTTGCTCCTGCTGGTTTGCTCCCACAGGTTTGCTCCTGCTGGTTTGCTCTTGCTGGTTTGCTCCTGCTGGTTTGCTCCCACGGGTTCGGCGGCAACATCAGAATCTTGGCACGACCCGAACAGCCTGCGGTCAATGAATTCACAGGCCACCGGATTCGTTGCCAAGGACTCTTTTCATGCCCGACACCCTGCCGCCGGATGCACTGCCGGCCGACCTGCATTATGTCGATGACACGGCTCCGGGCATCACCCGCAAAAAGCAGCGGGGCCAATTCTGTTATTTCGACCCGCAGGGCCAGCGCATCACCGACGCGGCCGAGATCCAGCGCATCAATGCCCTGGCGGTGCCACCGGCCTACACCGATGTCTGGATCTGCACCGACCCGCGCGGCCATCTCCAGGCCACCGGGCGCGATGCCCGTGGGCGCAAGCAGTACCGCTACCATACGCGCTGGCGTGAGGTGCGCGATGCGGACAAGTATTCGCGGATGCTGGAATTCGGACGGGCCCTGCCGCGCTTGCGCAAGCGCCTGGAAGCCATCCTCGCCACGCCCGGCTTCAGCCGCGACAAAGTCATGGCCACCGTCATCACCCTGCTGGACGTGACCCTGATCCGCGTCGGCAACAGTCAATACGCCCGGGACAATCGCTCCTACGGCCTGACGACCCTGCGCGACAAACATGTCGAGGTCAACGGCAGCGCCATCGCCTTCCAGTTCCGCGGCAAGAGCGGCATCGAGCACCAGATCACCGTGAAGGACCGGCGCCTGGCGCGGATCATCAAGCGCTGCCAGGAGATCCCCGGACAGAACCTGTTCCAGTACCTGGACGAAGACGGCGAGCGCCACGCCATCAGTTCTTCGGACATCAACGCCTACCTCAAGACCCTCACCGGCGCCGACTTCACCGCCAAGGACTACCGCACCTGGGCCGGCAGCGCAGCCGCTCTGGCCGGGTTGCGGACGCTGCGCTGGGAAACCGAGAGCGAGGCCAAAAGACACGTCGCCGAGATGGTCAGGCACGTCGCCCGCCAGCTGGGCAACACGCCCACCGTCTGTCGTAAATGCTACATCCACCCTGCGGTGGTGGAAGGTTTTCTGCTCGGCGCCCTGAAGGCATTGCCCAAACCCCGAGCCCGCAAAGGCCTCAGCGAAGAAGAAGCCGGGCTGACGCTCTTCTTGCAGCGCATGACGCAAGCCGCCGAGGCGTGCGAACAGGAGCAATCGGTTTAACGCGATTCACCCGCAGCGAGCCAGGAAGGCGGAACATCCGCAGAGCACCGGACTCCCAACTTTACGGCACGACCACTGCGCAGGTTTTCAAAAGGGTGAAATCGACAGGAGTTTCAGATGTCCGAACACATTGTCCATTTTCATTGCCAGATCGATCAGGGCACCACGGAACGCTTTCGCGACAACTGCCTGGAAGCCATTGAGAAAGGCGCCGACTCGCTGATGCTCAATCTCTCCACAGTCGGTGGCAGTACCAACTTCGGTTTCACGCTCTACACCTTCATCAAGTCCCTTGCGGTACCGGTGCGTGCGGTGAACGCCGGCAACATCGAGTCCATGGGCATCGTCATGTACCTGGCCGCCAGCGACCGCACCACCACCCCACATTCGCGTTTTCTGATCCACCCGATGAACTGGTACTTCGGCCAGAAATCCGTGGACCACTCACGCTTGCGCGAGTACCTGTCCAGCCTGGACAACGACGTGGCGCGCTACGTGGAAATCTACGTCAAGGAAACCGCTGGTGCGGCGACGCAGCTGGATATCTTCAAATGCCTGTGCGCCGAAGAGCGGGTGATTCCGGCGGAAAACTCCCTGGCTTTCGGCATTGCCCATCGGGTCGAGCAAGTGGTTTTCCCAGCGGATGCCAAGCATTGGAAAGTCAGCGGCGGCGAGGATTAGAAGTGCGGACCCCGATCAGCCCGCGCTGTAGGCCTGCTTCACCGTCTCGATCCAGCTCGGCTCCAGGCGCGACTGTTCGGTGTCCAGGCCCAGTGCCTGCATCTTCGCCAGGTGCGCGTCGGCCTCTCGCGCCAGGGAGCCCTGGGCGCTGGAGTTGGCGTCCAGCTGATGCATCTGGGCCAACCCCAGGTGATAGAAGCGCAGCAGCTTCATGGCGGTGGGGTCCTGGGCCTGCACACCGGCTGTCACCTGGTGCATCACGTTGGTGATTTTCATCAGGCTGCGCTTGAGCTGCCAGCCGTACACGGCGGCGGCCATCCACGGCTGCGACCAGAAATACTGGCGCATCAGCACAGCCATCGCCAACACCGCGACAATCACCCCGCCGAGATTGAAACGAAAGTTATCGCCTCCAGGCGTCCCCAGCAGCATCACGGCCAGGCTGGACAGCAACATCGCCAGGGCCAGGAACACCACCGCGATGATCAGGGTGCTGCGGCGGGTCTGCTTGCGGTAGGTGTCGCCATCCCACGGTTTGATCTCGAACATCGCGGCGCAATTTCCTTGTACGGCATTAAAAGAGTCACGCATTATCGCCTGCCCGGTCGAATTAGCTATGCTGGGGCTCATTTTGTAGCGCTACCGACTCGCCGGGTCCGGATCAAAGTCCATGGCGATAGCGCAAGGATCGTGCGATCTTTCTGCGTGGACGTTTTTTTTCAAGATGCCGTCGTTGTGTGCATGGCATCGTTTTCAAGGAAAGCTGAATGACTCAAAGACATGTAATCAATGCCTCGGTAAGCCCCAAGGGCAGCCTGGAGACCTTGTCCCAGCGCGAAGTCCAGCAACTGAGCGAAGCCGGTTCCGGCAGCATCTATACCCTCTTCCGCCAATGCGCCCTGGCCATCCTCAACACCGGCGCCCATGTTGATAACGCCAAGACCATCCTGGAAGCCTACAAGGACTTCGAGATCCGTATTCACCAGCAGGACCGGGGCGTGCGCCTGGAGCTGCTGAACGCGCCGGCCGATGCCTTCGTCGACGGCGAAATGATCGCCAGCACCCGGGAAATGCTCTTCAGTGCCCTGCGCGACATCGTCTACACCGAGAACGAGCTGGACAGCCAGCGCATCGACCTCAGCTCGTCCCAGGGCATCAGCGACTACGTGTTCCACCTGCTGCGCAACGCCCGCACCCTGCGCCCTGGCGTGGAGCCGAAAATCGTCGTGTGCTGGGGCGGTCACTCGATCAACACCGAAGAATACAAATACACCAAGAAGGTCGGCCACGAACTGGGCCTGCGCAGCCTGGACATCTGCACCGGTTGCGGCCCGGGCGTGATGAAAGGCCCGATGAAAGGCGCCACCATTGCCCACGCCAAGCAGCGCATCCATGGCGGTCGCTACCTGGGCCTGACGGAACCGGGCATCATCGCCGCCGAGGCGCCGAACCCGATCGTCAATGAGCTGGTGATCCTGCCGGACATCGAGAAACGCCTGGAAGCCTTCGTGCGTGTCGGTCACGGCATCATCATCTTCCCGGGCGGCGCTGGTACGGCGGAAGAGTTCCTCTACCTGCTCGGCATCCTGATGCACCCGGCCAACCAGGACCTGCCGTTCCCGGTGGTCCTCACCGGGCCGAAAAGCGCCGCGCCGTACCTTGACCAGTTGCATGCGTTTGTCGGCGCAACCCTGGGCCCGGCGGCGCAACAGCACTATCAGATCATCATCGACGACCCGGCCGAAGTGGCGCGGCAGATGACCCAGGGGCTCAAGGAGGTCAAGCAGTTCCGCCGCGAGCGCAACGACGCCTTCCACTTCAACTGGCTGCTGAAGATCGACGAGGGCTTCCAGCGCCCGTTCGACCCGACCCACGCCAACATGGCCAGCCTGGGCCTGAGCCGCGACCTGCCCGCCCACGAACTGGCCGCCAACCTGCGCCGGGCGTTCTCGGGGATCGTGGCCGGTAACGTCAAGGACAAGGGCATCCGCCTGATCGAAGAACACGGCCCATACGAGATCCACGGCGACGCCGCCATCATGGAACCCCTCGACCGCCTGCTCCAGGCCTTCGTCGCCCAGCACCGCATGAAACTGCCGGGCGGCGCGGCGTATGTGCCGTGCTATCGCGTGGTGACCTGACCGGTTCGAAGACCACCGTAGATCCAATGTGGGAGCAAAGCTTGCTCGCGATAGCGGTTTTAAAGCCAACAGAGGTGTTGTCTGTGACGACGCTATCGCGAGCAAGCTTTGCTCCCACAGGCGCGCTCCCACAGGGGATTGTGATTAGGGGATCGTGTGGTTACTGAATCCGCATCAGGCCGGCTTCATCCACCTCAATGCCTAGCCCAAGGTAATCCTTGATCTGCGGATGAAGGGTGACCACTGGGTGCGTATGCGTCGCCGTTACCACCAGCACATCCGCCTCGGCGGCCTCGCCTGCCCGGATGCCCGCCTCGGCATCTTCAAACACCAGGCACTCCTGCGGCGTCACTTGCAGGCGCTCGGCGGCCAGGCGATAGCAGGCGGGGTTGGGCTTGCCGTCGCTGACGTCTTCGGCGGTGACCATCACCCCGGGACGCGGGATCCCCGCCGCTTCCATACGACGCAAGGCCAATGCCATGGGCGCGGAGGTGACGATTGCCCAGCGCTCTGGCGGCAGGCTGTTCAGAAAGGCCTGCGCACCGGGCACCTGGACCACCCCTTCGACATCTTCGATTTCCTCGCGGGTAATCTGCTCGGCTTCGGCCTGGGCATCCACCCCTGGCAGGTGCTGGCGAGCGATGGTGTCGATGGCGCGCACGCCATGGATCGTCGGCAGGAACGTCGCCACGTCAACGCCGTGGCGCAGGGCCCAGCGCGTCCAGATCCGCTCGGCGGCGGCGATGGAATTGAGCAATGTGCCGTCCATGTCGAACAGGAAGGCGCGGTAGGCAATGGGGTTGGGGGGACTGGCAGGCATCGGATCCTCGGTGGTTGAGTCTGTGGGAGCAAAGCTTGCTCGCGATAGCGGTTTTAAAGCCAACAGGGGCGTTGTATGTGATGAGGTCATCGCGAGCAAGCTTTGCTCCCACAGGCTGACCCACTGCTGACCCAAAGGGGATTTGTGTTGTGTCAGAAAGCTCTGATCTACACCAACCGCTCAATCGGCTGATGCTGCCAGACCAATTTGTAATACAGCGTCTGCAACACCAACATGCTCAGGTAAGCCACCGGGAACGCCATCCACACCCCTTGCAGCCCGAAATGTGCGTCCAGCAGATACGCCGCCGGCACTTGCACGGCGACGATGCAGAAGATCGAGATGGCGACCGGCACCAGCACCGTGCCGCTGGCGCGCATGATGCCGCCGACGATCGCCTGGAAGCCGAACACCAGCAGGCTCCAGAGCATGATGTGCAGCAGGTGCTCGGCCTGGACCCGTGCCGCCGGGTCGGTGATGAACAGCCCCAGTAGCCAGTGGGACAACAGATAGCCCAGGACCACCAGCCCACCGGTAAGCCAGAGGTTGATCAACAGCCCCGTGCGCAGGATCGGCCCCAGGCGCTCCAGGCGTCCGGCACCGATGGCCTGGGCACCGAGGATCGAGGCGGTGATGGCAATCGACAGCGCCGGAAACTGCACGTAGTTGACGATCTGCGTCACCGCGCCATAGGCCGCCGTGGCCTGGGAACCGTGGCTATTGACCAGCGTCAGGATCACCAACTCGGACAACGAGATCACCACCATCTGCAACCCGGTGGGCAAGCCGATGCGCAGCACTTTGCCGAGGATGTCCTTGTCCAGGCGCATCGCCGCGAACAATGCACGGTCCGGCGCCAGGGCATGCTCGCGGCGGCTCAGGCGCCACGCCAGCATCAGCATCGCTGACGTCGTCCCCACCAGCCCCGCCCATGCCGCGCTCTGGATGCCCATCTGCGGCAACCCCAACCAGCCACGGATCAACGCGGGCGTGAGCAGCAGCCCGACACTGGTGGACACCAGCAGCGCCAACATCGGCGACACCGTATCGCTCACCCCGCGCAGCAGTTGGGTAAACAGCACAAATACCAGCAACATTGGCAGGATCCACATCATGACCCGGGCATAGGAAACGGCGTCCTCCAGCACATCGGCCGGCGTGCCAAGCCCCTGCAACGCCTGGCGCGCAAAGACACTGCCCAGCACCGCCGCCACCAGGCCAATGATTGCCCCCAACAACAACGTCGAACCGGCAATCGCCTTCACCGTGCCGGTTTCTCCGGCGCCGTAGGCCTGGCCAATCAATACCCCCGCCCCCGCGCCGAGGCCGATCACCAATGCGATAAAGAAAAACACGATGGGAAACATGCCCGACACCGCCGCCAAGGCCTGGGTGCCGAGCATCTGGCCGATGTAGATGCTGTTGAGCGTGCCAGACATGGACTGCAGGAAGTTGGACAGGACCATGGGGGCCAGGAACAGGAGATAGGTTTTCCAGAGGGGCTGGGTGGGCATGAGGGCTCTGATGGCAGGTTCGAAAATCCGGGTGCCGGTAATTTAGCGCAATCCAATCATCTGTTTCAGAAGAATCAGCGCGGACCGCTCTTGTGGCGAGGGGATTTATCCCCGCTGGGCTGCGAAGCGGCCCTAAAAGCCCACACCTCGCTCCATAGGCCGATTATATGCACCGATCTTGGGGCCGCTTCGCAGCCCAGCGGGGCGGTGCGACGTTTCGCTAAATCCCCTCGCCACAGGGGTTCTAGATCGTGGCTTATACCTTCGTCGGGTGCATTCGACATTTCACAGACTGCGTCTAGTCTGAAGTAGCACAGTGCCACGCACCGTGTAGGCCAATGCCTACAGTAATACCGGCATCGGACAGCCGGTCTTAAAGTCCGAGTAGAGGTCGCAGATAACCAGTTATTCGCAAATAACCTGTTAGAAACTCTGTTCAAGGACCGAACCATGACGTCGTACCCACACGGTCATTCCTTCGCCCAACCACCGCGCATCCTCTGGAACACAGTGCTCGTCGCTTTTGTTGCAGCCGTTGGCGTCGTGCTGCTCAACGGTCCAAGTGTACAGAACATCATTCTGGGCATTGCCCTTTTGGCCATTGGCGTCGGCGCTGGCGTATGGGGGGCGCGTTCGCAACGCCAGCAGTTCGACAGCGCCCTCGCCGCCGCCATGGCCCGCCACGACCAGCAAGCCACCGAGCACCCGGCCCATAACACCCGCAAGCAACTCAACGAAGTCATCCTCGGTGCCATGCCGATCTGGGCCAAGCAAGTCGAAAGCTCCCGGCAGCAGACCGAAACCGCAATCGTCTCGCTGACCAACCGCTTCACCGGCATTTCCTCGCGCCTGGAAGACACCGTGCAAGCCTCGCAACTGGCCGCCGGTGAACTGGCCGGCAAAAGCAGCGGCGGTGCCCTGCAGGTGTTGGCCCAGAGCGAAGGTGAACTGGTCAAGGTCATCGATTCGCTGAAGGCCACCCAGGCCAGCCGCGACGAAACCCTGGCCCAGGTGCGTAACCTGACGGCCTATACCGGCGAGCTGCGGACCATGGCCGCCGACGTCGCGGCGATTGCCGCGCAGACCAACCTGCTGGCCCTCAACGCCGCCATCGAAGCCGCCCGTGCCGGCGAAGCCGGGCGTGGGTTTGCCGTGGTGGCCGACGCCGTGCGCAGTCTCTCGAGCAAGTCCAGCGAGACCGGCCAGCAGATGTCGGCCAAGGTCGACATCATCAACAGCGCCATCACCCAACTGGTGCATGCCGCGTCCAGCGGCGCGGACCAGGACAGCCATTCGGTCACTGCCTCCGAGCAAAGCATCCAGCAGGTGCTGGAGCGCTTCAAGAGTGTCACCGGCCGCTTGGCCGACTCGGCCGACATGCTGCAGCGGGAAAGCTTCGGCATCCGCGATGAACTCACCGAGGTGCTGGTCAGCCTGCAATTCCAGGATCGGGTCAGCCAGATCCTCAGCCACGTGCGCGACAACATCGAGGACCTGCATGTGCACCTGCAGCAGGCCGGTCAGTCGCCCGAACAGGCCGTTTCCATCGACGCCCGCCAATGGCTGGCGCGCATGGAAACCACTTACGCCACCGACGAGCAACGCCGCAATCACCACGGCGACTCGAGCGCGCAACAGACTTCACAGGAAATTACCTTCTTTTAGGAGCGCCGTTCATGGCTAAAAGTGTATTGGTTGTCGACGACTCCGCGAGCGTTCGGCAGGTGGTCGGCATCGCGCTGAAAAGTGCCGGCTATGACGTGATCGAAGCCAGCGATGGCAAGGATGCACTGGGCAAGCTCAATGGCCAGAAAGTGCACCTGATCATCAGTGACGTGAACATGCCCAACATGGACGGCATCACCTTCGTCAAGGAGGTCAAGAAGCTGGCCAGCTACAAGTTCACGCCGATCATCATGCTCACCACCGAATCCCAGGAATCGAAGAAACAGGAAGGCCAGGCCGCCGGAGCCAAGGCCTGGGTGGTCAAGCCATTCCAGCCTGCACAGATGCTGGCGGCGGTATCCAAGCTGATTCTTCCTTGATCGCCGGAGGCTCCCATGCCGTTGCAATACGAGACACACGATGACACCGCCCAGGTGCACATCGACGGCGAGCTGACGATCTACACCGCCGCCGACCTGGCCGCGCAATGGTTGCCGCACCTGGGCGCAACACCGCGGATGGCCCTTGATCTGTCGCAGATCACCGAAATGGACGGCGCCGGCCTGCAACTGCTGCTGATGGTACAGCGCGAGGCCGCCAGGGCCGGCACCCAACTGACATTGACCGGCCAAAGCAAAGCCGTTACGGAAACACTTGCCCTGTGCAACCTGGTTGCCTAGGGCCGTTGCAATACGTCGGACACGACAAAGGATATGAGCGTGAGCATCAATCTCGATCAGGCACAACAGACCTTCATCGTCGAGGCACGGGAACAGTTGGAGGCGATGGAAGAGTCGCTGCTGCAACTGGAAACCGACCCCGGTGACGATGACGCCATTGGCGCGATCTTCCGGGCGGCGCACACGATCAAGGGCTCGGCCGGGCTGTTCGGCCTGGAACCGATCGTCAGCTTCACCCACATCGTCGAAGACGTGCTCGATCGCCTGCGCAACGGCAGCGTCGAAGTGGACGCCGGCCTGATCGCGGTGCTGCTCAAGTCCAGCGATCACATGCTGGAACTGATCAACGTGGCCGCCAACCAGGGCGGAGCGCTGACGCCACCGGCCCTGCAACGGGAAGTGGAACTGTGCCAGATCCTGCAGGAGTACCAAGCGCCCTCGCCCGCTGCGACCCCGACGCCAGCCCCTGAAACCAACACCCGCGAACCCGGCGAAACGCGCCTCTGGCACATCTCCCTGCGCTTCAGCCAGGACGTGTTCCGCAACGGCATGGACCCGCTGTCGTTCCTGCGCTATCTGCAAACCCTGGGTGACATCGTCGACCTCACCACCCTGACCGACGCCCTGCCCGCCGCCGATACCTGGGACGCCGAATCCTGCTACCTGGGCTTCGACATCGAGTTTCGCTCGACCGCCAGCCACGGGGCGATCAACGAAGTGTTCGATTTCGTCCGCGAAGACTGCGTGATCGAGATCGTGGCCCTGGATGACGACATCGCGCCCCCGGCCAACACCGGCCTGGTGACCACGTCGCCGGAACCGGCCGAGGAAAGCACCGCGTTGGTCGCCACCGGCGAGTTGTTGTCCGACCAGCGCAAGACGCCGCGCATGCCCGCCCAGATCGCCAGCGACAAACAGGCGGTGACCAGCGACAGCAAGGCCAAGGACGGCACCTATGTGCGGGTCAATGCCGACAAGCTCGACGAACTGATCAACCTGGTGGGCGAACTGGTCATCGCCAGCGCCGGCACCAGCCTGCTGGCCCGCACCTGCAACAACGATCCGTTGCAGGAATCCACCTCGACGGTGTCGTCACTGGTGGAGGAAATCCTCGACGGTGCCCTGCGCCTGCGCATGATCCCCATCGGCGAAACCTTCAACCGCTTCCGTCGGGTGGTGCGCGATGTCAGCCAGGAACTGGGCAAGGACATCGACCTGATCATCAGCGGCGCAGAGACCGAGCTGGACAAGACCGTGGTGGAAAAAATCGGCGACCCGCTCATGCACTTGCTGCGCAACGCCATGGACCACGGCATTGAAACCGCCGAGGCCCGGTTGGCGGCCGGCAAACCGGCCAAGGGGCACCTGCACCTCAACGCCTATCACGACTCGGGCAGCATTGTGCTGGAGATCGCCGACGACGGCGCCGGCCTGAACCGCGACCGGATCCTGGAAAAAGCCCAGGAACGTGGCCTGGTGACACCCGGCGCGAACCCGACCGACCAGGAAATCTACAACCTGATCTTCGAACCCGGTTTCTCCACCGCCCAGGCCGTGACCAACCTTTCCGGGCGTGGCGTGGGCATGGACGTGGTCAAGCGCAACATCACCCTGCTGCGCGGCACCGTCGACCTGGACAGCCAGCCCGGCAAGGGCACCGTGGTGCGCATCCGCCTGCCGCTGACCCTGGCGATCATCAATGGTTTTCTGGTGGGCATCGGTCAGTCGACCTATGTCATTCCGCTGGACATGGTCCAGGAATGCATCGAGCTGAGCGAAGACGACGGGTTCGCCAGCCGCGAACAAGGCTACCTCGACCTGCGCGGCGAGGTGCTGCCGCTGGTCTACCTGCGCGATCACTTCAGCCACGAAGGCCCGGCCGCGCGCCGGCAGAACGTGGTGGTGGTGCGCTACGCCGAACTCAAGGCTGGGTTGGTGGTGGATGACTTGCTGGGTGAATTCCAGACCGTGATCAAGCCGCTGGGCAAGCTGTTCGGTGCCCTTCGCGGCATCAGCGGCTCGACCATCCTGGGCAGTGGCGCCGTGGCGTTGATTCTCGACGTACCGGCGCTGCTCACCCAGATCGCCCAAGTGGAAAACCGTTACACACCGACTCAATTACAACAAGCCAACGCTCGCTGACGCTTTAGCAATTCCATGGAGAGGTACTTCCCAATGAAATGGTTCTACGATCTTAGAATCGCCACCAAACTGATCACTTCATTTCTTGTGGTGCTGGCGCTGACCGCCGTCATGGGGGTGTTCTCGATCATTCAACTGGGCCAGGTGAACCACACCGCCCTCGACATCCGTGAAAACTGGATGCCGTCCATGCGCGCAGCCTCGGGTATGCGCTTCTATGCGGCGAGCTATCGCCTCAAGGAAAACCGCCATATTGTCGCCGACTCCGAGCAAGAGCGCGTCACCCTCGAGCAGGAAGCCGAGGAAGCCAAGAAGGCCTTCGAAACACGCCTGGCCACTTACGAAAAACTGCTCTCCAGCGCTGAAGATCGTCAGCTATTCGACACCACCCGCAACGACTGGGCCGCCTATCTGGCGATCAGCAAAGATCTGCTCGCATTGTCCCGGCAGAACCTGACCGAGCAGGCCAATGCAATGCTCAAGGGCGAGTCCAAGCATCGGTTCGACCTGGTAACCGGCGACCTGCAAAAACTGGTCGAACTCAACGCGGCTGGCGCTGATGTCGCCAGTGCACACGGCACCCAGCTGTATGAAAACGCACGCCTGTCGATCATCGTCGTGCTGGTTGCCGCCCTGCTGGTGGGCCTGGGCCTGGCGCTGTTCATCTCGCGCATCATCTCCCGCCCCTTGAAACAGGCCGCCGCCGTCGCCGAACAATTGGCCGAAGGCAACCTGAACGCGAAAATCGAAGGTGGCTCCAAGGATGAAACCGGCATGGTGCTCAACGCCATGCAGAACATGGTCGGCAAGCTCTCGCACATCATCGGTGAAGTGCGCAACGCCGCCGACAACCTGGCCAGCGCCTCCGAAGAAGTCAGCGCCACCGCGCAATCGATGAGCCAGGCCACCAGCGAGCAGGCGGCCAGCGTCGAGGAAACCAGTGCCTCCATCGAGCAGATGAGCGCCAGCATCAACCAGAACACCGAGAACGCCAAGGTCACCGACGGCATGGCCAGCAAGGCTGCCAAGGAAGCCACCGACGGCGGCGAATCGGTGCAGCAGACCGTGGTGGCGATGAAGAAAATCGCCCAGCGCATCAGCATCATCGACGACATCGCCTACCAGACCAACCTGCTGGCGCTCAACGCCGCCATCGAAGCCGCCCGCGCCGGTGAACACGGCAAAGGCTTCGCGGTGGTCGCCGCCGAAGTGCGCAAGCTGGCCGAACGCAGCCAGGTGGCCGCCCAGGAAATCGGCGAGCTGTCGTCCAGCAGCGTCGACATGGCGGAAAAGGCCGGGAGCCTGCTCAACGAGATGGTCCCGTCGATCAACAAGACTTCGGACCTGGTGCAGGAAATCAGCGCCGCCTCCGAAGAACAGGCCGCCGGTGTGGCGCAGATCAACACCGCCATGACCCAGCTCAACCAGGTGACCCAGCAAAACGCCTCCAGCAGCGAAGAACTGGCCGCCACCGCCGAGGAAATGAGCAGCCAGGCCGAACAGCTGCAACAGGCCATGAGTTTCTTCACCCTGGACACGCCGCCCAAGTCTGCCGTGCAAGTTGCCAGGGTCGATAACACCCCAGGTCCGTCCAGCCGCAAACCGGCCCGGGCACCGGCACCGGTCATGCCTAAAGCGTTTGCCTACACCATGGCCAGCGCCCCGGATGAATCGGAATTCACCCGGTTCTGATGGCCCGGTTCCACTGGCTTGCTTAAAGGAGAAAAAGCAATGGGCGCCATCGCGACCACCCGTCAAACCGCCCTCGCGGTCGAGGAAGAAGCGCAATACCTGACGTTCATGCTCGGCACGGAGATGTTTGCCATCGGCATCCTGTGCATCAAGGAAATCATCGAATACGGCAACCTGACCGTGGTGCCGATGATGCCGACCTTCGTGCGCGGGGTGATCAACCTGCGTGGCGCGGTGGTGCCGGTGGTGGACCTGTCGGCCCGTTTCGGCCGGCCGAATTCAGCGATCAGCCGCCGCAGCTGCGTGGTGATCATCGAGGCGGCCAGCGCCGACGGCCAGGCCCAGGACATTGGCCTGCTGGTGGACACGGTGTCGGCGGTGCTGGAAATCCCGGCCTCGCAGATCGAACCACCACCGAGCTTCGGTGCGAAGATCCGCGCAGATTTCATCAGTGGCATGGCCAAGGTCGATGGCAAGTTCGTCATCGTGCTGGAGGTGGACCGCGTGCTGTCCATCGATGAAATGTCCCAACTCGCCGAAGCCAGCCCGAACGCGCTGGAAGTGGATGCCCCGTGAACGCCGATACCTGCAAGGAACGCACGCTGAACAGCCAGGCGCTCACTGACCGAGAGTTCGGCCAGTTCCAGTCCTGGCTGTACCAGGCCGCCGGCATCAGCCTGTCCGAGGCCAAGAAAGCCCTGGTGGCCGGGCGTTTATTCAAGCGCCTCAAGCACTATGGGCTGGACAGCTATGGCGAGTATTTCAAGCTGATCATGAACGGCCAGCGCAGCGATGAGTTGCAGGTAGCGCTGGACCTGCTCACCACCAACGAGACCTACTTTTTCCGCGAGCCCAAGCATTTCGATTTCCTGCGCCAGCACGTGCTGCCCCACGCGACACCGGGCAAGACCTTTCGCTTGTGGAGCGCGGCCAGCTCATCGGGGGAAGAACCCTACAGCCTGGCCATGACCCTGGCCGAAGGGCTGGGCACCACGCCCTGGGAAGTCATCGGTTCGGACATCAGCAGCCAGGTGCTGGCCAAGGCGCGCGCCGGGCATTATCCGATGGAGCGCGCCCGCACCCTGCCCCAGCCGCTGCTGGTGAAATATTGCCTCAAGGGCACCGGCAGCCAGCAAGGCACGTTCCTCATCGACCGGGCATTGCGCAACCGGGTCAACTTTATCCAGGTCAACCTCAACGACACTTTGCCGGAGTTGGGGGAGTTCGATGTGATCTTCCTGCGCAACGTCATGATCTATTTCGACCAGCCCACCAAAAGCAAGGTGGTTGCCCGCTTGCTCCCCCGGCTCAAGCCCGGCGGCTATTTCATCATCAGCCACTCGGAAAGCCTCAACGGCGTGTCCGATGCATTGAAACTGGTGGCGCCCTCGATTTACCGCAAACCATGAACGCCGCCATCAGGGAAGTGGCCGAGGTGTACCTGGCGCCCGGGGAGTTTCGTTTCGCCACCTGCCCGACGCGCCTGCGCACGATCCTCGGTTCTTGCGTGGCGATCACCCTGTGGCATCCGGAACGCAGGATCGGCGGCATGTGCCACTTCATGTTGCCCAGTCGGGTGCGCTGCTCCACCGCACTGAACGGCCTCTACGCCGACGAAGCCATCGAACTGTTCATCCGCCAGGCGCGGGCCCACCACACCGAACCCGAGGATTACCAACTCAAGCTGTTCGGCGGTGGCGAGATGTTCCCCGAGCTGCAACGCCATGTGCCCTACGGCGATGTGGCGCGGCTGAACGTCAACGCCGCGCTGGAAATAGCCGCCCTCTATCGCCTCGACCTGATCGCCCAGGACATGGGCAGCACTGGCCACCGCAGCATCATCTTCGACCTTTGCAGCGGCGATGTGTGGGTCAGGCACCAACCTATAAGGACCCGGCACTGACTATGTCAAAAAAGATCAATGTACTGCTGGTGGATGACTCTGCCGTGGTTCGCCAGGTGTTGCTGGCGATCCTCAGCGACACACCGGACATCCACGTCATGGGCGCGGCGTCCGACCCGATTTTCGCCATGGACAAACTGGCCAAGGAATGGCCCGACGTGATCGTGCTGGACGTGGAAATGCCGCGCATGGACGGCATCACTTTCCTGAAAAAAATCATGAGCGAGCGCCCCACGCCGGTGGTGATCTGCTCGTCCCTGACACCCCGGGGCGCGGAAACCACCTTGCAGGCAATGGCCGCTGGCGCGGTGGAAATCATCACCAAGCCCACCACCGGCCTGAAGAACTTTCTGTTGGAGTCGGCGCCGGAACTGGTGTCGGCGATCCGCGCCGCCGCCCAGGTCAACGTACGCAACCTGGGCAAGCGCCCCGCCCCGATCGCGCTGACGCCCGCGACCAAACTCACCGCCGACGCCATGCTGCCCGCCGCCAACGGCCACGCCATGGCGCAGACCACCGAACGCATCGTCGCCCTGGGCACCTCCACTGGCGGCACCCAGGCCCTGGAAGCGGTGCTCACCGCCCTGCCGCGGGTGTGCCCGGGCATCGTCATCGTCCAGCACATGCCGGAAAAATTCACCGCCTCGTTTGCCGCCCGGCTCAACAGCCTGTGCCAGATCGAAGTGCGCGAGGCCCGCAACAACGACCGCATCCACCCGGGCCTGGCGCTTATCGCACCGGGCGGCAAACACATGATGGTGACCCGTAGCGGCGCGTTCTATCACGTGCAGGTGGTGGACGGCCCACTGGTCAACCGCCACCGCCCTTCGGTGGATGTATTGTTCCGCTCAGTCGCCAAATTCGCCGGCCGCAACGCCACCGGCATCATCATGACCGGCATGGGCGACGACGGCGCCCGCGGCCTGAAGGAAATGCTCGACGCCGGCAGCACCACCGTGGCCCAGGACGAAGCCAGCTGCGTGGTCTTCGGCATGCCCAAGGAAGCGATCAAGCTCAATGCTGCGCAACGGGTGATGGGGTTGCAGGAGATTGCGCAGGTGATTTTGCATCGGTAACAGGAACCGACCCCACAGTGGCGCTCGATCAGGGCGGTGAAGATCGTTCCTCACGCTCCGCGTGGGAATGCCGCCTGGGACGCTCCGCGTTCCGCTTCTGGACGGTGACGCAGAGCGTCACGGGATGCATGCCCACGCAGAGCGTGGGAACGATCAGGTTGCGGGGGCTGGAAGATCGTTCCTCACGCTCCGCGTGGGAACGCCGCCAGGGACGCTCCGCGTTCCGCTCTGGAAGGTGACGCAGAGCGTCACGGGATGCATGCCCACGCAGAGCGTGGGAACGATCTGCGTGTGGAGGCTGGAAGATCGTTCCTCACGCTCCGCGTGGGAATGCCGCCAGGGACGCTCCGCATTCCGCTTCTGGAGGATGACGCAGAGCGTCACGGGATGCATGCCCACGCGGAGCGTGGGAACGATCAACGTGTGGAGGCCGGAAGATCGTTCCTCACGCTCCGCGTGGGAACGCCGCCAGGGACGCTCCGTGTTCCGCTCTGGAAGGTGACGCAGAGCGTCACGGGATGCATGCCCACGCAGAGCGTGGGAACGATCAGGTTGCGGGGGCTGGAAGATCGTTCCTCACGCTCCGCGTGGGAATGCCGCCAGGGACGCTCCGCGTTCCGCTCTGGAAGGTGACGCAGAGCGTCACGGGATGCATGCCCACGCAGAGCGTGGGAACGATCAGGTTGCGGGGGCTGTGGAAGATCGTTCCTCACGCTCCGCGTGGGAACGCCGCCAGGGACGCTCCGCGTTCCGCTTCTGGACGGTGACGCAGAGCGTCACGGGATGCATGCCCACGCGGAGCGTGGAAACGATCAGGTTGCGGGGGCGGTGAAGATCGTTCCTCACGCTCCGCGTGGGAATGCCGCCAGGGACGCTCCGCATTCCGCTTCTGGAGGGTGACGCAGAGCGTCACGGGATGCATGCCCACGCGGAGCGTGGGAACGATCTGCGTGTGGAGGCCGGAAGATCGTTCCTCACCCTCCGCGTGGGAATGCCGCCCGGGACGCTCCGCGTTCCGCTTCTGGAGGGTGACACAGAGCGTCACGGGATGCATGCCCACGCGGAGCGTGGGAACGATCTGCGTGTGGAGGCCGGAAGATCGTTCCTCACGCTCCGCGTGGGAATGCCGCCCGGGACGCTCCGCGTTCCGCTTCTGGAGGGTCGCGGGGGCGGTGAACGCCGTGGTCAATACCATCGCTGGATCTCAATCAACCCTTCCATCCCTGCATAATTGCGCGCGCTGGAATAGCGCCAATGCTCCGGTAACTCCACATACCCGCGCTTCACTGGGTTGAAATGGATGTAGTCCAATTTCTGGCGCATGACCGCTTCGCTATAGATTTGCTCCGCATGTGAGCCTTCTTGCCATAACTGATAGACCCGGTCCTGCTTATGCGCTCGCTTGCTGAACCGCAGGCGTTGCAATGCCCGCTCAGCACCCTTGCTCTGTAGGTCGTTGATGATCTGGCGCGCCGTAAAGGATTTGAACTGACGCAAGCATTTGCTCAGATTCGGCGCTTGGGCAACGAAATGCAGATGGTTTTCCAGAACGACATAACCGAACAACTGCAAGTTCTGATGGGTTTGCTGATAACGCCAGCACCCAAGCAGGTGATCAACGAGATAGGGCCGTATGAACAGCGGCAACCACTCCATCAATGTGCAGGTGAGAAAGTGGGGTTTTTCGGGTTCGGTGATGACGTAGCGGCTCCGGCCCATGGGATGCCTTCCTTTGCGGCGTGGGGAATGACCATGTTGCCGGTTTCGAGGCGTTTGGGGATAGACGAACAGGGCTCGGAGCATGTGGGAATGGTCGGAAAAAACTCGATGATCGTTCCCACGCTCTGCGTGGGAATGCAGCCTGGGACGCTCTGCGTCCCCTTCAAGAGCCGAACGCGGAGCGTCCGTGGAGGCATTCCCACGCGGAGCGTGGGAACGATCAACAGTGGCCTTGTCGCTATAGAGGCTTTAGCAGCGTGTGCCTACACGGGCGAAATCGTCGCCAGCACGCCGATCAAAAGGGTCAGTGCCAAAAAACCACCCAAAAAAATCGCCATCTTCGCCATGAGCACTCCTGGGCCAAAAAATTGCAGTACACGGGCCGTCCGATAGGCAAACCGCGTGGTTATTCTGGGGTGGGGCCCGGGTTCATGACAGAGGCACCTGACGCAGGAAAATACGGATCAGATAAACGCCCTCCCGCCCCCGGCGCGCAACTTTCAATAGGCGACAAATACGGCGAAGTTCTTTCATCGAAGGGAAACGGATATACCAAAGTATATTTTCATGTCCCAAGTCAGCGTGGTCTTCAGCCCAGGCAGCCCTTAATCTTGCCGGGCATTTAACGCCCCCGTTCAAGTGCGCTTCAACTTCATGACATCCAATGATCGCAAGTGTGGTCGCGGCCCTGGTTTTCAAAGAGTAATAGAGGTGACCCATGCGCCCTTCTTTCCTTGCACCTGTATTGACGCCCTTCAAAAACCGGGAGCAACTTCCTGCTAATTCCTGGCGGGCCGATATCGCGTTGTTGGGCCTCCTCGTACTCTTGGCCGCCTTTGTATTCCATGGCCTGGATCAAATGAACCAGCCCCTCGGCGTGCTTGACGCTTCACCGCTGTCCCTTGAGCTGGTGCACCTGCCGGAATACACCTTGCGCACGACGTTGCGCATGTTCATCGCCTTGTTCGCTTCGTTTGTATTTTCCTTGGTCGTCGCCACGTTGGCCGCCAAAAGCCGCAAGGCTGCAATCGTTATCCTGCCAGCGTTGGATATTCTCCAATCGGTGCCAGTCCTTGGCTTTCTTACGTTTACCGTTGTGTTCTTCATGGGACTGTTCCCGGGCAAGGAAACCGGCGTGGAGTGCGCGGCCATCTTCGCAATCTTCACCAGCCAAGTCTGGAACATGACCTTCAGCTTCTATCAATCGCTGAGAACCGTGCCCAACGATCTTTACGAGGTCAGCCGACAGTTCGCCTTTTCGCCATGGCAACGTTTCATCAGGCTGGAGTTGCCCTTCGCCACGCCGGGCCTGGTGTGGAACATGATGATGTCGATGTCGGGCGGCTGGTTTTTCGTGGTTGCTTCCGAGGCCATCACCGTCGGCGACACCACCGTCAGCCTGCCGGGGATCGGTTCATGGCTGGCGCTGGCGATCGAGCAGCAAAACATCGCCGCGATTGCTTGGGCGGTGCTGGCCATGGTCGGGGTGATCATTGCCTATGACCTGCTGTTTTTCCGGCCAATCGTCGCCTGGGCGGACAAATTCCGCTTTGAGCAGACCGCCTCCCAGAAACGCCCACGGTCGAGGGTCTACGACCTGCTGCGCTCGACGCGCCTGGTGCCTTTGGTGCTGCTGACGCTGGGCAGCGTCAAGGCCTCGTTGTTCCTGGAGAAGCTCCCCCGGCTGCCGTCCATCCGCTTCACGACCAGTGCCCGCGTCAGCCGCGCAGCCGACCGGGTCTGGCTCGCCCTGGTCGCCGCTGCCTGCATCGCCGGCATCCTGCAGGTGTCGCGGTTCATCGGCAGCACCTTAGGTTGGGAGGACGTGGCCAGTACCTTTGGCCTGGGCCTGATCACCCTGGTGCGAGTCAGCGTGCTCATCGTGCTGGCCAGCGTGGTGTGGGTGCCCATCGGCGTCTGGATCGGCTTGAACCCGCGCTGGGCCGAGCGCCTGCAACCCATCGCGCAGTTACTGGCAGCCTTCCCGGCCAACGTGCTGTTTCCGTTCGCGGTGATCGCCATCGTCGCCCTGAAACTCAACCCCGATGTCTGGCTTTCGCCGCTGATGATCCTGGGCACCCAGTGGTACATCCTGTTCAACGTGATTGCCGGTGCCAGCGCCCTGCCGACTGATTTGCGCGAGGCGGCGCGCAGCTTCCACATACACGGCTGGCAGTGGTGGCGCCAAGTCGCGCTGCCGGGCGTCTTCCCTTACTACGTCACCGGCGCCCTCACGGCAGCGGGTGGCTCATGGAACGCCAGCATCGTCGCCGAGGCGGTGTCTTGGGGCGACCACCATTTGTACGCGTCCGGCTTGGGCGCCTTCATCGCCCAGGCGACCACGGCCGGGGATCTGCATCGGGTGGCGCTGGGCATCGTGGTCATGTCGATTTTCGTGGTGGGCTTCAACCGGTTGCTGTGGCGCCCGCTGTACGGTTTCGCCGAACGTCGGCTTCGAATTGATTGAGGGGTGATCCAATGCAAGTAATGGACAAACGCTGCCTCGTGGATGTGCAGCAAGTCGGCCACGTCTACGGCACGGCTGGCGGCGCCGAACGCCGGGTTCTGGACAACGTCTGCATGCGCCTGGACGAGGGCGAAATCGTCGGCCTGCTCGGGCGTTCAGGCTCCGGCAAATCGACCTTGCTGCGCTCCATCGCCGGCCTGATTTCGCCCACCACCGGCGTGGTGGATTTTCCAAGCAATGCCCAAGGGCTGGCGAGCTCGGTGCGCATGGTGTTCCAGAGCTTCGCCCTGTTCCCCTGGCTGACGGTGCTGCAAAACGTCGAGGTCGGCCTCGAGGCCCTCGGCGTGGCAGCACCTGAGCGACGTCGGCGGGCGCTGGCCGCCATCGACATGATCGGCCTCGACGGCTTCGAAAGCGCCTTCCCCAAAGAGCTGTCAGGCGGCATGCGCCAGCGCGTCGGCCTGGCCCGCGCGTTGGTTGTCAACCCGGATGTGTTGTTGATGGACGAGCCGTTTTCCGCGCTGGACGTGCTGACCGCCGAAACGCTGCGCACCGACCTGCTGGAGCTGTGGCGTGAGGGGCGCATGCCGATCCGGTCGATCCTGATGGTCACCCATAACATCGAAGAAGCCGTGCTGATGTGTGACCGGATACTGATTTTCTCCTCCAACCCGGGGCGGGTCATGAGCGAGATCAGCGTGGACCTCAGCCAGCCGCGCAATCGCGCCGACCCGGCATTCCAAGCCCTGGTCGAGCACATCTACGTGCAGATGGCCGGCGGCGCGAATGTCGGCTCCGCACGCCAGGAAACCTTTGCCGGCAGCGGCGTGGGCATGGTCCTGCCGTCGATTTCCAGCAATGCCCTGGCCGGGCTGATCGAAGCGGTGCAGGACCAGCCGTTTGCCGGCCAAGCGGACTTGCGTGAGCTCGCCAGTGCATTGCGCTACACCGCCAGTGACCTGTTGCCGGTCGCCGAGGTGCTGCAACTCCTGCGCCTGGCCGACCTGCAGGACGGCCACATCACCCTCCTGCCGGCCGGGCAGCGCTACGCCGATTCAGCGGTGGATGAGCGCAAGCAACTGTTTGCCCGGCACCTGCTTAAATACGTGCCGTTGGTGGGGCATGTGCGCCGGGTGCTGGACGACCGCCCTACCCGCACCGCACCAGCCAGGCGTTTCCGTGACCAACTGGAAGATTTCATGTCCGAGCACGACGCCGCCATTACGCTGGACTGTGTCACGCAATGGGGCCGCTACGCCGAGTTGTTCGCCTACGACGAAGTGGCCGATCAGTTCAGCCTGGACAATCCATCCTGAGACGCTGCGGTATAAACTGCGTGGATCGGTCGTTGGAGCAATGCGCGATGGACATTCAATGAGAAGAACCCAGTTGACCCTGCGCCTGGTGCTCCTGCTGGGGCTGGCCCTCGGCATCGCGGCAATCGATACCGTCACCGACCTGGAAATCGCGGTCGGGGTCTTTCAGATCGTGGTGGTGCTGATCGCGGTGAGAGTCCTGCCGGCGCGCGCGGTCGCGGGGGTAGCGGCTACCTGCATGGTCCTGACGATCCTCAGCTATCGCTTCACACGTTTCGGCGACACAGAGGCCGGGCTGATCAACGTGCTGATCAGCCTCGCGGCCATCGCCGGCACCACGTACCTGGCGCTGCGTCTCTCGACCGCCGTGCGCACGGTGCATCAGACCCGCGCCCACCTGGCGCACATCGCCCGCATCAACATGCTCGGCGAACTCGCCGCCTCGATTGCCCACGAAGTCAACCAACCGCTGGCCGCCGTGGCCGCCAGCGGCAGTGCCAGCCTGCGCTGGATGGCCACCGAGCCGCCCAACCTGCCCAAGGCCCGGCAGGCGGTGGAGCGGATCATCGCCGACACCCATCGGGCCAGCGACATCATTGCCCGGTTGCGCGGCATGGCCCGGCATCAAGCGCCGACGAAGCAGTGGCTGAACGTCGCCGACACGGTCCATACCGCGCTGCGATTGTTGGCCGGAGAGCTGAACGAGCAGAACATCACCTTGCGCGTACAGGTCCAGGACGGGCTACCGCCGATGCTGGCGGATGAAGTGCAAATCCAACAAGTGATCCTGAACCTGGCGATGAACGCGCTCGACGCCATGCGCCAGGTTGACGTCGACCAGCGGATTCTGCAGTTTCAGGTGACGCTCGAATCGCCCCAGCAACTGCTCTTTTCGGTGTCCGACCAAGGCAATGGTCTGTTGGCGAGCGACCGGGAAAGGGTATTCGACGCCTTCTACAGCACCAAGCAGGACGGCATGGGGATGGGGTTGGCCATCAGCCGCTCGATCATCGAGGCCCATGACGGGCGGATCTGGGCCGCCAGCAATCCACCGTCCGGCTCGACGTTTCACTTCACCCTGCCAGCCGTTACAAGGGAATCCGATGAGCCAAACTGACGTGCATGACCGGGCCGATTCGATGATCTACATCGTCGACGACGACCACTCGGTGCGTGCCTCACTGCAAGACCTGCTGGCCTCCGTGGGCCTGGCAAGCATGGCATTCGGCTCGGCCCGTGAGTTCATCGACGCCCAACGGCCGGACGTGCCGGCGTGCCTGATTCTGGATGTGCGCATGCCGGGCTTGAATGGGCTGGACTTCCAGCAGGAAATGGCCCGCTTGAACATCCTGGTCCCGGTGGTGTTCATCACCGCCCATGGCGACATTCCGATGTCCGTCAAAGCCATGAAGGCCGGCGCGCTGGAGTTCCTGACCAAGCCGTTCCGCGAACAGGACCTGCTCGATGCCATCACCCAGGGCCTGAACCGCGACCAGGAACGGCGCAAGGCCGCAGCGAGTATGGACGCGTTAAAACGCCGGCATGACACCCTGACTGACGGCGAGCGCGAGGTGATGGAGCTGGTCGTGTCCGGGCTGTTGAACAAGCAGGTGGCCGCCCGACTGGGCTTGAGCGAAGTGACCGTGAAAGTGCGCCGCGGGTCGTTGATGCGCAAGATGAATGCGGACTCGTTGGCAACGCTGGTGAAGATGTCGGAAAAACTCAAAGAGGTAAATCGCTAACAGTCCTCGATCACGGCTATCATTGCCGCTCGCCCTTTTGACAGGCGATGTCGCAGGCCACCCTCAAGGATCCAGGTATGACTTTTCTGCCGTCACGCTCCACCCTCTTCGTTTCCAGCCTCCTGCTCAGCTCCCTGTGCTTTGCCGAAGGCGAGCCAACCGACGGCAGCCTCATCAAGGACTCGACCAAGGCAGCCGTTTCAACCTTCATTACCGCCGGCAAGAACCTGCTGGGCGGTGTCAGTGAAGGCGTGCTCGATGGCCGCGAGTCGGCCCAAGGCACCGATGGCGCCGCGATCATCTCCTCCGGCGAGCAAATGAAAGACCGCATCGCCGTTGAAGTGCTGAAGCTCGAACCCGGCGACGACAACGTCAGCATCACCCTCGGCTTCAAGAACAGCACCGACACCCAACTGCGCGTGGTCAACCTCGGCCAGACCGGCGTACTGCTGGCCATCGACCAGGCGGGTTACTCCAACCGCCTCACCGGCCTGGACAACCCGGATGAAGTCACCATTCCGGCGAAGACCGCCGTGCGCCAGAAGTTCGTGTTTGAAGGCATGAGCGAGGCGGTCAGCACGGTACGGGTGTGGGGGCAGGATTACTCGGTCAAGAAATAATGCACCCGCTCGTTCGGACGATCGTTCCCACGCTCCCGCGTGGGCATGCATCCCGTGACGCTCTGCGTCACCTTCCAGAAGCGGAACGCGGAGCGTCCCTGGCGGCATTCCCACGCGGAGCGTGAGGAACGATCTTCCACAGCCCCCGCAACCCGATCGTTCCCACGCTCTGCGTGGGCATGCATCCCGTGACGCTCTGCGTCACCGTCCAGAAGCGGAACGCGGAGCGTCCCTGGCGGCGTTCCCACGCGGAGCGTGAGGAACGATCTTCCACAGCCCCCCCAACCTGATCGTTCCCACGCTCTGCGTGGGCATGCATCCCGTGACGCTCTGCGTCACCTTCCAGAAGCGGAACGCGGAGCGTCCCTGGCGGCGTTCCCACGCGGAGCGTGAGGAACGATCTCCACAGCCCCCGCAACCTGATCGTTCCCACGCTCTGCGTGGGCATGCATCCCGTGACGCTCTGCGTCACCCTCTCAGAAGCGGAACGCGGAGCGTCCCTGGCGGCGTTCCCACGCGGAGCGTGAGGAACGATCCTCACAGCCCCCCGCAACCCGATCGTTCCCACGCTCCGCGTGGGAATGCATCCCGTGACGCTCTGCGTCACCTTACAGAAGCGGAACGCGGAGCGTCCCTGGCGGCATTCCCACGCGGAGCGTGAGGAACGATCCTCACAGCCCCCGCAACCTGATCGTTCCCACGCTCTGCGTGGGCATGCATCCCGTGACGCTCTGCGTCACTTTCAGAAGCGGAACGCGGAGCGTCCCTGGCGACATTCCCATGCGGAGCGTGAGGAACGACCTTCCACAGCCCCCCGCAACCTGATCGTTCCCACGCTCTGCGTGGGCATGCATCCCGTGACGCTCTGCGTCACCCTCCAGAAGCGGAACGCGGAGCGTCCCCGGCGACATTCCCACGCGGAGCGTGAGGAACGATCCTCACAGCCCCCCCAACCTGATCGTTCCCACGCTCTGCGTGGGCATGCATCCCGTGACGCTCTGCGTCACCCTCCAGAAGCGGAACGCGGAGCGTCCCTGGCGGCGTTCCCACGCGGAGCGTGAGGAACGATCCTCACAGCCCCCGCAACCTGATCGTTCCCACGCTCTGCGTGGGGATGCATCCCGTGACGCTCTGCGTCACCTTCCAGAGCGGAACGCGGAGCGTCCCTGGCGGCATTCCCACGCGGAGCGTGAGGAACGATCGTTCACAGCTCCCGCAATCCGTGTGTGGGATTGCCGACACCCACAACAGAATCAACCGACTTTTGCCCCACTCCCCGGCTCAAGCCTCAACGCCAGCACGCTCATCAACACAATCACCGCCCCAACAATAACCATCGCTGACGGGCGCTCGGCCAGCACCAAAGAAGCCATCAACATCGCCGTGGGCGGTATCAGGTAAAGCGCCATGGAAGCGCGGCTCACGTTGCTGTGCGCCAGCACGTAAGCCCAAGCAAGGTACGCCAACGCGCTGGGAAAAATACCCAGAACCAATACCGCCAGATTCACCGAAGCCGAAGCCTGTCGCGCCGCGCTCAACATCCCCGGCGCAAAAATGAACAACAGAATCGTGCCCGACCAAACGGTGTAGCAAACCACGGTCAAACCGTCATAACGATGGGCATGGCGCTTCTGCAAAGCGAAATACAAACTCCAGGACAGCGCCGCCAACAGGATCAACAGCCCATGGGCGTCCATGTCACCCAAGCCACGATCCCCCGCGACCACCACGCCAGCGCCAAGCAAGCCGCATAGCACGCAACCCCACTGCCAACCACTGACCCTGTCCTTGAAAACAAAATGCGCCAGTAACGTGCTGAACAACGGCGTGGACTGGGCCAGCACACTGGCCGCCCCGGCGCTGACGCCCCGCTGACCGTAATTGAGGGCGATGTGGTGCAAGCTGACAGCAAAGAAACCCAACACCACCAGCAACGGCAAATCCCTGAGACGCGGCCAGGAAATACCCCTCACCATCGCCACAATGGCCATGAACACCGAGGCGATGAGAAACCGCATCAACGCCAATTGACCCGGCTCATAAGCCTGCAAGCCAATACGAATACCAATCGGCGAATAGGCCCAGCAAACGATCACCAACAGCGTCGCCAGGATAACCTTCACACCGGTTTTGCCGGAGGAACCTTCAACCCGCGCAAAACGCGTTTCCATCTAAAGTGCCTGCTCACTGACCGATTTGCCTCGAAGTATCGAAACCACCCCACCTCAGCACAAGTGACTTAAACTCAACCAATCATTCACTTCTGGTGAGCTATGGAACTGTCCCAACTGCGCATGCTCAAGACAGTCTGCGAAACAGGCAGCATCGCCCGCGCCGCCGAAGTGCTGCACTGCGTGCCGTCCAACATCACCGCGCGCCTCAAATCCCTGGAACGGGAACTCGGCACGCCGCTGTTTTTCCGCGAAGGCCGCGGGCTGCGGGTCAGCCCGGCGGGCGAAGTGTTTCTGGAGTACGCGACAAAAATACTGAGCCTGACAGAAGAGGCCCGCCGCGCAGTCGCCCCCACCCGAGCACCGAGTGGCCCGCTGCGCATAGGCGCCATCGAGTCCAGCGCCACCGGGCGCCTGCCGCAGTTGCTCGCCAAATACCATGCACAGTATCCGCAAGTATCGCTGGAACTGAGCACGGGCACCTGGGCGCAGTTGCTGGACGATATTCAGCATCACCGGCTCGATGGCGTGATCGTAGCGGTGGACATCGAACGACCTGGACTCAAGCGAGCCGTGATGTACCGCGAAGACCTGGTGCTCATCGCCTCCGAGTCCGACGGCCCGCTGCGCAGCGCCGCCGATCTGCAAGGCAAGGCGATCTTCATGTGGCCCACGGGCTGTCCGTACCGCTTGGCGCTGGAGCAGTGGCTGCTGCGTCATGGCCAGGTGCAACCGATCACCAGCATCGCCAGTTATGGCGCCATTGTTGGCTGTGTCAGTGCGGGTGCAGGCGTCTCGCTGGTGCCCCGGGGGATCTATGAGCAATACCGCCAGGGGGCGGGTTGGACGGGGTATGAATTTCCTGAGTTGACGGGGATCGATAACCTTTTTTACTGGCATGAAAACGCTGGGAAACATCCTGCCAGAGAGGCGTTTTTGACGATGCTGCAAACGGAGTTCGAAGGCTAGTTGCGCCCCTCTCCCCTGTGGCGAGGGAGCTTGCTCCCGCTGGGCTGCGAAGCAGACCTAAAGCTGACACCTCGGTTTGTTGATGGTTTTGAATCAGTCGAGCCGCCATGTCAGATCCCTCCCGCAAAAAACGATCGCAACTCCTACGAAGCTTTAGGAACCCATCACCTTCCCCACCCAATCCGACAAAACCTATAGTGATGCCCATCGCTCAATGGCGATCAGGTTTGGCGACCTGAGGATCGAGTGCGAAAGTACTGCGTTTTTTGCGGAGGCTTTGGCACACTTGCACGGCTGCCCGTTACGGCAGTTGTGCGTGGGAGGCCTTCGGGTCTGCCGGTTTTCGATCCCGGTTCGCCAACCTGCGTACAACTGCCACCCAATTGTTTGGCGACGATTGAGTGGCTAAAACCTCATTAGATCGGAGTTTTGAACATGGAAAGATATGTCCCCATCACCGGCATCGACTGCACCCCCGCCTCCCTACTCATCGATACCGAAGCCCCGCTGGATGTCCTACACGCGACAGCCGATTACCGCATCCGTGTGGTAACCCAGGTGCTGGAGAACATTGCGTTTCGCTCTGAAATAACCAGCGATACGGTTGTGCTTTCGGATTTCGCTCAGCTTTTGGTGATTCCGTTACGCGATGGCTGTGATTTGCTGGAGGTAATTGGTCGGCGGCTTCAGGCACAGGTTGAAAGCTGATGGAGCTTAGGGCGTATAAAAGCGCCCTTTTCCGTTGTCGACTCGGTCAGCAGAAGCGATAAAAACGATTAAAGCCAGGTATTAAGAGAGCCGCAACGATCCTAGACACCTGGAGAGGTGAATGACATGAACGATAAATTCAGCCCTGACGGTATGCCTATCCTCAATCTCAATACTACGAGTACCACTCGTTATGATGCTTCGCGCTTTCTCGATAGCCCGGACGCTATAGCAGCTTATTTGGCTGAAAGTATAAAAGCCGATGATACGGAAAGTCTTATTCATGCATTGGCCGAAGTTGAAAAAGCTTCAAATCGCCAAAGATGTCGGGGTTAATCGCGAAAGCCTCTATAAGGGACTGAAATTCTGACCGATAAGGGGATGGACTATTTTCAAGCAAATAAATCCGCCCTTTTTCCCCCTTGGTAGATGAGATCTGCACGAACAGATCCCACGGCATCATTCGGTCTTACCTGTCATTTGTATCAGACTTGACCACGTATGACCGAACAAGAATGGCTATATAAAGACGTTCGACAAGGTCAGCTTTCGGCCATAAGCGGACGCTCGGAGCGGTCACTAACGGCCAGAAGCGGACCTTCTGCATAGCCTGTTTTCACTTATTGTTAAGAACTTATGAGTCCTTGTTTACGGAATCGTGAGTTCATCTGGGACGACTTTATATGTTTTGTATGCAAGACGACTTTTATACGTAATAGCAGTAGGATAGCGTGAAGTTACGAGTTCTCTGACCGACTTAAGAGAGTGGGTGCACAGCGGACCCAGCACTACCTCTGTCAACTCCAAGCCCGGTCCAAACGGTAAAAAGTAAAGTCTCTCCTCCTTGAAAGCATCAGTCAAATGGACGAACCGACGATATTCATCCTCATATTTCCAGCCGCTGGATTTCGTTCGTAGCAATGCATCTTGGAGAGCGGGATCAATATTTGCGAGCTCTGGATTGTTTCCTAATTCCGCAAGGATTCGCTCATCCTCATATTGTATTTTTTGAAGGTACTCTGATGGGACATCGAATCCCAAGCAAATTCCCCTGTGCTTCGCAGCGTAGTGACTCCACAAAACAGGCTCAGCCCAGTCACCGCTAAAGCATAAAAGGCCTGTATGTGCGTCGTAGGCATCTTTGAAGTCACGAACAATATTTCGAGCCATCTTTTCTCGAAAATTTAGGCCTATAAGTTCAAACGGATCATTGAGGTCTGAAAATCGTGAAACCTTCAGACGACCGAGTGCGATATTACTGACTGCGTATTCAGCAGAAGTCAGATGATAGACTCGACGCAGGCTTCTTTCTTTCGGAGGGCGAGATGCGATTGCGCTTCCCATATCCGATTTGTACCCCGCCGCAACCCACTCGCTTCTATATTCATGATGTGCTGGCACAGAACTTTCCCTTAGACATAACTTCTTAAGCGAGGCAATTTCAGTTACTTCGCCAAAATCAATAGCAGCCAACTAAATCCAGCAGTTTTTCGACTAATTAATAAAAAGCCAAGGCTGCACCAGGCTATAGCTATGCTGTTTTTTGAACCCATTGGGCCACCAG
Organism: Pseudomonas sp. A25(2017); assembly: GCF_002001065.1. Classification (NCBI taxonomy): domain Bacteria; kingdom Pseudomonadati; phylum Pseudomonadota; class Gammaproteobacteria; order Pseudomonadales; family Pseudomonadaceae; genus Pseudomonas; species Pseudomonas sp. A25(2017). The sequence continues at coordinate 26,950 of NZ_MUOA01000132.1, read as the reverse complement.
CCTATCCAGTAGAACCGGGGGAGTTGCCAATAAATAACTTAAGCCAATGTGTACGTTCATCACTAGGTAATACTCTGGATGAGTTCAGTACGGCTCGACGCGCTCTACCACCAAGGTTGTAAACGGTAGTTTTATGACTTCGCACCCAGGCTACGTTCTTTGTGGTAATCACCGCCAGCGCTTGGTTTTCAATGTTGAGACCATTAAATACAAATGCATGGAGCTTAGGAGACCTCATGAGTATGGGGCTTTGCGAAATATACCATTCCATCCAGAAACGGCATATCTGGCTATCAAGTGCCGGAGCTTTAATGACCTCCTCCATTAGAGATACATTTTTTCACGGGGCCAAATCCTGTTGCACGAAAAGGAAAGCTGGGCCTGCGCCAAGATACTCAGCCAAGCTCTATTGAGTCCATAAGCCCGCGAGTCGAGTCTTCTGCATTTCAGCGTTTAAGCAGCGACTCACGCCATCCTTCTCTCCGTAAAGACTATCTTGATCCTTCGACACAGTTATACTTTCTATTCTCGAACTTTTATCCGCAACAGCCTCTCCCACCTTATAAAGACGATCAACCGCCACATAAACGTAGTAGGGCTTAGACTTTATGATCTGGACAAAAGCCGCCTCATCATATGTCATGAATGTATGACAAAGAGGCATGGAATCACTCAGATTAATATATTCAGACACAGTAGACGCATCAAGCTCACGACTCCTATCAGAAAATTTCGTATTAGCCGTTAGAACCTTCTCGGAACGACCATTAAATAAATTCCTCAGAAACGACGTATCGTACTCGCTTAATGGCTCAACAATCTCATCCGCTAGGATTTTGAATGCCAATTGCTTAGTAGGCATCGGCAGAGGCTGCCCCAAGCAGTCTTCGACCATACCTATGGTCAAATACTTCCTATGATTGGTTAATAGATAGGACTCAAGAAGCCTCTGCAAATCAGCCTGGTTAAGACTATCCCTATATGCAGCCTCCAGAAGATCGCACTCTCTTGTAACTGTTGCCAACCCTCCCGCCTTAAACGCCCCTCCCTCAGTAGCTCTACGCGCGGTTAGCACCTCATTAGGTGACTTTTCACCGCTAATAGTCTTACTCAGTATTTGGCCATACGCAGAGGTCTCTAGGACAGAATCCTTGGTGATACGCTTAAAGGTGATTAGTGTTCTGGGGGTGGAGTCGCCAATGATTCCTTTAAGCGTCGCCTTGCTTTCGTGGTTTTGAACCCCAGGAATATCAAAGTCAACCACATAATCAACACCTGACCTAGCTGCTTGCTCGTATGCATTGACTAGAAAGGGCAGCACAGTATCAGTAACAGGAGCACTGATAAGGTTAGACTGAGCACCAAGGATTGTTTTCGCCACATTAATCAAGTTATTTACTCCATCAATTTTCTCCTCTGACACATATATGAGACCAAGCTGGTGATCTGGCTTAGTTGAGCCAATTAGTAATTGCCCATTTAAGCTTTTTTCGCGATACTCATGTATGGCGCACTTACCAGTTTTGTCGTCATAGCTCATATTGAGCACGGGAATCTTATCCAAAGTAACCAAGAGTGACGCCTTGTTGCTCTTGCCGATCAAACTGCGTACTACCGAACCCTTGAAGCTATCAGCACAGAACGCAGGCATCGCATATGTGTTTATGGCTATAATTTGATACTGGTCATCTCTAGCCTGCACAGGTTCCGATAACTCAAAATATATAGAAACATCCTTCTTTCCCCACGCATGCGCGGGCACAATTACAATTAGAAGAATCAGACTAAAGCATGCTACTTTATAATTTTTCATAATGCCTCCTTGTTTCTTCCTTATCGCAGATCATGGCAAATGGCTATAAAGCTATAGACCATTCCTTTCCCTCATGCAAACCCAGGTTGAGGGATAGTCAGTCCGTATAGTTTTTCGCGATAAGTAAGCGTCAAATTAGCTATGTCAGCGAGGCTCTGGCCTAGCTAAATGAGGCGCGATGACTTAGTGTCCAATCGTTGGCCTGGATGGCCGCTCATCAGGGTGAGTCCTGAGTGGCTGCCATTGGCCGATGGCTGCCGCTCACGACGACCGCTTTCGGCCCAGAGTGTGAAAAAACGCTTCGCCAAAATTGAAGTGTCTGCGTCTACGTTAAATTTGAAATTTATCGGCACGTCTGCAGATGTGGATTTCGCGTAGAAACACGATTTCCAGTCCGGTTTTGAGCACCTGACGCGCTCAAAAACGTTTTTACACAGCCTCGGCCAACAGCGGACGTGCGCAGCACCTGCTTCCGGCCAAAAACAGGCGTTCATGAGAAGCATTCTGTTCCATAGCGGACTGTTACAGCGTCTAAATGTAAAAGAAAGATTCCTTGCGTATTACGCAATTGACCTTGTTACCTTAGCTAGGCTTGGCGCGCACGGCGCCGCATCATCGCTACGCTGGACAAGGTATGGATCGAAGGATAGCGTTACGGCACGAATGGCCATGTGCCACTCTGTCGCGTTCCTTTGGCTTTGTAGTAATTTTGATAGGCTGTATCTGGATGTCAGCGGCTCAATGAAATTCAAGATTGTGATTATATTAGATGTTTTTGAGGGGTGATATGGCTGCGCATATTAATTACTTTAAGAGTGAAGATGGGTATATATTTGTTTCAACTTTACGAAATCTGAAGGTAGATGCGCCTGACGGCATTTACAGCCTTATGCCTGGCATTGATGTGATTGTAGGCGAGGAGTTAAAAGGGAAATACTTAACACCTGAGCTGCGGGATATTTCTGGAAGAATTGAGTTCGAGCATTTGCTCGGTGCGAGTCATTTGATAATTGGCGATGTACCTAGCTCTTTTTTTGATGCGCTCCCATTGACGCTAGTAATAACCATGTGGCTTGGGTGGGTTGATTGGCTTATGCAAGACTCATGGCTAGTCAAAGACAATTCGATAATATGTGAGATTGCTTACTGCAAGCATACAAAGGATGGCGGCGAGCAGTGGGCTAATAACGGACTTTATTCTAAAATGTTCACAGCACGTGGATTGGCGGATACTGAGGTCGTTTTTAATGCTGAAGAAATTCAGCAATGGAATACAATATGTGACAACAATCGCTCATTGGTTTTTTCTAATAAATCTGTGATGACAGGTCGTGTAAGTGATAAAAGCTATTCTAGATATGCTAGATTTTATCATTTTCTAGATACATCCCGCCGCACGCCTTATGAAGCTATAAAAATAGCACACTGCTGTTCGGCCTTGGAAAGTTTGTTTTCAACGGATACAGTGGAGCTTAGTCATAGGTTGTCTGAGCGAGTTGCATTTTTATTTGCTAAAAATGGATATGATGCTGAAACAGTTTATCAATTTATCAAAGATTGCTATGCGGTTAGATCATCTGTTACACATGGTTCGCCCGTACCTTCAAAGTTTTCTAAAGGCCTCGAGGCTCAGTCGGAGAAAATGCAGGAGCACATGAGGGCGTTAGTTTTCATGATTAACAAGGATAATCACTTGCTTGATGTATTAAATGGCAGCAACGAAGGGATCGAATTGTATTTTCGGAAACTGATTTTTCCTCCCGTCAAAGCAGTCTAGATATTATGGTGTCGTGAGTGGCTTGCGCCGCGCACTAGTACTGCAGCTTAGTTTTGGTATGGTTGTTTTTATTTTTGAATTGGTTTATAGAAACTAATTGATTGACCCAATAGATAGAGGTGCGCGTTAGCAAGTTGAGCCAACTCTTATTCAAAGTCAGACTTTTCGTATGTCCGCATTCGCTGGAAAACGCCCCTATCAAGCGTCCGCTTCTGGCCGACAGCAGCCCTTCGCAACAGTCAGCTTTCGGCTAACTGCGGTCATCAAGTATCTAGATAAGACGGTGCAGTTCAATCGGTGGCAATTCAGACACCTAGATTAGACATTGTTGATTGAGAGTGGGCACATCAACGAGGGTCGCCTCAGTAGGCGACCCTTTTCTTTGGTTTAATCGGCGTCAGCCAGCACGAGCCTGCGGCGAAGACAAGTCGCTGGTCAGCGCAAGTTGAAGACGCAGCGCGATATGTTTGGCGCAGCAGCCATCGACCAGCTCATTAGGGGCGTACACCGGAGTCATTTCACAAGATGCAGAGCCTGCATGTACTAGCAGCGCCTCATCGACGCAGGCGCAGCACAGCACAAGTCCCGCAAGGCGAGCGCATTCGGCGCAGACTACGATATGCTCGATCGGATCGTGATCGTGCGTATGCGAAACCTCAATGTGTGTAGCGTGATGATCCCAAGAGTGGGCACAGCGTATGGTGGCGGCTGATTCGTACTCAGCCGAAGTAATGCGGGTAGTCATGATTGACCCCTCCTCTAAAAAAAGATGTTGGAAGTCTTTTTGAAGCGGCGGGTGTTACCGGAGCCTATGTCGGAACTCACTGAGCTCTGGACCGTAGGCGAAGAGAGGGATTCGGTTGCGAGCGATCTCAGCAGCTTTACTGAGACTCATGAAGGTGAGGGCAGCTTTTTGTAGGCGACAGATGGCAATGGCTGCTGAAAGGCGGTGCGCAAAGCTTGTGAAAAGCGATATCCCTCTACGCGATAAATCACGGAGAGTGTTCACTGCTTTGCCGTCAGGCAGCGCTCTACCTACGATCACGGACATCGCGTAATCCAGGTAGCTTTGCTTAAGCTCTTCCTCGATATTGACTGGGAGGATTTCGTAGTGGAGGCCTTTGAGTCCTTCTGGGTTGTTGGCCTCTACTGCAACATGCGCTTCATCGATCAGTCGACTGATCCTGTCTTCATGAACATGCGCTTCTAGCAGCGCAATCTCGCGAGCTAACTCCCTTTCGCCCCAGGACTCAGCCGGAGAAGCATGAGCACTCTCCTCTATGGCTGTGGTGTTGGGTTTAGGGCGGTTCATGGTTACGTCTACCTATGGTGGGTGGTGTCGCAGCTCATACTGCTGCCTCCAATATATGCTCCAGAGAGAGGCCAATTCAACCTATTTAAATGGCTGCTTCTGGCCGAAAGCTGTCGTTCCCAACGGGTCGCGTTTTGCTCGAAGATGGCCCTGTAAACCATCTCTCATTCAATCGGGATCCATTCACATGCCTGTCTTGATGGCGCGAATGGCCGCCATGTAAGCGCTGGTTCCGATGCCGACTTGACCCCAGACTTCACGGCTTTCTCCTCCTTGGCGGTCATATTGTTCATCCGCATCCCATAGCGTCAGGATTTGGTTTGGAAACAGGTATTCATAGGATGAGAATTCGTGCTGGCCGGAATTGTCCGAAGCAGCCATCACTGAAAACACATGTGTGGCAGAGTGCGCAAAGACATCGACTCCCTTGAACATGAACGTGACGTTCGGGTTTCCGCAGACACCAATGAAGCTGACTTCATCGTTCGGCCCGTGGGAAACCTGCACGCAGGACTCGCAAAAATAATCGACGCGGTCATGGGAATGCTCGAGCGGGAATCCGATGGCAGCCATCTTTTGCCTCGCTGTAGCGCGTGCTGCGCCAAGACGAACAGGACCAATAGCCTCAAGCGGTAAAATTTCAAAAACCTGCATTTCCTGGGCTCCATGGGTGACAGGCTAGCCAACCGCTCCGCTATGTAGGGCGCGGAAGTTGTGCTGTAGATTGTCCGAGAGCGGGCACCTCGGTACGCTGTCGACCTTATCCGATATGGAAAATGCTTAACATGGATCCGCATGCTGTGATCGCAAGAAATTTCGTTGGGGGCGAAGCATACGAAGACGCCTCGTTCATCGGACGATTACACGAAGCGGGACTCTGGGATCGTGAAGAATACTGGCTGCTGGAGTGGGCACTCTATCTAATCGCAACAGAGACAAGCTTCAGTCAGGCACTCTCACATAGGGTGTTCGAGATATTCAGCTACAGTTCTCTGCTATTCGGATGCCACTTTGATCGGAAGGATCGCTTCAAGATCCGAAACCTGAAAAGAAAGCAGATCTACGATTTCCGCGAGAGATTCCACATGGTGTTTGAGGGTTTCTTCGCTGGAAAAATGCCGACACCGGCTCGCTTTGACGAACCCAATCCGTGGCTCGTAGGTGGCACGTAATCTGACCGAACGGGGTTAATGATCCCTGATGTCAATCCACCGTTCCTCGGCCAGCCTTGCGCGTGCCGAGAATAAACATCTAGAGCCTTTCATAGACTACTTCAAACTCGACACCTAGTTCCTCTTGGATAACCGCAAGCAGAGCCTCGGCAGCGTCGTCAAATTCCGTATATTCGGCCGCATTCCAAGGACCTGGATCTGGTGGATACTCCCAGTTCAAGGCGGTGTCGTGCCAGCGTGTCATTACACTCAGCCTCTCGAGAGTAGTGGCGCTCAATGGCAGTTTCTCTTCGATTGATCCCACCGAGAATCTTGCTAAAGCGACCTGATTCCCGCACCACAATGCACCGCCGCCCCACTCTAACTCAACCGTATGCGAAACCGTTCAGCCATGTGCACTCCTGACATCCAGCGAGAAAAATCAGACCCTGGGTCATTATGGCTTTTTCGGCTCTTCGTTTGGGCTGAAAAGCAGCTTCGGGTCGAAAGCTGCCGGTCGTGGGTTACCGCTTTCGACCCATTGCAGCCGCTTGAGGCGTCTACGAACCAGAGGCGATCCATACGGCGTCGCGCACTGATCTGTCAGATCAGGGGCCGCGCTTGGTACTCTGTCTTTTCTCAACGCAGGTATATTCCGCATCGGCACAGACCCCTTTCTATGTTTCACATCGTTTAAAGAGGTAAGGCTAGCGGCAACCACCGGCCTTGGATAGTGCGGCTCGATTAACGCGACCGATCCGGTCTAATACACGACGGACTACATGTATTTCAGGAACCGCTCACGGAGGACCAAAGATAGACATCTTGCCATATCAAAATCATAGGCTGTCCCTTCCGCGAGGGGCGGCACGCTAAAATCTTAAACGTGCCAGTCATAAACATGCGTCATTATCATTCCCCTGTTCAAGAGCGCCTATTCTATAGTGCAGGACTAGCGCCACTTTAGAGCAAGGTAACTTTTATCCCCCCACAGTAAAGCCTTATTTTCATCACCGGTCCAGTCCGATACAGAGCCAACATCACGGGCGCCCTGATAGACAATTAACTTGGAATGCAACATAAACCACGTAGTCTTACAGCTGAGCACCGACTCAAACCATTTTAAATGCAAGCTCCAGATCTCTTTTTCAAGTTTATCAATTACCTCTAAGAGTCGAGATATTTCAAAACACTCCTTTGCGTAGACAATCAAAGCAAAATCAATATTTGAAAAATTTACCTGGAACAGATATTTACCCTCTTGCTTGGTTTCGAAGCACCACTCCAACCATTTTTCGTGCAATATTGAAAAAGCTAGTTCACGAGACTCGCTTGAAGCTTGCTCGTAAAACGCTTTTAGAAACGCAGTGAGCTGTTTCCTTTCATCAGCAGCTTTTCTTGCGTTGCATGATTTTATGACCACACTCGAAAAGAACACTTTTAATGCAGCCGTATCACTGCTTGCGAGAAAGCTCGAAATTGCTCCTGATAATTCGCTCCATCTATCCGTAGTTGCATTCATCATTTTTACAGCCATAAGCCATTCATGAGGATTTTGGCTTACCACATTTAAAAAACCAACTAAGTCGGAAGACTCGACTTTGTCAGAGTCAGAACATCCTCTCGTAAGCAAAGAGCTTAGCGTTGCAAATCGAAAAAGCGTATTATCTGTCTCAGAAGCCGTACGAAGCGCCCGAGCTTTAGACATCAACATTTGCTGATGAAGGACGACTAGAATTTGTTTATGACTCGAAGCTGCCTTCTGAAGACCCAAGGGTGAAAACTTTTCTAAAAACTCTGTCGCAGACTTTTGAAAAAGGGTAGGAGCGGGAAAATCCAAACTATGTAGAGCTTCATCCATACCTAGCCAATCCCCAGCGTCCTCGGCTAATTTTAATTCCGGGCATTGCATCATCGTGGTTTCATAATCAGAAATCTGTACGCCTGCAAGCAGGCTGACAAGATTGCTGACAATTTCCTCACTAGCCGAGAAATCATCTGAAAGTAACTTCCATAGACTTTTTCGAGGTGTATAAGCTTGGAAGAAAACACTTATTAAAAGCAGCGCCGTAAAAGAGATATCTTTATCATCATTTTTCTTTGCCCATTCAGCCAATTGCCGCTTGAACCAGGCAAATAGAGAAACCCACTCCACGAACTCGTTCTCTGTAGGCTTCACGCCGCGTCTTAAATAGTTGTAAATAGATGGGAACTCATTAAAAAAAGAATTGCTGGCACGATTTAGCGCGACCTCATCACCAAATAAACTTTTAAATGCGCCCTCTCCTAGTTCATTCAGGGTGTGCAGCAGACGGACCGGAGGTTTCTCAATACTACCTTCCCCCACCAAAGATGCGGCCCTAGAAACTTCTTCACTAGATATCAAATCTTGCATATCAATTGCTCCGCCCTGTCCAAGCTGGCCCACAACTCTAAAAAAGCATCCATGATTAGCTGGCCGTCATCCACCCGCTGCAATATATGATGCTGCTTGCCGACACTGTTTATAGATGTGCCTAACGACCAGGCCAATGCACCACGGCCAGTTCGTGGAAATATTAAAAACCGATCATGAAACTTCCATCCAGAGGAATTAACTCTTGCTCTAAACTCAAACTTCAATCCGAAATTATTACAATTTGCACTTGCTAAAATTTTTTTCTGTTTCTCTACAAAAGGATCCGGCACATGCGGTGTGCATGCGCAAGCCGGCTTCTCTTTTGCCGATGAAATAGCCCTTAAATCTGCATAAGAATATTTACTGTAAAATAGTGTCTCAAAAACATCATACATATCCAGAAATGGATCCCAAAGCCACACCGCCTCTTGGCCGTGTTTGTTGATCAACCAGCGGATATCTTCGAGAGCTTTCTGTCGTTCAGACTCCTCCCGCCCTGGTATCGGCTTGTACTGTAGAAATCGGCGTTGTTCTTTAAGCCTCTGGATTTCCTCAGTATACATCCGATTTGAAGTCCACTCATCATTAGGGTCAACACCGTTGCCAACCCTACTTGAATGAAGTGCTACTATGGGTATGTCACAAGCGAAGCTATCAGCACCAACCGTGTACTGGTAAGATCGTCTATTATGCTCATTCAATTGTATTTGAAGGTCTATATTCTCTACTTGACTGAAGGCTCCAGTACTAGCCATCAAAACGTTGTTTAACTCATCCCATATATATCCATAGTATTCTCCAGGCCCATCAGTTGTTGGAGTCACTACAGGCTCAGAGCTAATAATCTGAGAATGATATGCAGCTTCCAGGTTGTCATGCTTTCGATTCAGGACTAATCGAAGCGGCCTTGCCTCAACATCCTGAGCCCAAGCCAAATCAAGCTTCATAACTTCTCTATTTGCCGATCCGCGAAACTCCGCGACCATAGCCGTGATTGGAAGCTGAACTAGAATATTCCCTATACGATCCGACACCTTCGCTAAGTTAATTGGCCACACCAACGACAATGCAGCTGAAAGCTCTTGAATGCTGCGGGGGTGAGTGAAGAGTTCCGCCAAATGATCTTTAGTAGCGTCGGCCCACTCAAAAAAGTAGGAGCCATTCCAAAAATTATTCTTTAGAAGGTTATTTATTACGACCTTATGCATTGAGTCCGAAGGCGCAAGCTCTGCGGGTTTTTCTTTGAGATTTCCAATTGCAAGACTCTGTCCAGATGCCTTCCAGCGACCTTCAGACTGCATACTTAATAGATCTGCAAGAAGGCCCGGAACTGTCTTTCTGTATCTCTTAACTCCAAATGACCAACCCTTTAAGCTTGATACCTTGATAAGGTTTTCTGTCAAATATGATGAAGTTTCATCACAACCAACCTCATCATCTTCTGCCACTATTATGGTAAGGATATTTGTTGGCGCAACGGTCTTGCTGAATCCAAACACTTCCGTAACCTCAAAAGACCTATAGACTCCCAGCACTCCAGGCTCAAGCATTTTGGTCAAGTTTGGTACTGTAAGATTAGACAATGCTCGTAAGTGATCCATCAAAAAACTCTCCTTCACAGAAAATCCGAACCCGCACTGCATTGCAAGCCAGCCCCTGACTCAATATAAAAACTTAGCTCTCCAGGCGCCCCATTGAGTTCCTCTCCCCATTGCTTCTCTACAAGACCGGGGTAAACAATTAATTTTTCTAACCTATTCAATTTCTTAATAAGCCGGTCACCAAATACAAGAACTGGAACCTCGATCGGCAGCTATCGACCGATTCTGTTGAAAAAGTCGGCTTGTCCAAAGCGCTCGAATATTGATGGATGAAAACACCTCTTTTGCACGCTGCTACGTGAAACCCGACTCATCAACCTTCTGCGCAAAACTCAGATTTCAATCTTAGGCGCGTACTTTTCTGCCGTGGAATTCGAGGCCGACTTTTTCAACAGAATCGACCCAAAGCAGCCGCTCGCGTCGGGCACTCGAAAAGAGGTTGGGATGAGCTCGCTTGGCCGCGAGAGGCCACTCGTAAGAAACGTCCTTAGACACCATGAACGCCCGTGCCGAGCGAGCCGCCAACAGAACATGAACGGCACCATAAGAGCAGCACACGCTTCCATCGCTACCGATGGATACGCGGAATGAAGTCACCCTATCGGTATGGTGTGCTGAGACAAGAATTGATCAGGAGAGATTTTGAACTCCGACATAATTGCCGCGACGTTTAGCGGGGTAACAAAAAGACTGCCCTGCTCTGAAAGCCTCATACATGCGTGCTGAAGACCTTGGGCAAGGGCCTTACAGCCAGACTCAAGCAATACTCGAGTGTTGGCCGGATAGTGAGCGTCTCGGTCCGCTTGTGAAACTTTCGCCACGGTGATCGGCGTTATTCGATCAGCGAAAACCGGATAGCATTCTTTCGCCCACTGAACGCTGTCGTGTAGCTGGCCGCTATCCCCCTTGTGCAGCGTTTTCTGATTTTCGTTTTTCACCTCAATTACGAACAGATGATTCCCCCAAAACCAGATCACATCCGGACCGATCGAAAAATCGATCTCGGGGCGTGTAGCGTCTGCGCCCAAGGCAAACCCAAGTTCCATTACCGACTTTTCAACCGCACGAAACTTTTGGCTGAAATCAAGGGAACCGCTAATCTTCGATGCCTCAATCACCGCGGCATTTAGCGTTGAGAAAGCTTTGATCCAATAGCAGAACCGTTCAGCAGCAGAAACTGCTTCAACAGAAACTGGCTTTCTCGGTGCGGAGGGCGGTAATGCGGTTGACTTACAATACTGCCGAGCAGCCTGTTGAATCTTCATAGATTCTGCAGGGTCTATGGCATAAGCAATTCGGGCCACCCGCTGGAGGTACAAGCCAAGCTCTTCTCCCTCCACTCCCGAGTTATTCAGTGCCGTTCTGAGGTTAGGAATCGCCTCCATTGCCCTGTTTGAGGAAGCGAGTCGGTATGCCTCCCGCTCTGCACTGGCTAGCTGAATCCGTTTTTCCGATGGTTCAGGCACTACCTTAGTTCCTGTGCGAATTCGCGAGTTATAGAAGCTCTTCCATCCTGGATCGCGTCCGAGACATTGTTGGATTACTTGGGTAAACGCCGATTTTGCATCCCCACCAGCGCTTTTCATCAGTTCCGCCAACTCGACAGAGAGATCGATCTGGGCTCGGGTTTCCTGGGTTACTGCGGCTAAGACCTCTGACCGACCGATGTAGGTCGCCATATCTTGACCCACCAATAAAACCAGCGCGTAATCAGCGTGAGATCGCACTGCGCGGCCCATACCCTGCTCAATGCGATATACGGTTTTGTTGCGTACGCCGCCCGGACTGAAGATGAGCTGCGCATCATTCTTGTCGATAAGGCTTTCGCCGTACGGAACGCTATCGATCACCAAAATCCGGCAGGCATCATCTGCCAAATCGACACCGTCATAGCGTTGAGCGAACACCGCAAATTTGAGGCTTGAGCTGGGATCCTTAAGTCTTTTGACCGCAGTGGTTACTTGATCACCAGCAAAGAACTGGGCGCCGGACTTTTCCCACTCTCTACCGCTGACCTCACTTGAAGTGAGCACAACGACGTTGTGCTTGGAGGACAGCGATTGGCATAGCGTCATCAGGTAATCCCTGTCCATCTCGGGACTGATCAAGGCGGGCGCTAAGATCATCCGCTCCCCTAAACCCTGATCTGAAGGGGGGCAAATCGCTGTAAGAGCTGCCGAGGGCATTGCGCCGAGCTCTCTTACCAGCAGAGAGTCGTCTGCTAATGTCGCAGACATGAAGAGACGATGTGATGCGTTGGCAAAAGCGCGCATTTGATCGACGGGAAGAATTTCAGGTGAAATCTCCGCATGGGAACCTGAAAGTACGCATCGGCAAAACGGGAGCAAGTTTTCGAGAAACGGCCAAACAAATCGAAACCTGTCTTCTGAGGCATAGCTATGTAGCGCTGGCCGGATTTCATCGCACAGTTCCGACCATATCCAATGAGGAACCTCGAACAAGGCTTGTGGGTCTGCAGCCTCAATATCTGACCATTTGGTGGAATGGTATGACTTGCACTGGGACTTAAGTATTTCTTTCAGAACAACGAAGGGCTCGCCATGAAGTTGGAGGGTGAGCTGCTTTCTGACGATCTCGGATCCCGCATGGGCGTCATCTAAAACAATGGCTTCGGGTACAAGGTTAACGTCTTGACGTTGAAAAGTACTTTTGGCGTTGAACAGTTTTTCATAGGTACAGACGAGTACCGCATCCCCCCTCACACATGCGGGGTGAGGAAAGGGCTCTCCGGAGGGATAATGATGAGCATCGATGCCAAGCTTTGAGGCCTCACTAAGCACTTGTTCAACGAGCTGAAGTGTCGGACACAAGTAAACCCCAGGGCGGCGGGTCTTTCGCATGTGCCCGAGCAGATAAAGCAGCCCCACACCAGTTTTACCTGCACCCGTACTGATTTTAAGGACAAGATCTTTTTCTGAGTGCCTGGCGTTGAGCGACAGCATTGCCTCTTTCTGAGTAGTGCGTGGCTCGGTGTGAGTGCTTTTGACGTCTAGAGAAGCATACAGCTTCAGGAGATCAAAATCGGGAGACTCTTTTGCTTTCCCAGCCAAACTAGCGAAGTCGATCATTGTCAGTCCTTTGAACCATTATCTATGGCAGGCAGCGTTCACCGACGGTGGACGTCATAGAGTTCTAACCTAGTCATATGTTGGAGACTTTTCAAGGACCGCGTATTGTCTAAGGCTTTCTGTTACGAGAGCATTGGGCGGGCGCTTTTGGGATTTCGGTCTCTGACATCATCGTTTACATGAATCCCGGTGGCGCCCACTACGGCCTCAGAGTGAGCAGGTGTTCGCTTGGTCAGCTTGCGCATCACTGGGGCATCTGATGGCTGGGCCTGATCATCCAATAGGCCGATGGCATAGATACCCGGAGATGATCCTTCGAACGCGGCGGGTTGCGGCGGTCATCGAAAAGATCACGACGCGCTAATGGATGCGGCATTAATAACGCGGTGCCGCACACTCGAGTGACTGCTTTTGGCCGATTGCTGCCTCTCACGAAGGGCTGTAATCGGCCAAAGCCACCGACCAAGGAAATCGCCTATCCCCCCCATCAACCCACTAGCCTCTAACCACCGTCATATTGCCAAGTATTCTCCCGGCATCCTGCCCGGGCGGAAGTCCAAACACCCGCGCATAATCCCGGCTGAATTGCGTCGCGCTCTCGTAGCCCACTTCAAAGGCAGCCGCCATGACGCTTTTGGCATTCGCCATCAGGGTTCTGGCCTGAAGCAGGCGACCCCCCTTCTGGTACTGCCAGGGGCTCAGATTGGTGACAGCCTTGAAGCGACGATGGAATCCCGAGACGCTCATTGAAGCGCATAGCGCCAATCCCTCAACACCAATGGGCTCGGCGAAGTCGCGGCGTATTCATTGGATTGCCAGGTTGATTCGCGCCATCGCGGTATCCGGCGCGGCGATGTCTCGCAACATCCAGCCATGGAGGCCTCGGAGTACGCGGAAGATAATCTCTCGCTCATAGACGGGGCCCAGGGTCTTCGGAGAAGGGTTCGCCCTGAGCATAACCGGGACCATCATTACTGACCTCCAAGAATGATCAATCCTGAGGCGCACAACCCGACCACCAGCCCCCTTGGGCTCAAGCCTCCACTGCACGTTTCACCTCAAACGCCCTCACCGTCACTGATATGAATACCAAGATCGTAACGACCAGATGCAAGATGCGATTTAAGCGTCAACGCCGGGATTTCGTAATCGCCGTGGTTCTGGCGACGAAATGGCAAGGGTTGATCACTGAAGAGCGTATTCAAGCGAGCGGCATAAGCCGTGCAAATGGATTGGAACCGGGCGGCGTCCATCTTGCTGGTCTTGTAGATTGGGAAGGCCGGCATGACCGTGAAGCCAGGATAGAAAAGCACCCCATGCTGGATAGGAAATAGCAGGTCATCCAACGCGCCGTTCACCCCTCGGCCACTGTAGTGGGATTCCCAACCGCCCATCGTGACCACCAACATGGCGCGCTTGCCTGTCATGCTGCCTTCGCCGTAGCGATCGCCCCAGTGGCTTTCGCTATGTTCGCCGACCCCATAGGCAAACCCGTAAGCGTAGACGCGTTCGATCCAGCCCTTGAGAATCGCGGGCATCGAGAACCACCACAGCGGAAATTGAAAGATGACGGCATCGGCCCAGCGCAATTTGGCCTGCTCTGCCTGGATGTCCGCCGGTTGGCTGTCAGCGGCAAATACACGCTGGGATTCAAGCGCCGGGTTGAAAGGCGTTTCTGCGTCATAACCTGGAGCGTCGTCCGGATCGAGGGATGCTTTCCAGCGCATGCCGTAGAGATCTGAGACTTCGACCTCGTGGCCTGCTGTTTCCAGGTGAGTGATCGCAAAATCCTTGAGCGCGCCATTGAGCGAACGCGGTTCGGGGTGGGCGTAGATCAGTAGTATTTTCATGAGGGCTCCGCGTTGAATGTGTCCCTCAGCGTAAGCATGTATCCGCTATGATAGAAATGAATTCCCGAAACACATGGTATTTGCATGCACAATAGCTTGCGCCGTCTGGATCTTAATTTGCTGGTCACATTGGATGCCTTACTGGCCGAGCAGAATGTGACGCGGGCAGCGCGCTTGCTCAATCTCGCGCAACCGACCGTCAGCCTGCAACTGGGCAGGCTGAGAGAGCTTCTTGATGATCCGCTTTTGCTGCCTGGCCCCCGAGGGATGTCGCCCACCGAGCGAGCTCGCGAATTACAGGGGCCCCTGCGTGACGCGTTGGCCGCGCTGGAAAGCGCACTGAGTCCTGTTGCCGCTTTTGAACCCGGAAGGTCCCATCAAACGTGGAAGATCGCTGCCAGTGATTATGCGACGACTGCCTTGATCTGGCCGTCGCTCTCGCGGCTCAGGCACCTGGCCCCGTACACGCGGTTGGCGCTTATGAATAAACCGACTGTCGACTTTGCCAAGGATCTGGAAAACGGCCTTATCGATCTGGCGCTGCACACCCGCGATGAAGCGCCGCCCAAGTTGCGTCAACGCTCCTTGATTCACGAACGCTATGTGCTGGCGGCGCGGTGCGGCCATCCCGCGCTGGCAACCAAGCTGTCGCTCAAAGCGTTCTGCGCGCTTGAACATGCCGTCATGTCACCTGATGGCGCCGGCTTCGTTGGCAGTACCGACCACGCGCTGGCAGCTGAAGGTCTGGAACGGCGAGTGGTATTGTCCGTGTCCAATTTCAACTCGCTGGTCTCAGCATTGGTGCACAGCGATTTGGTTGCGGTGGTGCCGCAAAGGCTGGTGAAACATGAGCCTGCGCTTCACGTCCAGGCACCTCCGCTCGCCATTCCCGGGTTTGAAATGCTGATGTTATGGCCCGAGCGACTGCATCGCGATCCTGCCCATATGTGGCTGCGCGAACTTATTGCTTCGACGTTGGAAACAACCGGCACGCAGAAATAAATGGACCGGACCATGAAACGATGACGACGAACCCCCTGCCCCGTGTCCCATTAATAATGTCCAATTCACTCCAAGGAAGAAGCTAATGTCCTCCGATCCCCTATGCCTGGTTTTCGTACCCGCCCTTGCAGCTGTACTCACAGCAGCCGAGTCCAAAAAAGGCGCCCCACTCACCGAACTCGAAGTCTGCAACATCCGAGACCAAGCCACCTGCATTGCAGTAACCTTTGCCACCGCGCTGGCGATGGAACAAGAACGGGGCTATGCGGATATCGTTGCCGAGGATTGCTGGAATGAGTGGCAACGGTTATGCCTCTCGATTCAACCAAGCCCACGTTGAGGGGCTGACACCTCAGCCATTGAACACCCCGCCTGGAGCCTTTTATGCCTTCCACCTCACGTGACAACGTCCGTATTGAGCGTCGGCTCATCGCCACCTTGACCGAAGCCTGTGAAACCGCCAAAACTGAAATCCCGGGCTTCGCCTGGCTGACCCACACGGTCGACTATCGCGCCTTTCCCCAAAGCCTGCGCGTGATCTGGATTTTCGACAGCCGCGCCAGCCAGGAACACGCCCTATCAACGGGGGCCGACAACCGCATGCGTGAGCTGACCGCCGCCGCCCTGAACGACGCCGGCGTACACGTCCCCCATATGGCCCGCTGCGTCAGTTTCGACTCCGAAGAAGAATGCCGCCTCCGGCATGGTGGCGACTGGCGCCTGCGCCTGGCCAAGGTACACACGACCAACGCGCCGGGGAGCCATCGATGACTCACTGCTGCGGGCTCATTCTCGACGGCACTCGAGAAGACATCCGGCCAGGTCATCTTGCGAACTGGAAGTCAGCTACGCCCGGAGTAACGGGTTGCTTTCGGCCAAAAACGGCCTGTCATTACAGCGAAGACTGTGTTTCCAATTTTGCCAAGCGCACCCGCAGCCTCGCTGAGAGTGTGCCGTCGCATTGCGTCGGCCAACTGCGCGCCATCCAAAGAATGATCCAGATGAGCATCGATGTAGTTGAGCATGCGGTTCATGCGCCGCGTGTACTCGGCGCGCGATGCCTGGGCGCAAGGTTTGGTGGTCATAGTGCCTGGAATCCAAAGCCGTCTTTATTCTGTCAATGATTTCTTATCGAGCAGTTTTTGGAAAAGAAAGACGAGGCTGGATTGCTGCTCACCCAGAGCTGCAAAGAATTTGCGATCGACTTCCTCCACTACGACGATTGCCTTGTGTGCGATATCACGCCCCGCTTCGGAGACTGAAATAATCTTGGCCCGCGTGTCGGTAGGATGGACATCTCTTACAAACAGCCCGTTTGCAAGAAGCGCCCTGACCACCTGAGAGGTGGTCATCGGGTCGCTGCCAGTCAGTTGCGAAAGGCGCGCCTGGGTAAGCGGCTCTTGTGAACCGAACCAGGTGGTGACTGCAAGCATGACAAACTGAGTATGGGTCAGGCCCAACGGCTGCAAAGCGGCGCGCTGCTCGCGCTGCCAGGTGTTGGAGATGCGCCAGAGCAAAAAGCCTGGACTATCTGACGGTCCGCTATGGCTGGTTGGCAGCGGTTTCGACTTCATCGGTTACGCCTCAGTTCAGCCAGATCGACATCCATTGCGCTGGCAATCAAGCGAATATCTTTTTCGGTCAGTGGAATCAAACCGCGTCTAAGCACTATGCCCCAGTTTGGCGGGGAACACAGGTCCAGATCTCCACGCAATTTTTCCAGGGGTACTTCTTGTGCCACGGCATATCGAACCCGACGACGAAACGGCACGAACCCCTCGCCCATATCGAATTCGAACACCTCATCGTCCTGGATTTCCCCCAAGGCTGTGAAGGCTTTCAGCGGCGCACCGTGCATCTCTACAGTCGGGGAGTAATAAACGAAAATATCGCCCTTCTTCATCTTGCGTAGAGGCTGGGCCTTGCCGTGACAGACCTGCGCAAAGCCGCCCTCCACACCTCGCCAGACATGTGAGCGCGACACAACACCCAGCCACGCCTGGCTCATACGCTCACCGTACTTTCTGCGCGGGCCACCAGTGCACGCAGGACTTCAGGAAAGTCGGAAGACACTTGCGCGCAGATATCCTCGGCACCCTCTCCCGCGACATCAATCGAATAGGCGATTGAGTGGTTGCCATTCGGGAGCGCAATGATTTCGTGCCTGACGCGAACGGTTACATCGCCAAACACGGTTTCATCCGTAAACCCAATCGGCGCATTGACCTCGACCAGTTGCGACTTGATAACCTGCTGGTCAGGCAACACCATCGTCATCCACACACCCTCGATGAACGGGCCGTCAAGCACGCATGAATAGACACCTGAGTTCCAGTCCTTCCATAGGTGAACGGCTTCAAAAAAAGCCCAGACTGTTGCCGCAGGTGCGCTGGTTTCGTGGCTGCATGAAGCACTGGCGTGTATGTGATTGGACATGTCGATTCCTTTTCGTAAGTGGACTTATCATAAGTGCACATACAAAAATCGTCAACCGGATAACACGCATGAAGAAGCGCGCTCGCGGGCGCTATCCGCCCCAAAGCTGCCCTTCGTCCATCTGAGATACCTGAAGTTTTGGTAAGGCACTCTTCCAAGAGGAACTGTATTTATGTACAGTCCTTATTTCGCTTGAGAGAAAACCATGCTTAAAGGTAGTTGCTGCTGCGGAGCAGTGAAGTTCTTGGTGTCGAGTCCTCCAACAATGATGGGAACATGTCACTGCTCTCGTTGCAGAAAAGTCGGAGCAAGTACCTTCGTCTTCGTAAAGCGCTCATCGTTCGAGCTGATTTCCGGCTCGGATTCCATCACCACCTACAAGCCTGAAGCACCTTATAAGTACAACCGTTGCTTCTGTTCGCACTGCGGAACAGCATTGGGCGAGGTGACGTCAACCGCCGAGTCGTTTCCCGTCGCTGCGAATTGCATCGATGACGCATTGACCATCACCAATCTCTTCCATGAGTTCGTCAAGGAAAAGCCAAGCTGGTACGACATCTGCGACAGCGCCAAGCAGTTTCCGGAACATCCACACCAATAAGACGGTGCGCGCACCCGACCAAGGCTTGAACGTGCTTGCCAGCTTCAGTGGCTGCGCTTATGTGCCGCGCGACTTGTTAGATGAAGGACTCTGATTGTTGTCCTTGGGAGTGCCACGGGCAGCTTTTGGCCGGTTTCTGCCGTTTGGTGACAGGCAGAAACCGGCCAAAAGCGGACGATGTCTCCCCCCTTTTTTCTGATCACATAAGGCAGGCTTACAGCCAACACGACCGATGATTGTTTCCATTAGAAATTTCTTTCCAGAAGACAAGCCGCTGGTCGATCAGGTAGTGCGTGATGCCTGGATAGAGCTGGCCACCGCCATGCCGGGGTGGAATGAGCTCGCTCCGCGACTCGGGGCGCTTACCGCCAATGCTGCTCTCAGCGAAGTACTTGTCGCAGAACTGGACGGCGAAATAGTCGGCGCGGCCGGCTACGTCGGTCCAAACCAGCCCAAGCCCGACTTTTTTGCGCCCGAATGGCCGATAGTACGGTTGATGTCAGTTGTGCCGAAAGCACGGGGCCATGGCGTTGGCCAGGCTCTACTCGACGAATGCATCAACCGCGCGAAGCGCGATAGCACGACGTTAATCGCGTTACATACAACCCCGATAATGGAAGCTGCGCAGCACTTATACCAGCGAGCCGGCTTCGGGGTGGTACGTAATCTGCCAGACATGTTTGGCGTGCCTTATGTGCTGATGACCCGACTGTTTTAACCTGTTGGAATAGTCACGAAGTAGGTAAAAACGGCACGCTGCAAGGTCCGCAAGAGTCGATTGCAGCCCTTCGCGACAGGCAGAAATCGGCCAGGAGCGGACGTTTAGAGCAGAGAAATAAATCTGTTCTCTTTTCCCAATGGACATCACCGCAGCGTACGCAGGGCTATCGCGTGGTGCGCGCAGCGCTCTCTACAAAGGCACCTGAGCACTTGGCGCCGCGCAATGAGGCGAAGCATGGACTTCGCGTACGCTAACGTTATGCCTGAGCCAATGCATTAAAGAACCACTCGTAGAGTGCCTGTGGGTGGTATTGGGGAAAATACGCAACTAGCACGGTTAAAGTTACAAGCGTCAGCACCACCAACAGCGCGGTAAGTAGCTTTACCAACGTCGAGAGAGGTGGATTGGGCGGGCCGTATTTATTAATCGCTTTACGCCCCGGAAGCATCATGAGCGGAAGCGTTATCACAAAGCCGATAACAGGGAATACGGAGAGCATTCCCCATATCGGACTCCAGCCTAGATCACGTGCCCTGCGTACCAGTAGAGACACGTTGAGCAGGATGGCAGGAACGACAACGGTGACACCGACTATCAGCAAAACCACCAGTTGATGGCGCAACCCCACCATAAAGAACAACAGCAAAATGCACGGAAGAACCAGCACCAAGGGCACATGAATCAGCCAGAAGCGCGCCAGAGAAATACGCCCGGAAAAATCAAGAATCTTGGGTTTTGAAAACGTGACAACCTCGTCGTCAATCAGTTGGGCGTCGCCCGGTTGGTATGGGTTTTCGATTTCGCTGCTGATGCTGCCGAAAACGGGTTCTATCCTTGCCATTTAGTGCTATTCCCTTGTGTTTGATGGTGCTATTCACGTCACAACGTTTACGCCTCATATCTAATCGAAGGCCGGCATCAAACTCAAGAGAAGACGCTATCGTGTAAGGAGGCTGTGTGCACCACAGCATGTGTGGGTCTGTCGCATGGTGCGCGCAGTACACCTTATGAAGTGTTTTGCCGCTAGTAAGAAGGCGGGTCATGTCCCTACTCTGAACGACGGCTTCTGGCCCAAAGCCACCAGTCACGAACGGCACCGTGATGGCTTTCCTAGCAACCCATTCGAGATATCCATATGAAACCCGATCCAACGATCAATAACGTATTACGCGTCGCGTTGGTGACAGGATCCACTTCCGGTATCGGCGCAGCCATTGCACGTGTACTAAGCCGGGCAGGCTATGCCGTGGTGCTCCATTCGCGAAATTCTGCAGATACAGGACGCGCTATGGCTGCCGAAATGAAGCAGGCTATTTACGTGCAAGCTGATCTTGCTTTCGAAGCTGACAGGGTCAGGCTTATTAACGAGGCGATCGCCGCGTGGGGGCAGCTCGACGTATTGGTCAATAACGCCGGCATTAGCAGAGTCATTCCGCACAGCGACCTTGCCTCGGCCAACTCGACGGTGTGGCACGAACTTAACGAGGTTAATGTCGTTGCGCCGTTCCACCTGGTCGCATTGGCCGAGTCGGCATTGCGCGATGCCGCCCGTTACCGTCGAGCAGGTTGCGTCGTAAACATCAGTTCGCATGCCGGCATCCGTCCTAAGGGCGCATCGATTCCCTATGCGGTAAGCAAAGCTGCGCTTAATCACATGACCCGCTTGCTCGCGGTATCGCTGGGGCCAGAAATTCGCGTAAACGCTGTGGCGCCTGGCTTGGTCGACACGCCTCTGACCGCAGAGTGGACAGGTGCCCAAGAGTTGTGGCGAACTCGCGCACCTATGCGCAGGGCCGCAAGCCCAGACGACATCGCAAAAGCTGTTGTCATGCTGGTCGAGTCGGACTACTTGACCGGCGAGATACTCCTCTCAGACGGCGGGTTGAATCTGACCTAGGCTAGCGTGCTCCGGTGTAGCAGGTGAGAAGACGGGGCACTCTGTAATCAAGTTAGCCAATGCATCATGGTCGCTGGGAGGGAACTTGGCACCGAAAGCTATTCTGTTCGATCTGGACAACACACTCACCCATCGCGCGCTCAGCATTGACCGCTACGCTGAGCGGTTTCTGCATGAGTTCAAGATTGAAATCGCTGAGGCAGACACCCGTCAGATCTCTCATCTGATCGCGCGCATCGACAACGGTGGATATCTGCGACCGGAATCGGAATATTCTTCCATCCGTGAGGCGGTTGGGTACACGTTAGCCCAGGAGCTGAAGTGGACTGGGCCAATCGATCCCAAGCGATTAATTGCACACTGGATGGATCACTTCCCGAGCGCCGCGGTTGAAATGCCAGGCGCTAGCGCGATGGTTCAAGCGCTGCATCGCAAGGGTATTGCCATGGGCGTCATCTCCAACGGCGCCGAGCATTCGCGACAGCAGACTTTGGCGGCACTACCTTTCGGCGAAACCATTGAAACGATGATTTGCTCTGAGGCGTGCGGCATTGCGAAACCGACGCCCGGGATATTCCATCTGGGAGCGCAGGCGCTGGGCGTTCGTCCTGAGCATTGCTGGTTTGTCGGTGATCACCCACAGAACGATTACCTGGGTGCTACAGCCGCCGGAATGATTGCCGTCTGGTTGAGTGGATTCCATCCGTGGCCAGCGAGCATAACGCCAGCGGAGCGGTCCATTAAAACATTGGAAGGACTCCTGGACATGCTTGCAACCTAGCAGCGGTCCACCGCTTACATCCGGTGATGCTCCAGCAAAAAATCCACGAACAACCGCACCCGCGCCGGCATTGCCGAGCCCCCTACGAACACCGCATGGATTGGCTCCCGATCACCAGGGTTCCACTCTTCCAGCAGCCGTACCAGATCGCCGCGCTTTAGGTCCTCGCTCACGGTGAACTCGCCGATACGCGCAATACCGGCACCGACTCGCGCAAATTGTGCCAGCGCTTCACCGCTGCTGCATTCGATGTTGCCGCTGACCTTCAGGGAAAACTCTCGTCCGTCGCGGATGAACGGCCAGTTGGGTTCGGCACGTCGGAAGTTGAAGCGTAGGCAGTTGTGCCGGAGCAGGTCTTCCGGTTCCTGGGGGGTGCCGTGGCGCTGCAGATAGTTGGGCGATGCCACCACTACCTGGCCGGTGTCGCCGATCCTGCGCGCGGTCAGCGGGCTGTCGGGCAGATGGCCAAAGCGTACCGCCACGTCGGCCTGGCCGCCGAGAATGTCGACCACTTCGTCGCCGAGGGTGAGGTCGACGACGATGTTCGGGTAGCGGGCGCTGAAGGCTGCCACCAAGGGAACGATGGCCAGCCGCCCATGGCCAAGGGCGGCGCTGACCCGCAAGCGGCCCCTGGGTACGCCCTGGTCGGCGATGGCTTCTTCGACTTCGGCCATGTCGGCCAGGATACGCCGGGCGCCGCGCAGGAACGCCTCGCCCTCGGCGGTGAAGGTGATCGCTCGGGTGGTGCGCAGCAGCAGGCGGGTGCCAAGGCGTTGTTCGGTACGCGCGATGATCCGACTGACCGCCGAGGGTGTCAGCCCCAATGCACGTGCGGCGGCTGAAAGGCTGCCTTCCTGCGCCACGGTGGCGAACACGCTCATTTCACCTGATCTGCCGTTGAAGTCCATTTGTGCCTCTTACGCAAAGGTGATTGCCAAAAATGCTATCTACCGCCTGAAAAAGTTGGATCGTAGCATTTGCGGCATAGATAAGGAGCCTTCCATGCGTATCAATCCACCACTTGTTGCACTCGCCATTGGTGCCTTTGGCATCGGCGTTACCGAGTTCGCCCCCATGGGCATGTTGCCGGGCATCGCTGCGGATCTCGGCGTTTCCATTCCCGCTGCGGGTCTGTTGGTCAGCGCTTACGCCCTGGGCGTGCTGCTTGGCGCGCCGCTGATGACCCTGACCACCGGCAGGATTCCCCGGCGCTATCTGCTGATCGGGCTCATGGCGATTTTCACCCTGGGTAATCTGATGTCAGCCTTGGCGACCGATTACTACAGCCTCATGGTCGCCAGGGTGGTGACCTCACTGAACCACGGTGCGTTCTTTGGCGTTGGCTCGATCGTCGCCGCCAGCGTGGTCGCCCCAGAGAAGCGTGCCGGGGCGGTCGCGGCCATGTTCATGGGCCTGACCCTGGCGACCATCGGCGGCGTGCCACTGGCCGCCTGGTTTGGCGAACTGTTCGGCTGGCGCACCGCTTTCTGGGGCATTACCGGCCTCGGCGTGGTGGCCATGGCCGCGTTGTGGTTCGCCCTGCCCAACCTGCCGGCGCCGAAAAGCGCCGGTGTGCTGGCTGAAATTCGGGTACTGGGCCGTGGTCCGGTGCTAGGGGCGTTGGCCCTGACCGTCGTCGGCTCGGGTGCCATGTTTACCGTCTTCACCTACATCGCGCCGATCCTCAGCAGCGAGACCCACGCGTCCACCGCCTACATCACGGCCATGCTGGTGCTGTTCGGTGTGGGGTTGACGCTGGGCAACATGTGGGGCGGCAAGGCCGCCGACCGCTCGATAGATCGCACCCTGATCGTTTCGCTGAGCGTGCTGATTCTTGTCTTGCTGGCGTTCACCGTACTGATGCGTTGGCCACTGCCGGCCGCCGTTACCATCCTGATATGGGGTATCGCCAGCTTCGCCCTGGTGCCGCCGCTGCAGATGCGCGTCATGGAAGCGGCCAAGGACGCGCCCAACCTGGCCTCGGCGGTGAACATCGGCGCCTTCAACCTCGGCAACGCGATTGGTGCGGCGCTCGGGGGTGCGGTGATCAATGCGGGGTTGGGGTATCCGGCAATTTCCCTGGCCGGGGCGGCAATGGCGGGGTTGGGGCTGCTGATGGTGTTGGCTTTTGCCTGGCGTTCCAGAGCGATTGCGGCTGCGGTGGTGTGAGGATGATGTGAAGGGGGCTGTTAGTCGCCATTGAGGCGCTCAAGCCCTGCTTTGAAGTCCGCGTCGTTACGAGAATCCGCCAAAAAAAGACAATGGACACCCCCCCCGACGGGGAGATAGCGTCAGCCCTTTCAATTCGGGAACTGCGCCATGGATGCCATCGCCAACTATTCAAACGAACACCATCGGCTTTCCGTCATGCAACTATGGGCAACCGTATTCGGTTACGAAACCGCCCATAACACCCCCAACCTGGCTATCGACAAGAAGCTGGCCGTATCCGATGGCCTCTTTTTTGTTGCTCTGGCTGGAGAGGAAGTTGTCGGCACCGTTCTAGCCGGGTACGACGGCCATCGGGGATGGCTGTACTCGGTGGCGGTGCATCCTGCACATCGTAGAAAAGGCTTAGGGGCAAACCTGGTCCGTCATGCTGAGGGCGCGTTGACTGCCCGAGGGTGCATGAAAATCAACCTGCAAATTGTCAGCGCAAATGAGAACGTCAAAACGTTCTATGAATCGCTGGGCTACTCGGTCGAGCCACGCATCAGCATGGGGAAGAAAATCGAATCGAATATCATGATGCCTGGCGGACAGTCCTGAGGGAGTCTCCGCCAGGGGTTCAGAGTGCATTCCCGCTATACCCCACTTCGCGTCGAACACTACCTTTGACCTGTGTATCAGGCCCTCAATCTGACACCTCCAACTACTGCGCAACCGCAAAATCGAACGTGTGCTCTTGCAGGCTCGTTTTGATCAACGCGGCCAGTTGCTGGATGGCGGGCGTCGGGTCTTCTCCACTGCGGTGAAGCACATAGCCAAGGCTTGGTACGGCCGGCAAGCCGGAAACGACGGCGAGATGACTCGGCAGCCCAATGCGAGTTCGCAGCGTCAAGCCCAAGCCGGCGGCGACGGCCGCCCAGATACTCGCGACGCTGGGGCTGGTCAGGGCGATTCGCCAGGGAATTTGCGCGGCATCCAGTGCCTGTGTGGCAGCGCTACGCAATACGCAAGGCGCGTCGAACATGATCAATGGCAGCGGTGAGTCAGCAAGGCGGGTCAGTGACGGCATGTCACGGGCCCCGATCCAGTGCATCTGTGTTTCGCCCAGCCGCGTGGCATAGGGCGACGTATGCCCTGTGTCCCATGTCAGGGCCAAGTCCAGACCAGCACTTTCGACCAACGCAAGCAGTTCGGCGTTGCGCGCGATCCTGACCTCGAGAATCACCATCGGGTAAGTCTGGACGAAGCGTCGAAGGATCTCGCTCAGTAAATGTTCCCCAAAGTCTTCTTGAAGCCCGAGGCGAATTGTCCCCGCGGCTTGGCTTTCATGCAGGGCCTGGAAAATGCCGTCGTTCAGTTCCAGTAACCGACGGGCATGACTGAGCAGTGATTCACCTACGGGCGTCAAGACTAACCCCCGACCGGATTTGGCCAGTACCGGAGTACCGATCTGCTCCTCAAGTTTCTTCAATTGAGCGCTCACGGCAGAAGTCGATCGACCGAGACGATCCGCCGCTTTGGCAAAGCTGTTGAACTCCACGCCGGTGACGAAAGTACGCAATACATCAAGATCGAAGGTCGGACGGCGCATTGAATAGTCCACTAATCTGGGATGATCCCCCCTATTAAATCTGATATTCGGAACCATCGCGACTTGATAGTTTTCCCCCTGTCGCTTTAGCCATGGGGGTAACTGTTATGCCGTTTTCACGTATCTCACTGCACCGGGGGAAGTCGGCCGAGTATCTACAAGCATTGTCCCAAGGGCTGCACGATGCCTTGGTTGATAGCTTCGAGGTGCCGAAGACCGATCGCTTCCAGGTCATCCACCAACATGAAGTGGGCGAGTTGATATTTGATCCCGACTACCTGGGTGGACCGCGTAGCCATGACTTTGTGCTGATCACGATTACCGCTGGCCGCCCTCGAAGCGTCGAGACGAAACAGCGTTTCTACCGCGACCTGGTCGAGAAATTGGGGCGGGCGCCAGGTCTCAACGCGGAGGATGTCATGGTGGTGATCACCACTACGGCCAGCGATGAATGGTCGTTCGGTGGTGGCCGGGGCAACTAGCCTTCAGGTTTGTGCTGGGTACGACGGCCATCGTGGACGGCTGTACGGTGGCGGTGCACCCTGCGCATCGCCTCCTCCAACCGCAACAAACTTTATCACTCAGATGAATCC
This sequence comes from Pseudomonas sp. A25(2017), assembly GCF_002001065.1. Taxonomy (NCBI): domain Bacteria; kingdom Pseudomonadati; phylum Pseudomonadota; class Gammaproteobacteria; order Pseudomonadales; family Pseudomonadaceae; genus Pseudomonas; species Pseudomonas sp. A25(2017). The sequence goes on along the minus strand of NZ_MUOA01000132.1, from coordinate 168 downwards.
CGTGATACTTAATGCGAATCACTCTCACAAGCATTAGTATCTAAGGACTGTTCATGTCGACTTGTGCCACCCCACCGCGTCACTTCAACCCTGCCAGCAATCTTCTGGCCATGGCTATCTGCATGATCTCCATGGCCCCCGCCTACGCCGACGACAACAGCCCCACCC
>NZ_MUOA01000111.1:0-60907 GCF_002001065.1 Pseudomonas sp. A25(2017) | reverse complement strand
CGGCCAACAAAAAATCCCCTGTGGGAGCAAAGCTTGCTCGCGATAGCGGTGGGTCAGTCTGCCTTGATGTTGGACGTGCCGCCGTCATCGCGAGCAAGCCCGCTCCCACAGTTTGGATCGGTGCCAGCCTGCGATTTCCCGGCCAACAAAAATCCCCTGTGGGAGCAAAGCTTGCTCGCGATAGCGGTGGATCAATCTACATCCAGTTTGAATGTGACCGCACAACAGCCGTTATTGCGTCGCCACCCTGCCCGCCTCATCACGTTCACGGATAATCAGCGCCTGATAGTGCGGATCGGCCTTGATCTGCTGTTCGGTGAATGGCAAGACACTCCACTGCTTCTGCGAAAACGCCTGGGTCTGGTCGGCCGAATAAGGCGATGCCGGGTCGCTGGAGAGAGAGAATGCCAGCAACCCCTGGGCCTGCGGACCTTTGCCGTCAAACGTCACCACTTGCAGATAACTGGTCCCGCTGACCACCTCCCGCTTGCCGTCCGCCCCGGGCACACTCTGGATCGCGTTGTAGATGCCCAGCTCCCCGGGACCGCCGTGAATCGGTGTCTGTCGGCTGCCGCTGCTGGCCACCTGGACGTCTTGCCATTGGCTGTCCTTCGACAAGCCGGCGACCTTCACCGTCTCCACCGAAGCCAGCATGGCATCGCGCACGGCCTTGAGCACGGCTGGCCGCTCGATCGCCAGGCCACGCGGTGTGTGTTGCGGGTCTTTGGGGTCGAACGCGACGCGCCATGAATCAGGCACCGCCTGCAACCGGTCCATGATGTGCTGGAAATGCACGAACCCCAGGCCGCTCTTCAGGCCGGCCTTGCGATCCCAGGCCATGAGGCTGGCACACGCCTCGACCAACGCCGAAGCCTCCACCCCCAAGTCACCGGCGCACACGCCGAGCAGGTCCGGCATCACCTGGTCAGCCAGGTAAACCTGATCGTCCATGACCATGCGCTGCAAATCCTCGACCTTCACCGGCCCGCTCTTGGCCAATTGGCCCATCCGGTCCAGCGCAAAACGCGCACGCAGTCCCAGGGGCTGGCCTTGCTGGCTGATCAACGGGGAGTAACCGGACAACGGCTGCGCAGGGTTGACCATCCAGGCCGAATCGTTGGAGTTCTGCACATAATCGCGACGCAGCAACTGCGGAAGCTTGTCGGCGGCATAAATGCCTTTTTGCACGGCGTTGGAATCGATATCCCAGGCACACTCGCTGCGAGAGCCATCCAGCACGATCAGTCGCAACCCGGCCCGGGGATCGCTGCACCGAGCCAGTTTCTCGGCGTCGACGTTCGGCACCACCGACACGTTCATGTAGAGGCTTTGCCCCTGGTCGTCCACCGCCAGGGTATTGACCCAGGGAATGCCCTGGATCTTATGGACCGCATCCTGCAGATCCTTGAGCGTGACCGCCTTGTTCATGGCGTACCACTGGGCCAGCACGCGATCGTTGTCCAGGTTCGCGTCCCGCAGGCTGTAGGCGAACCGGTTATCCCAATCCAGCCGGCCAGGCCATTGCACGATCGGGCCGAACTGCGAGCCATAGACCACTCGGGAAATCGTCTGCACCTGGCCGTCAGGTTGCTTGACGTCCACCGCAACCGTCTGCTGACTCATCGGCACAGACTTGCCGTCGAGCAGATAGCGGGTCGGGTCCTTCGGGTCGAGTTGCAGGCGGTACAGGGTGAAATGTTTCGAGCTGTCGACGGTGTGGGTCCAGGCCAGGTGCTGGCTGAAACCGATATTGATCATCGGCAGGCCTGGCAGCGCCGCGCCCATGACGTCCAGCTTGCCGGGAATGGTCAGGTGCATCTGGTAGAAACGCATGCCGCCCGCCCACGGAAAATGTGGGTTCGCCAGCAACATCCCGCGGCCGTTGAACGAGCGCTCGCTGCCGATGGCCAGCGCATTGCTGCCACGCTCCAGGGCAAAACGCTGCTGCCGGGTTGCGGCGGCAGCGAAACCGGTGACCGGGGTGCCCGTCAGCGCGGTCGCCTGGGGCGGTTGCGCGCCGGCCAGAGCCTCGGCGAATTGGCCAACGCCGCCTTCCACCAACAGCCGACGGGTCAACTTGACCAGGTCCAGCGCCGTGATCGGCCGCACCCACTCGCTGGCACATTGTTCGGGCAGGCCTTTGGCCTTGCGTTCGACCAGCGCACGGTTGTAACCCGCCACGTAGCCTTCGACCAGTTGCTGCACTTGAGGTGTCTGGGCCTGCCAGAAAGCGGAAACCGCTTGCGGCGTGTTGAGCCAGCTGAAGAACAGATCGCTGACGCGGTTCTCCCGCTCTTCGACCGTGACCTGCTCCGGCCCGAAATAGCGCGAGCGCTGGGCGTTCACCGTGACAATCTCATTGGCCAACAGGCACAGGTTGTCCTGGGCATACGCATAACCGATGCCATAACCCAGCCCGCGTTCATCCTGGGCCCGGATATGCGGTACGCCAAAACGGGTGCGACGGATCTCGGCACTGGCCTGCTGCCCATCGTCTTGCGCATTGACCACGGGGCTGAGCCCGAGGGCGATCCCCAGAAAAGCGCCTGCGAGGCCAATCCTCGATAACTGCACGGACATTCTCACGTTCACTCCTGATGAAACTTCAGAAACCAGGACGGCTACCGGTGCGCCAGTAGACAAACACTCGACCCGCCTGGGAAATCACATGCCGCGTGCTGAACCGGAATGTGCCTACCTTGAAAACGAACCGGATGAAAAAAAATTAATGGCTGGCGACCGTTTGAACACGGGGGTTTGACGAAGCAGGGGCAATTTTTTCACATCATCGCCCTCATGATTGCGCGTCCTCGTTCGTCCTATTACAGGAGAGTATCCGTGACCTTTTCTGATCAGGCTGGTAAGGAGTTTTTGCATGCGTAACGCGCAACTGCCCATGGAGGGCAAGCCAAGGGCAACCGGCGTCTCGCTGAGCGCCCCCCACCGTGTATTCGACAGGCCGACGGAGCGAGGCGGCAATGACCACATCAGGCGTTTGCTCAAGAGCTTCGGGCTCAGGACCAGCCTGATTCGCCTCAAAGTCATCGACGCGTTGCTCAAGGCCGCCCACGAAAACCGCAGCCTGGGCGTGCGCGGGGTGCACAGCCAGTTGTTGGGGCTGGACATTCCATTGTCCTTTCTCAGCGTGCGTGAAGTGTTGAAGCGCCTGTGCAGCGAGGGCGTTGTCACCCTCAACCCGGATAAAAGCTACTGCCTGCACCCCAGTGCGATGGCCGTGCTCCAGGCCGAGGATTGAAGCCGGCGCTCAGGACTTGACCTTGCGCCGCATCACGCCATTGATCACCACCACGATGATCGCTACGGCGATGGCGATGTATTGAAACAGCTGCTCGCTGATCATGCCCTTGCCCTGCATCCAGGACAGTCCCAGCATGATTGCCAGGACGACGAGGACGATCAGAATCGAGTATTTCAAACGTTGTGAATGAGTCATTGCCAATTTCCTGAATGTATCCGTTCTGTATCCGAAGACTTGCCAAGCCCATACCGTATTGCGGGAATGGCGGGCTGCCAACGGGGTCCCATGGTACAGCCGAAGGAGCGTATTCGCGCAACCGCGGCGGTTAATCATGAGGAATTATGTATGTTCCGTCGTATCAGCCTATCAACAGCCTGAGCACCCAGATCGCCCCCGCCGCCGAGCAACAGAGCGCGGTGACCGAACAGTTGGCCTAGGGTTTGTTGACCGGGTACATATCCATTGCTGCGGTAACGGCGGCTTATGGTTCCGCTCTTACAGCGGGTCACTTTTGGAAGAGCCGGGAGCCGGACCAGCCAAAAGTAACCAAAAGCGCTTTGCCCCACCACTTGGTGCCTCGCTTAGGCTCGGCATGCCCTCACTCCGGCATTGCTCCATGGGCCGCCGCGAAGGGCCATCCATGGCCCAGCGCGGCTAACCCGGCATCCATGCCGGGTTGCCCACTCCACAATGCCTGCGTTCGGCCAGCGTGGTTAACGGGGCGTCCCAGATCAAAAACAAAAGCGAGGCGGCCTGATAGCCGACCTGGTTCTTGATGGGGACCGCGTTCCCCCTGTGGGAGCGAGCCTGCTCGCGATGAGGCCAGCAAGCCCAACACCCATGTGACTGAGCCACCGCCATCGCGAGCAACCTCGCTCCCACAGGACTTTATTCGCCCTTGCAACCTGACAATTCTGTAATCCCCGCCTCAGCCCCCCGTCAGCTCGCGCTCACTACTCTGTTATCCTCTCTCCAAACCGTTCGACAAGAGACCACCTCCATGGCCAACCCCCTGCACCTGCTCGCCTTGAGCGCCCTGTTCATGACCACCCTGGCCCAGGCCGCCGAACCGGTCACCATTGATGTGCACCGCGACGCCAACTGCGGCTGCTGCAAAAAATGGGTTTCACATCTGCAAGAAAATGGCTTCAAGGTCAACGACCATGTCGAGACCGACATGAGTTCGGTCAAGCAACGTCTGGGGGTCGCGCCGAATCTGCGTTCCTGCCACACCGCCGAGATCAACGGCAAATTCGTCGAAGGCCATGTCCCGGCTGATCAGGTGCTGGCCTTGAGCAAGCGCGATGACTTGCTCGGCGTGGCCGCACCGGGCATGCCCATGGGCTCGCCCGGCATGGAAATGGACGGCATGAGCGATGCTTATCAAGTGATTGGCCTGAAAAAAGACGGGACCCAAACCGTAGTGGCGGATTACCCGGCTCACTGATGGGCGAAGCCTATATCGGCTTGTTCCTGGCGGCTTTCGGCGCGGCAACCTTGTTGCCGCTGCAATCCGAAGCATTGTTGGTCGGCTTGTTGCTCAGCGAGCGCCACGAGGTCTGGTTGCTGCTGGGGGTCGCCACGACTGGCAATGTCCTGGGTTCGCTGGTGAACTGGTGGCTGGGCACACGCTTGGAGCACTTCAAGGATCGGCGCTGGTTTCCGGTCAGCCCGGCCCACCTGGACAAGGCTCGCGTGCATTACCAACGCTTCGGCCGCTGGTCGCTGCTGCTCAGTTGGCTGCCCATCATCGGTGACCCGTTGACCCTGGTGGCCGGGGTGATGGGCGAACCGTGGCGGCGCTTCCTGCTGATCGTGACCCTTGCCAAGGGCCTGCGCTACGGCGTTCTCGCTTTGGCGACACTGGGCTGGATGGACTGAACGTTCGGGCCGTTCGGTTGCCTGTGGTTAATGTCGCCATAATCGGGTCGCGCCAGGATCGGCGGCGGCCACAAGGAGATTGACCATGCCCCGCACCACCGCGCGCTGGTTGCCCAGCCTGTTCCTCACCGCCGCCCTGCCCCTGTTTGCCCAGGCCGCCAATCCGCCGGAGGGCCCGGCCTACGGAGCCCAGTTGGAGGGCTTCGAACATCCCTATACCCTCAAGCACTTCGCCTTCCAGTCCCAGGGCCAGTCGTTGCAAATGGGCTATATGGATGTGCCGGCCCAAGGCAAGGTCAATGGCCGCACGGTGGTGCTGATGCACGGCAAGAATTTCTGCGCCGCCACTTGGGGCGATTCGATCAAGGCCCTCAGCGAGGCCGGATACCGGGTCATCGCAGCCGACCAGGTCGGCTTCTGCACATCGAGCAAACCCGAGTATTACCAGTACAGCTTCCAGCAACTGGCGAGCAATACCCAGGCCTTGCTCAAAACCCTCGGCGTACAGAAAGCCGTCGTCCTCGGCCATTCCACCGGCGGTATGCTCGCCACCCGCTACGCCTTGCAGTTTCCCGACCAGGTCGAACGCCTGGCGATGGTCAACCCCATCGGCCTGGAAGACTGGAAAGCCCTGGGCGTGCCCTATCGCACCGTGGACCAATGGTACGCGCGGGAGCTGAAGGTCACCGCCGAGGGCATTCGCAATTACGAGCGCACGACCTACTACGGCGGCCGCTGGAAACCTGAGTTCGACCGTTGGGTGGATATGCTCGCTGGCTTGAACAAAGGCCCGGGACATACGCAAGTGGCGTGGAACTCGGCGCTGATCTACGACATGATCTTCACCCAGCCGGTCTATTACGAATTCAAGGACCTGACCGTGCCCACCCTGCTGCTGATCGGCACCTCCGACACCACCACCATCGGCAGCGACATCGCGCCGCCAGCGGTCAAGGCCAAATTGGGCCACTACGAGGTACTGGGCAAGCAGGTCGCCGGGCTGATTCCCCGCTCGACCCTGGTGGAGTTCCCCAATCTGGGGCATGCCCCACAGATGGAAGAGCCGGACCGGTTCCACAAGGCGCTGTTGGGCTGGCTGGACAAACCCACTCCCTGACGAGGTGTTCCATGGCGGTGCAAATAGCAGTCATAGACGATTGGCAAGATGTGGCACGTGGCGTGGTCGATTGGTCGGTACTGGACGGTGTCGGCCAGGTGACGTTTCTCCATGACTATCCCGCTGACCGCGACACCCTTGCCGAGCGCTTGCAGCGCTTCGAAGTGATCTGCGTGATGCGTGAACGCACGGTGTTCGACGAGGGCCTGCTGCGCCGCCTGCCCAATCTCAAGCTGCTGCTCACCGGCGGCATGCGCAATGCCGCCCTGGACCTGAAGGCCGCCGCCGAGCTGGGTATCCAGGTGTGTGGCACCGACAGCTACAAGCACGCCGCGCCCGAACTGACCTGGGCGCTGATCATGGCCCTGACCCGCAACCTGGTGCAGGAAGCCAATGCCCTGCGCGCCGGCCTGTGGCAGCAAGGCCTGGGCGGCGACTTGCACGGCAAGACATTGGCAATCCTCGGCCTGGGCAGCATCGGTACCCGGGTGGCGCAGTTCGGCCAGGTGTTCGGCATGCGGGTCATCGCCTGGAGCCAGAACCTCAGCGCCGAGCGCGCCGCCGAAGTGGGCGTGACCTACGTCAGCAAACAAGCGCTGTTCGAGCAGGCCGATATTCTCTCGATCCACCTGGTGCTCGGCGAACGCACCCGCGGCCTGGTGGATGCCCAAGCGCTGGGCTGGATGAAACCCGAGGCGCTGCTGGTCAACACCTCCCGTGGGCCGATCGTCAATGAAACCGCCCTGATCGACGCCCTCCAACACCGGCGCCTGGCCGGCGCCGCCCTGGACGTATTCGCCCAGGAGCCCTTGCCCGCCGCCCATCCATTCCGAACCCTGGATAACGTACTGGCCACGCCGCACCTGGGTTACGTCAGCCGACAGAATTACCAGCAGTTCTATTCCCTGATGATCGAAGACCTGCTGGCCTGGGCGGCGGGCCAGCCGATCCGGTTGCTGACGCCCACGGGCCAAGCTTAGAACTCGAATTACGCATCGCGAAAAAACCTTGTGGGAGCGAGCCTGCTCGCGATAGCGGTGGATCAGCTTGCATTGATGCTGAATGTACAGCCGTCATCGCGAGCAGGCTCGCTCCCACAAGAATGGGGGTGTCCTCAGGAGTGTCATTAGCCATCAATACGCCTCTATTCCACCTGCCCTCCAATGGTGCATCGCGCCATTCCATCGCGCACGCCGATGAAACAACGCCGTTCCCCTACACCCTTCTGGTTTCAGAAAACTGCACTTCGTCGGTGCGTATCCCCCTTTGTCGTGTAAGAGATTGCCGACAAAAACCGTGATTGTCGGACAATACGACGAACCGAGCCGCACCGCTCTAGGTTCTGACCTAGACTGCCTAACCGGGGGGGAACCCAACCGGTCATCCAGACGAAAAAAAGTCGAAACTTTTCGCAACGGCGACAGGTCAGGTTAGAGGTAGGGCAACCGCGACTGGTGCAGTCCTTGCACTGGTCATTGCAACAGCTCCTTCAGCTGATTCGCTTCGCCGCATTGGGTAGCCGTTCGCTTTCCTTGCGTTGCGCTTGTGCGCCTGGCCGCAGGATTTGGCCAATGAAACAACAGCTCTGGCGCTTGCCGGAAACAGATCGAGAAAATGGGAGATATTTATGATCAGTGCTGCCTTGGAACCACAACAAGTCCGTTCTCAACTACCGCCCGCGGCCGAATCGCCAACGGCACCGGTGCTGGCCACCGGCGGCAAGGCACTGCTCCCCGTCGTTCGACAGAATCCCAACCGCAAGAAAGTATTGTTCGTCACCTCGGAAATCGCTGACCTGGTCAAGACCGGCGGCCTGGGCGATGTCTCCTCCGCACTGCCCCGGGCCATGGCCGGGCTGCATGATGTCCGGGTGCTGATCCCCGGTTATCCGCAAGTGATGAACAGCGGCAATCCGATCCACATCATCGGCGAACTGGGCGGCCACGCAGCGCTGCCGCCCTGCAAGATCGGGCGCATGGACATGGCCGACGGCCTGGTGATCTACGTCCTGATCTGCCCGGAACTCTTTGCCCGCGAAGGCTCCCCTTACGGTGCCAACAACGGTCGCGACTGGCCCGACAACCACATTCGCTTCGCCCGTCTGGGCCTGGCCGCCGCCGACATCGCCGCCAATCTCGCGCAGATCCACTGGTGCCCGGACCTGGTCCACGCCCACGACTGGCCAGCCGGGTTGGCGCCGGCCTATATGCACTGGCGCGGGCAACGCACCCCGACCCTGTTTACCATTCACAACCTGGCCTACCAGGGCGTCGTCAGCCTGGCGTCCTGCCCGGAGCTGGGCATCCCCGAACACGCCCTGCAGCAGGAAGGCATGGAGTTCTACGGCAAACTGTCGTTCCTCAAGGCCGGGATGGCCTACTCCAGCCATATCACCACCGTCAGTGCCACCTACGCCCAGGAGATCACCACCCCGGCGTTTGGCTGCGGGCTCGACGGTTTCCTCGCTGCCAAGACTCAACAAGGCTTGCTCAGCGGCATCCCCAACGGTATCGATGAAAGCTGGGACTCGGCCACCGACACCCACCTGTTCCGTCAGTTCGCCATGGGCGACTGGGAAGGCAAGGCGGTCAACGCGTCCCATGTGCGCGAACTCTTTGGCCTCGACGACTCCACTGGCCCGCTGTTCGCCGTGGTTTCGCGCCTGGTCTACCAGAAAGGCCTGGACCTGACCGAAGCGGTCGCCGAGTTCATCGTCGAGTCCGGCGGCCAGATCGCCATCATCGGCCGTGGGGAACCGGAGGAAGAACAGGCCATGCGTGAACTGGCCCTGCGCTTCCCCGGACGCATCGGCGTGCGTATCGGCTTCAACGAAACAGATGCGCGGCGGATGTTCGCCGGCAGCGACTTCCTGCTGATGCCGTCGCGCTACGAGCCCTGCGGATTGAGCCAGATGTACGCCCAGCGCTTCGGCTCGCTGCCGGTGGCGCGCAATACCGGAGGGTTGGCGGACACCATCGAAGATGGAATTACCGGTTTCCTGTTCGATGAGTCCACCGTGGAAAGCTACAAACAGGCCTTGAGCCGGGCCTTCAAGGTCTTCGAGTTCCCCGACCTGCTCAACGCCATGCGCTGCCGGGCCATGTCGGCGCCGTTCAACTGGTGCCAGGCGGTGGAACCCTACGCCGAACTCTACGAACAGCTGGTGGCTAAGTCACTGGGAAAATCGGCCAGACAATGAGGTAACAATGACGTCAAGGACGCCTGAAACATGGACCCACGGGGCGGTCATGCTGGATGACGAGCACACCCGCTTCGCCCTCTGGGCCCCGGATGCATTTTTTGTCAGTGTCGAGCTCGACACTGGAGATTCAATACCGCTACTGCCTCAAGCCGACGGCTGGTTCATGATCCAGACCCGTTGCCCCGCCGGCACCCGCTACCGCTACAACATCGATGGCGAGCTGGAGGTGCCGGACCCGGCCTCGCGCGCCCAGGCCGGCGACATCGACCGCCAGAGCGTGGTGGTCGACCCGCATGCCTACCCCTGGCGACACACCCAATGGTCCGGTCGCCCCTGGCACGAAGCCGTAATCTACGAATTGCACGTGGGCGCCCTGGGTGGTTTCGACGGCGTCGAACAGCATTTGGCACGCTTGGCCGGGCTGGGCATCACCGCCATCGAGCTGATGCCACTGGCGCAGTTTCCCGGTGATCGCAACTGGGGCTACGACGGCGTCCTGCCCTACGCACCCCAGGCCTCCTACGGCACGCCCGAACAACTCAAGCATCTGATCGACAGCGCCCACGGCCATGGGCTGTCCGTCATCCTCGATGTGGTCTACAACCACTTCGGCCCCGATGGCAACTACCTGCACCGTTATGCCAAGGGCTTCTTCCGTGAAGACAAGCACACGCCCTGGGGCGCGGCGATTGATTTCCGCCGCCGCGAAGTGCGGGACTTCTTCATCGACAATGCGCTCATGTGGCTGCTGGAGTACCGTTTCGACGGCCTGCGCCTGGACGCGGTACACGCCATCGAAGATCCGGACTTTCTCCAGGAGCTGGCGACCCGGGTGCGCGAGCAGGTGGACCCGATCCGGCATGTCTGGCTGACCGTGGAAAACGAACACAACCAGGCCCACCTGCTGGAGCATGTCTACGACGCCCAGTGGAACGACGACGGGCACAATGCCCTGCACGTGCTGCTGACCGGTGAGACCGACGCCTACTACGCCGACTATGCCGAGCAACCGACCGAACAACTGGCCCGTTGCCTGAGCCAGGGTTTCGTCTTCCAGGGCCATCTCAATCGCCATGGCGAAGCCCGGGGCGAGCCCAGCAGTCACCTGCCGCCGAGCGCGTTCGTGCTGTTCCTGCAGAACCATGACCAGATCGGCAATCGTGCCTTGGGCGAACGCCTGCATCAGCTTGCCGCCCCCCAGGCCCTGCAGGCAGCGACAGTCTTGTTGCTGTTATCACCGATGATCCCGCTGCTGTTCATGGGCGATGAGGTGGCAGCCGAACAACCGTTCCTGTTTTTTACCAGCCACCACGGCGAGCTGGCAGAGCGGGTGCGCGAAGGCCGACGCAACGAATTCAAGGCCTTCACTGCCTTTGCCGATCCGCAGCAGCGCGAACGAATTCCCGACCCCAACGCCGCCAGCACCTTCGAGGCTTCACGCCCAAGCCTGGAATCGCAATGCCCGGAGCAACAGGCCAACGAGGCGTTGTATCGGCAACTGCTGAAAATCCGCCGTGAAGAGATCGTCCCGCGCCTGCCCGGTGCCCAGGCCCTGGGCACCGATGTGCTGGGCCATGGTGCCATCAGCGCACGCTGGCGGTTGGGCGATGGCAGCGTGTTGCGCATCGACTTCAACCTCGGCGATCAGCCCGTCGAACACAATGCCCCGGAAGAGGCACGCATTCTTTTCGAACATCCGCAGCAAGTCATGGGTCTGTTGCAACAGGGCGCCCTTGCGCCCTACAGCGCGCTGGTCAGTCTGACGCAGGCGACAACCTTGCCCAACATCACTGGAGAGCGCCTATGAGCGATGCGCAACTGGAAATCCTCGCCAGCCGAGCGGGCCTGGCGGTGGATTGGATCGATGCCAATGGCCGGGCCCAGAAAGTCTCGCCGGCCGTCTTGCGTTCAGTCCTCACCGGCCTGGGTCATCCCGCTGGCAGCGCCCAGGAAATCGACGCCAGCCTGCTGCAGTTGCAGCAAGCGCAACAGAACCATCAATTGCCACCGCTGATCACCGCCGACGTCGGGGTCAGCCTGGACTTGAGCCGCTACTTCGATGCGGGGACACCCTGCGAAATCAAACTCGAAGATGGCGCGACACTGAACCTGAACCTCGATGCCGATGCCAAGCTGCCGGGGATGGTCCCGGTGGGTTATCAGCACGTCAGCATCCAGGACCAGCATTTCACCCTGGCCGTCGCGCCGGCCCGTTGCTACAGCGTGGCCGATGCGGTGGACGACCCGACGCCACGGGCCTGGGGCCTGAGCGCACAACTGTATGCCCTCAGGCGTCCCGGTGACGGTGGCTTCGGTGACACCCAGGCCCTGGAGGAGCTGGCACGGGTGGCCGGCGAGCGCGGCGCCGAGGCCGTTGCCATCAGCCCGATGCACGCGATGTTCAGCAGCGACACCGGGCGCTACAGCCCCTACTCACCGTCAAGCCGACTGTTCTTCAACAGCCTGTACGCCGCGCCGGGCACCATCCTCGGTGAACGTGCGCTGCGCACCGCCATCGACGCCACCGGCCTGACCAATCAACTGCGCACCCTGGAAGAGCAGCCGCTGATCGACTGGCCGGTCGCCGCCCAGGCCAAGCAAAAAATCCTGCGTGCCCTGTACGACGGCTTCAGCCAGGGTGAGCATCCGTTGCATGAAGACTTCAGCAGTTTCCGCCACACCAGCGGCGAAGCCCTGGAAAACCATTGCCGCTTCGAGGCCTTGCAGGCCGAACGCGCCGCCCGGGGTGAAAGCCTCGACTGGCGCCACTGGCCGGAAGAATGGCGCGACCCGCGCAGCGCGGCCCTGGCCCATTTCGCCGAGGAAAATGCCGATGAGATCGGCTTCTACGCTTTTTGCCAATGGTTGATCGCCCGCTGCCTGGAGCGCGCCCAGAGCGCAGCCCGATCCAGCGGCATGGGCATCGGCCTGATCGCCGACCTGGCAGTGGGTGCCGATGGCGGTGGCAGCCAGGCCTGGAGCCGGCAGGACGAACTGCTCGCCTCCCTGACCGTGGGCGCCCCGCCGGACATTCTCAACCGCTCCGGCCAAGGCTGGGGGATCTCAGCGTTTTCCCCGGAAGGCCTGGTGCGCAACGGCTTTCGCGCCTTCATTGAAATGCTGCGGGCCAACTTCGCCCACGCCGGCGGCTTGCGCATCGATCATGTCATGGGTTTGCAACGGCTCTGGGTGATCCCTAACGACGCCCCACCTCGCGATGGCGCCTACCTGTATTACCCGGTGGACGACCTGCTGCGCCTATTGGCGCTGGAATCCCATCGTCATCAGGCTATCGTACTCGGCGAAGACCTCGGTACCGTGCCCGACGGCCTGCGCGAAAAACTCATTGCCCGCTCGATCCTGGGCATGCGCGTGCTGTTGTTCGAACAGGACAACACCCACTTCAAGCCCATTCTCGACTGGCCGGACAATGCCCTGGCCACCACCAGCACCCACGACTTGCCGACGCTCAATGGCTGGTGGCACGGTCACGACATCGACTGGAACGCCCGGCTCGACCTGATCGACTCGCACACCGAAATGGATTGGCGCAAACACCGCGAGCGCGAACGCGAAGGCCTGCGCCAGGTGCTGAACCAGGACCCGCAGAACTTTCGCGAAGAACACCGCGAGACCGACCAGGTGCTCGATGCCAGCGTGCGCTTCCTCGGTCACACCCGCGCGCCGCTGGTGCTGTTGCCGCTCGAAGACGCCCTGGGCATCGAGGAGCAAGCCAACCTGCCGGGCACCATCGACACCCACCCCAATTGGCGCCGCCGCCTGGCCGGGCAAAGCCAGGCATTGCTGGATCACCCGGACGCTGCCCGGCGCCTGGAAATACTCGCCTGCGCGAGGCTTCAGGCGAACGAGCGTGACCGATGAAACAGCCGTTGATCCAACCCCTGCGGGCAACATTGCGCCTGCAGTTTCATAAAGGCTTCACCCTGGACGATGCCATTCCCCAGGTGCCGTACTTCGCTTCGCTGGGCATCAGCCACCTGTATGCCTCGCCGCTGCTCAAGGCTCGCGCCGGCTCCATGCACGGCTACGATGTCGTCGACCCGACCCTGGTCAACCCCGAACTGGGAGGGGAAGCCGCGCTCAAGCGCCTGGTCGCGACCTTGCGCGAGCATCGGATGGGCTTGATCCTCGACATCGTGTCCAATCACATGGCCGTCGGCGGCAACGACAACCCCTGGTGGCTGGACTTGCTGGAATGGGGGCGCCTGAGCCCCTACGGTGAATTCTTCGACATCCAGTGGCACTCCCCCGACCCACTGATGGAAGGCCAATTGCTGCTGCCGTTCCTGGGCAGCGACTATGGCGTGGCGTTGCAGGAAGGCACCTTGCAGCTGCACTTCGATGCCAACCACGGCAGCTTCTACGTCGAGCACTACGAACACCGCTTCCCGATTTGCCCGATGCACTACGGCGAACTGCTCAAACCCGCCGAAACCTTGCCCGCCGAGCAAACCGAAGCGCTCAAGGCCCTGGCCGATCGCTTTACCACGCTGAATTACCAGACCGACGCCCACACCCTCGCCCGCCCGCTGCAAACAGAGTTGCAGGAGCTGGCGGCACAAGCGGACATCTTCGCCGCCATCGAGGACAACCTGGGCGGCTACGACTCTACCGACCCCGAAGGCTTCGAGCGCCTGCACCAACTGCTCGAGCGCCAGAGCTACCGGCTCGCCAGCTGGCGCACGGCAGCGGACGACATCAATTGGCGGCGCTTTTTCGATGTCAACGAACTGGGTGGGCTGCGGGTCGAGCGTCCGGCGGTATTCGAGGCGACCCATGCCAAGATTTTCCAATTGATCGACGAAGGATTGGTGGACGGCCTGCGCATCGATCACATCGACGGCCTTGCCGACCCTCGTGGTTACTGCCGCAAATTGCGCAGGCGCGTCGATTCGCTGTCGCCGACCCGACACCTGCCGATTTTCGTCGAGAAGATCCTTGGCGACGGCGAAACGTTGCGGCGGGACTGGAACATCGACGGCAGCACCGGTTACGAATTCATGAACCAGGTCTCGCTGCTCCAGCATGACCCGGCCGGTGCCGCCCCCCTTGCCGAATTCTGGAGCCGGCATAGCGAGCGGCCAGCGCACTTCATCGAAGAAGCCCGCCTGGCCCGCCAGCAGATCCTCAATGGCTCCCTGGCCGGAGACTTCGAAAGCGTCGCCCAGGCCTTGCTGCAAGTGGCCCGTGACGATGTGATGACCCGCGACCTGACCCTGGGCGCGATTCGGCGGGCCTTGCAGGAACTGATCGTGCACTTTCCGGTGTATCGCACCTACATCACACCTGCGGGGCACTCCATCGAAGACGAGGTGTTTTTCAACCAGGCCCTGGAAGGCGCCCGGCAAACCCTCAGCGAAGCCGACTGGCCAGTGCTCGACTGCCTGGCCGGCTGGCTCGGTGGGATGCCCTGGCGGCAACGCCCGCGCGGTAGCCAGCGTAAACGCCTGCGCCATGCCTGCGTGCGTTTCCAGCAACTGACCTCGCCGGCCGCCGCCAAAGCCGTGGAGGACACCGCGCTCTATCGCTCGGCGGTGCTGTTGTCGCGCAATGACGTGGGCTATAACACCGAGCGCTTCAGCGCCCCGGCCCAGGAGTTCCATCAAGCAGGCCTCGATCGACTCGAACATTTTCCCGACAACCTGATCACCACCGCTACCCACGACCACAAGCGCGGCGAAGACACCCGCGCCAGGCTGGCCGTGCTCAGCGAACGCGCCGATTGGTACACCGCCTGCGTGGAGCAATGGCGCATTCTTTCGCCTTCGCTGCACAGCGACCCGGCGGCGCCCTCGGCCGGTGATGAACTGATTCTGTACCAGGCCTTGCTCGGCAGCTGGCCGCTGGACCTCGACCTCCAGGACCACAAGGCCCTGGCCGCCTACAACGAGCGCCTGTGGCAATGGCAACGCAAGGCCCTGCGGGAAGCCAAGCTGCAAAGCAGCTGGGCGGCGGTCAACGATGCCTATGAGCAAGCCACCCAGATGTTCCTCGAACGGTTACTGCTGGGCGATGAGGGGTTGCCCTTGCGCAGCGCCATCGCCGAGGCGGTCCAGGCCATCGCCCCGGCGGGCGCCCTCAACAGTCTGGCGCAAACTTTGCTGCGCATGACCGTACCCGGCGTACCGGACCTGTACCAAGGCAACGAGTTCTGGGATTTCAGCCTGGTGGACCCGGACAACCGTCGCCCGGTGGATTTCCAGGCACGCCGCGAGGCGTTAGGGGCCGACAGCACGCCAGCCGCGTTGATACGCGATTGGCGTGACG
Organism: Pseudomonas sp. A25(2017); assembly: GCF_002001065.1. Lineage (NCBI taxonomy): Bacteria > Pseudomonadati > Pseudomonadota > Gammaproteobacteria > Pseudomonadales > Pseudomonadaceae > Pseudomonas > Pseudomonas sp. A25(2017). The sequence goes on along the minus strand of NZ_MUOA01000111.1, from coordinate 45,160 downwards.
GCCGAGTCAAACAGGCATTGATCGCCAGGACGCTGGCCGTGCGAGCCGAGTATCCGCAGCTATGGCGCCAGGGTCGCTACCAGCCCCTGGAAGTGCTCGGTGAGCAAGCTGAGCGAGTACTGGCCTTCATGCGTGAAGACTCGCAACAACGGGCGATCATTGTTGTACCTGTCCATGCGGCGCCGTTGCTGGAAAACAGTGCCGTGCCGCTGGTGGCTGCGTCGGATTGGGGCGATACCCGTGTGTCGTTACCGTTCGCCGCTGGGGATGAAAAACTGAAGGGACTTTTTTCAAGCGCAACAGTCACACCCCAAAGGGAGCTGCTGATCAGCACCGCGCTGGGGAATTTCCCGGTCAATGTCTTTATCCAACCTTGAGTTGAATCAGGAGCACTGCGATGAGTACCGACGATAAACGCATTCGCGAATTCGCCTATCAGATCTGGGAGTCCGAGGGTAAGCCCGCCGGGCAGGAGAAACGCCATTGGGAGATGGCGCGCAAACTGGCCGAAGCCGAAGCACTGGCGCCGAGCAAGCCACCCAAGGCGGCGAGCAAATCAGCGGCCAGCAAAACCGATGGCGTCAAGCCTGCTGCCGCCAAGAGCACCACGGCCAAGACCGCCGCAAAAAGCACGCCCCCCAAGGCCAAGCCTGCGGCCAAAGCTGTTGCGACCACCGCAGACAAAAAGCCACGGGCCACACGCAAGCCGCCGGCGGTTTGATTCATCCCCCTATCGGTCTCGTTGCCAGGTGGGAGCAAAGCTTGCTCGCGAAACAGGCGCCTCGATTTCTGAAGGAGCGCATCGCTTCATCGCGGGCAAGCCTTGCTCCCACAGAAAAGCAACGTTGTCCCACATAGCGGGGCGGTGCGACGTTTCGCTAAATCCCCTCGCCACAAGTGAACCGCATCGCTGTATCTGTCTGTCTTTTGCAGGAGCAACTATGACCCGTCCAAACAAAACCACGCCGCCGCCCGTGATCGAGGCTTCGCGGATTCGTGAGGGGCTGCCTTTTCCACTGGGTGCAACCTGGGATGGCCTCGGGGTCAATTTCGCGCTGTTTTCAGCCAATGCCACCAAGGTGGAACTGTGCATTTTCGATGATGCCGGCGAAGTCGAACTCGAACGCATCGAGCTGCCGGAGTACACCGACGAGATTTACCACGGCTATCTGCCGGACGCCCACCCAGGGTTGATCTATGGCTACCGCGTCTACGGTGCATACGACCCGGCGAACGGCCACCGTTTCAACCCGAACAAGCTGCTGATCGACCCGTATGCCAAGCAACTGGTCGGCCAATTGAAGTGGTCCGAAGCCCTCTTCGGTTACACCATCGGCCATCCCGATGGCGACCTCAGTTTCGATGAGCGCGACAGCGCCCCGTTCGTCCCCAAGTGCAAGGTTATCGACCCGGCGCACACCTGGGGTCACGACCATCGGGGCAGCGTGCCCTGGGACAAGACCATCCTGTATGAGACCCACGTACGCGGCCTCACCATGCGTCACCCTTCGGTGCCGGAGAACGTGCGCGGTACGTTCGCCGGGCTGATGGTCGACGATGTGCTGGAGCATATCCGCAAGCTGGGTGTCTCGTCGGTGGAACTGCTGCCCATCCATGCCTTCGTCAATGATCAGCACCTGCTGCACAAAGGCATGACCAACTACTGGGGTTACAACAGCATCGCCTTCTTTGCCCCGGACCCACGCTACCTGGCCAGTGGCAAGATCGCCGAGTTCAAGGAGATGGTCGCGCACCTGCACGAGGCCAATCTGGAAGTCATCCTCGACGTGGTCTACAACCACACCGCCGAAGGCAACGAACAGGGCCCCACCCTGTCCATGCGCGGCATCGATAACGCTTCGTACTACCGGCTGATGCCCGACGACAAACGCTACTACATCAACGATTCCGGCACCGGCAATACCCTGGACCTGAGCCATCCTTGCGTTCTGCAAATGGTCACCGACTCCCTGCGCTATTGGGCCACGGAGATGCACGTCGATGGCTTCCGCTTCGACCTGGCGACCATCCTGGGTCGTTATCATGACGGCTTCGACGAGCGCCACAGCTTTCTCGTGGCCTGTCGCCAGGACCCGGTGCTGCGCCAGGTGAAAATGATCGCCGAGCCTTGGGACTGTGGCCCCGGGGGCTACCAGGTGGGACGCTTCCCGCCGGGCTGGGTCGAGTGGAACGACAAGTTCCGCGACACGGTACGGGCCTTTTGGAAGGGCGACGACGGCCAGCTCGCCGATTTCGCCAGCCGAATGACGGCTTCGGGCGAGATGTTCAACCAGCGTGGCCGGCGTCCGTACGCCTCGTTGAACTTCGTCACCGCCCATGACGGTTTCACCCTGCATGACCTGGTGTCGTACAACGACAAGCACAACGAGGCCAACGACGAGAACAACCAGGACGGCAGCAATAACAACCTGTCCTGGAACCATGGCGTCGAAGGCCCGACGGACGATCCAGAGATCAACGCGCTGCGCCATCGACAGATGCGCAACTTCTTCGCCACCCTGCTGCTGGCCCAAGGCACGCCGATGATCGTCGCCGGCGACGAGTTTGCCCGTACCCAGCACGGCAACAACAATGCCTATTGCCAGGACAGTGAGGTCGGCTGGATCAATTGGAACCTGAGCGAGGACGGCGCGGCGCTGCTCAAGTTCGTCAAGCGCCTGATCAAGTTGCGCCTGACCTACCCGATCCTGCGGCGCGGACGGTTCCTGGTGGGTAACTACAACGAGGATATCGGCGTCAAGGACGTGACTTGGCTGGCCCCGGACGGCAGCGAAATGACCATTGAACAATGGCAGGACAGCCATGGTCGCTGCCTCGGCATGTTGATGGACGGCCGCGCCCAGGAAACCGGCATTCGGCGCAAGGGCGGCGATGCGACGTTGTTGCTGGTGGTCAACGCGCACCATGACATCGTCAACTTCCGCCTGCCGGAAGTCCCCGAGGGCAGTTTCTGGACCTGCATGGTCGACACCAACCAGCCGACCGTTCGTGGCCAGGAGCGCTTCGATTTCGATTCCGAATACTCCGTCACCGGACGCTCGCTGCTGCTGTTTGAGTTGCAACGCGAAGAAGAGGAATGAAGTACCGGCTGTAAAGCGCCAGGAGGACCGCAAGGACGCGGTTTTCGATGCACACAGCCCAGTTTGAAGAAAAAAATGCAGTTCAGACACACATCTCGCAAGACGAATCGGCCGACATGGTCAATACTTCACATGCGGTAGTCTCCAGGATTCGGAGCGCTGTGAATCGCAGTCATACCCACGCGGGCGTCATCGGACAGTAGGCCCGGTAGATGGCTGAAAGATTGAATACACACAAGGATGTCTCTCATGAAACCAGCCTCTCGCTTGCCTGGCCGGCAGCATCCGCAAATCTGGAACAGTGCTGCGCAACTGGCCGATATCCCGATTATCAGTACCCAGACGCTCATTCCCGCCGGCGCCCGCGCGGTCGTCCTCTCCCCGCATCCGGGCGATGAGATCGGCGCCTGTGGCGGATTGCTGCAGTTGCTGAACAATCTGGATCAACCCATGTTGCTGATCTCGGTCTCCGATGGAGCCCTGATCCATCCCGGTTCACCGCTGTGGACCGATGAGCGCCTGCGTACACACCGCCCTCACCCGCAGGAAAGCGTGGACGCCCTGCATCGCCTGGGCATTGCAGCCCATGGCCTGCAATGGGTGCGCGGCGGCTTCCCGGAAAAGGCCCTGGCCGAACACGAGGCCGAGCTCACCGACTTTATTGCACGTCACCTGCGCCCCGGTGACGTGGTGTTCAGCACCTGGCGCCAGGATGGCGACAGCGACCACGACGCCGTCGGGCGCGCCGGGGCCCTGGCCGCCGACAGGATCGGGGTGGCGTTCAACGAACTGCCGGTGTGGGCCTGGCACTGGCCGGTCCGCGAGCAAAATAAAATCCCCTGGCACCGGGCCCGCAAACTGCGCCTCGACGTCTGGACCACCGCCCGCAAGCGTCACGCCATGTACGCCTACGTCAGCCAACTCAACGGCGAACCGGCAAGTGGCATCGCCCCCCTGGTGCCCCGGGTCATCCTGGATCGGATGGGGCTGCCGTATGAGATTGTCTTCATCTGAGTACGCACCGGTAGAAGCGGTTTTGTTTGCGGATGGCGGTGATTCAGACACCGCCATCGCGAGCAGGCTCGCTCCCACAATGGATTTGCGGGGATATGCAACATCTGCGTACGCCACCGCCCTCCCTGTGGGAGCGAGCCTGCTCGCGATAGCGCTGGGCCAGGTACGATGAACCCAGCAGGAATATGAAAAATCCGGAACTGCCGGCGCCTTGGGTCAGTCGCATGAACAGGTACGTCTGATTCAGGAGGGAACGTGACTCAAGATCCCGATTGGCGGACCGTCGAACCCATGCCATCGGACCTGCCTGCGGCGGTTCATCGACTGCGGGTCCTGACGGTCAACACCCATAAGGGTTTCACCGCCCTCAACCGTCGCTTCATCCTGCCCGAGTTGCGCGAAGCGGTGCGCAGTACCGGCGCCGACCTGGTGTTCCTGCAAGAGGTGCTGGGCGAACATGACCGACACGCGTCACGCTACAACAACTGGCCCCAGACGTCCCAGTACGAATTCCTCGCCGACAGCATGTGGAGCGACTTCGCCTACGGCCGCAATGCGGTCTACCCCGATGGCCACCATGGCAACGCCCTGCTCTCCAAATACCCGATCCGCCAGTTCCGCAATCTCGATGTGTCCATCACCGGCCCGGAGCGGCGCGGGTTGTTGCACTGTGTGCTGGATGTGCCCGGGCACGCCGCTGTCCACGGGATCTGCGTACACCTGAGCCTTCTGGAAAGCCATCGCCAATTACAGCTCAAACTGCTCTGCCAACTGCTCGATTCGTTGCCCGAGGACGCCCCGGTGATCATCGCTGGCGACTTCAACGACTGGCAACTGCGTGGCAATCTCGCCCTCGCCCGCCGTGGCTATCTGCATGAAGCCTTCGAGCACCACCACGGTCGCCCCGCCAGGACCTATCCGGCCCGCTTCCCGCTGCTGCGCCTGGACCGCATTTACCTGCGCAACGCCAGCAGCCACGCCCCGCGAATACTGGGCAACAAACCCTGGACGCACCTGAGCGACCACCTGCCGCTGTCGGTGGAAGTGCATTTGTAGGGTAGACCTTTGCGGCGTGTTCTACGCGCAGACCTGTAAGTTCTGACAGTAGCGACGCTGGTTTTTCATTGCTAGGGTGCCATCCCATACAGCGAGCGTTGCCAGGCCCTATGTGCCATCTGTTGTGCAACCGATGCTGAAACCGGTGTCCACGGGGATGCCGATGCAGAGGGATAGCACATGATTCGGCACGATAAAGGATTCAATCGGCTGTTCAACGCTGTGTGGATATCAGCCCCCTTCCTGTTACCCGTCCCGGCCGCCATGGCCGCTTGCACGCTGACGCCAACCGCAGGCGATGACGCTTATGTCTGCGACAGCGGCACCAGTCCTGGGCTGACAGACCTGTCGGGTAACAACAGCCTGACCATGCCCGCCAACGGCAGTGGCGTCATTAGCGGCGACGTCACGTTTGGCACCGGCGTCGACCGCATCGTGATCAATGCCAACGGCGTGATTGACGGCGATGTCCAGCAAGGCTCCGGCGTGGACGACTTCATCATGAATGGCGGCAGGATCCTGTCCCTGGCACAAGGTGACGGTCTCGATACGTTCTTGATGACCGGCGGCACTATCGTCGACGCGTTCGAAGACGGCGACGTCGCGACGATGACCGACGGCACCATTGGCCGGGTCGACATGAAACTCGATGACAACGTTTTCGATATGTCCGGTGGAAATATCATCGGCAACCTGGTGACCGGTTTCGGCCAGGACACCATCATCCTCTCCGCAGGACGCATCGGCGGCAATGTCAGCGTCAGCGGCGGCAATGACAGCATTACCGTCAGCGGTGGCGAAATCATCGGCGAGGTCCGGGCCAGTGCCGGCGATGACCAGTTGCAGTGGAGCGGCGGCCTCATTCATTCGGCCATTTTGATGGGCGACGGCAACGACACGGCGCTGTTGAGCAACCTCGATGAAAGCCTGCTCGCCACCACGCCCAGCCTGAACGGAGGGTTGGGCCAGGACGTCTTGACGTTCAGCGGCAGCACCTCCAGCTCCGGCGCCCGCTACCTCAACTTGGAAACGATCAACCTCACCCAAGGCTCGCAACTGGACCTTGACGACACCCTGACCTTGGGGGACAGCGCCACCGCCACCGGGACGCTCAACATAGAATCCGGCAGCACGCTAACATCGACCCAAGGCGTCATTGCCCCTTTTACTGCCGGTCAGTTGGCGACGCTCAACAATGCCGGCGCCGTAGACCTCACCCAGGGCAACACCCGCACCAACGACACCCTCACTGTCCAGGGCAACTACGTCGGTAACAATGGCCAGTTGCGCCTGCAAACGCTACTCGGCGCCGACGACTCCCCCAGCGACAAGCTGGTGGTCAATGGCGGGACACTCACCGGCAGTACCGCCATCACGGTCACGAACCTGGGCGGTACGGGCGCACAGACGGCTCAGGATGGCATCGAAGTGGTCCAGGCCCAAGGGGGCGCGGTCAGTGATAGCGGCGCCTTTTCGCTGGCACAATCGGTCTCGGCCGGGGCATTCGATTACCGCTTGTTCAAGGGCGGCGTAACCGGCAATGAAAACAACTGGTACCTTCGTTCCACTGTGGTCGCCGGACCGGTAGCGGCGCCCAGCCCGACGTTGCCCGTACTGCCGGTCGCAGTACCCGGCGCAGCGCCCATTCCTCTGTACCGGCCGGAAGTGCCGACCTGGTCGGTATTGCCCCCGGCAGCGGCACAACTGACCCTGATGGCCCTGGGCACGTTCCATGACCGCCAGGGCGACCAGCGCCTGCTCACGGAAAACGGCGCGTTCGGTGCGGGCTGGGGCCGGGTCTATGGCAAGGACCTGGATCAAACCTGGGCCGGCACGGTGACGCCGCGGTTCGATGGGTCGATCAAGGGCTTCCAGGTGGGCAATGACCTGTACAGTTCGCCGCTGTCCAGTGGACAGACCCAGCGCATTGGTTTCTTCGTCGGCCATACCGAATTGAACGGTAACGTCGATGGGTTCAACCTGGGTTTCGAAGGCCGACGCGCCGGCAAGATAGAACTCGACGGCGACAGCTACGGGCTCTACTGGACGCTCACCGACCCCACTGGCGGCTACGTCGACGCCGTGGTGATGGGCACGCGACTGGACGGCGACAACCGCTCCGAACGCGGCCTGAAAATCGATAATCGCGGGCACGCCCTGACCCTTTCGGCGGAAGCCGGTTACCCCTTCGCGGTGGCCGCCGACTGGGTCCTCGAACCCCAGGTGCAGATCATCCACCAGAAGGTCTCCCTGGACACGCAAGACGACGGCGTGTCCAAGGTCGAGTTCGATTCCGACAGTGCCTGGACCGGCCGTCTCGGCGCTCGCCTCAAGGGCCGCTACCAGGTCAGCGGCATGCCCGTGGAGCCGTATCTGCGCGCCAACCTCTGGCACACGTTTTCCGGCACCGATACGGTGACGTTCGACGACACTGAGCGGGTCGAGACCCAGCAGCGCGCGTCCACCGGCGACCTGGGTGTCGGCGTCATCGTGAGCCTGGCACCCACGGTCAGCGTCTACGCCGCAGCGGACTACAGCAACAACCTCGACAGCCTTCAGCAACGCAGTGTGTCGGGCAATCTCGGTGTACGGATCAGCTGGTAGGCAGGTTCTGCGACGATGATTTGACGCCCAAATACTCGCCTTAATAACCAATTGAAATCAGCGTCTTATTGACGCTGATTTCATCTTGCCATTCATCGTTCATTTTCTTGACGCGCCGCCATCGGTCTTCTTGACTACACCGTACTACCCCCGGAAGTACAGTCAGGGGCAGGCCTCTGGAACCCGCCAAGACGGGCCGCCAAAGGCTTGCCTCAATCCATTCGGTCGCCCCTCATTCGGGGTAGGAGAGACGCCAAAAAGCGAGAAACGCATGCGATTGCAAGGCAGGCCCCCATGAAAACTTCCCTCCGTCCGCAAGATATCTCCACCGCCACCCTCCACACCCTCTCCACTTCGTTGTTGCTGCTTTCCTCCATGGAGGTACAGGCCTGGCCTGCCGAGGAGACAGTGCAGCCCTGGTATGGCCGAGCACAGTCCGACACCCTCAATACCGCATTCATCGGCAGTGACCCCGCCTCCGGCAAGAGCCCCGCCCTGTTCACATTGCGAAACGACAGCGGCCATACCCAGCGCATGGGCCTGATCAGCGGGCAAAACCAGATCATTTCAACGGGAAGTGGCCAGCTGGTAACGCCTGCGATGGCCGAGCCGGGCAAAGATGCCCTGAACCTGACAGGCTCGAGCCTCGGCGCCTATTGGAGCCTGACCGGCCCCGCCGGCTGGCACGTGGACCTGAGCGCCAGCGGCGGCCGGGTCAATGGCTACAGCCGCACCGAACAAGGCCAGCGCCAGGCCAGCGAAGGCAATGCCGTGACGCTGTCGGTCGAGGGCGGCTTTCCGATTGGCATCGGGACCCACTGGGTCGTCGAACCCCAGGCGCAGTTGATCAACCAGCGCATCACCCTCGACACACCGAATGCCGAAAGCGGCACCGGCAATGAACTGAACAGCTGGAGTGGCCGCGTCGGCGCACGACTCAAAGGTAATTACCAAGTCAACGGTCTCGGCATGGAGCCCTATGTGCGAACCAACCTGTGGCATACGGTCCAGAGCGCCGATACCTTGTCCCTGGATAAGGTCGACAAGATCAGCAGCAGCCGAAAGTCCTCCACCGTCGAAGTCGGCCTGGGCCTGGTGGCCCGGGTCACGCCGGCGGTAAGCCTGTATGTCAGTGCCGATTACAGCAGTGACGTCGACGACAACGACCTCAACGGCATCATTACCAGCATGGGGGTACGGATGCGCTGGTGATGCCGGCTCTGTAGGAGCTGCCGAAGGCTGCGATCTTTTGATCTTTCGCTTGGGACTCAAGTGTCTGGGGAAAGATCGCAGCCTCGCTGCACTCGTCAGCTCCTACACCGCGCCTACATAAACACGGCGCAAGCAATCTGCCGCCACTTAAAAAACACCTCCATTAAGGCGTATAACGCTAAAAGCGATTTATACCTGCAAGCCGTTTGCCTTGGCTCATTTCATTGATTGAGTAACGACATGACCACAGCCCCCTTCCTCGCCAACCTGTTCCCCGGTGCCGCCGACATCCCGCAGGCCTACCGCCTCGAAGGCCGGATCGAACAGCGCGAATACCTCGTCGACGGCGTCCTGCAAACCTGGCAAGGGCCACTGGCCGTCGTCCGCAGCCCCGTTTACCTGACGGGTGAGCTGGGCGATGAGCAAGTGATTCTCGGCAGCACACCGCTGCTGGACGCCGAAACCGCCCTCACCGCCCTGGACGCTGCCGTGCGGGCTTACGATCGCGGCCAGGGCCAGTGGCCCACGATGCGCGTCGCCGAGCGCATCCGCCACGTGGAAACCTTCCTGGCGCGCATGCGCGAGCAACGCGAGGCCGTGGTCAAGTTGCTGATGTGGGAGATTGGCAAGAACCTCAAGGATTCCCAGAAGGAATTCGACCGCACCTGCGACTACATCGTCGACACCATCAACGCCCTCAAGGAGCTGGACCGCCGCTCCAGCCGCTTCGAGCTGGAACAGGACACCCTCGGGCAGATCCGCCGCGTGCCCCTGGGCGTGGCCTTGTGCATGGGCCCCTACAACTACCCGCTGAACGAAACCTTCACCACGCTGATCCCGGCCTTGATCATGGGCAACACCGTGGTGTTCAAGCCGGCCAAGCTCGGCGTCCTGCTGGTGCGACCGTTGCTCGAAGCCTTCCGCGACAGCTTCCCGGCAGGCGTGATCAACGTGATCTACGGCAGCGGCCGCGAAACTGTCAGCGCGCTGATGGCCAGCGGCAAGATCGACATCTTCGCCTTTATCGGCACCAACAAGGCGGCCAGTGACCTGAAGAAGCTTCACCCGCGACCACACCGCCTGCGTGCAGCCCTGGGCCTGGATGCGAAGAACCCCGGGCTGGTGCTGCCGGAGGTCGACCTGGACAACGCGGTCAACGAGGCGCTGACCGGTTCGCTGTCATTCAACGGCCAGCGCTGCACGGCGCTGAAAATCCTGTTTGTCCATGAAGATGTGGCGCCGGCGTTCATCGAGAAGTTCAACGCCAGGCTCGCCAGCCTGAAACCGGGCATGCCCTGGGAGGACGGTGTGGCGCTGACGCCGTTGCCCGAAGCGAGCAAGGTCGATTACTTGCATTCGCTGGTCGCCGATGCGCTCGCCAAGGGTGCAGAAGTGAAGAATGCCCATGGCGGCGAATCGCGCAGCTCGTTCTTCTACCCGGCGGTGCTGTACCCGGTGAACACCGCGATGCGGGTCTACCATGAGGAACAGTTCGGCCCGGTCGTGCCCATCGTGCCGTACCGCGACCTCAATACCGTAATCGATTACGTACTGGAGTCCGACTTCGGCCAGCAGCTCAGCATTTTCGGCACCAACCCGGCACAAGTCGGCAAGCTGGTGGACACCTTCGCCAACCAGGTCGGCCGCATCAACATCAACGCCCAGTGCCAGCGTGGCCCGGACACGTTCCCGTTCAATGGCCGGAAGAATTCGGCCGAGGGTACCTTGTCGGTCCACGATGCGCTGCGCACCTTTTCCATCCGCACGCTGGTGGCAACCAAGTTCCAGGACAGCAACAAGGCGTTGATCAGCGACATTATCCGAGAGCGGGATTCCAACTTCCTGACCACTGACTACATCTTCTGATCCACGCCCGAACATGGGCTACGACAGGGCTGGGCGCCGCGATTTGATACCCCAGCCCTGTTGCATGCCGGCAGCCGCCAGCAGGATCGCCGCCACGCCCAGCCATTGCAGCGGCTCCAGGCGATGGCCGAAGGCAAACCAGTCGACGAAAATCGCCGCAATCGGATAGATGAACGACAACGCACCGGTCAATGCAGTCGGCAAGCGTTGTATGGCGCTGTACAGCAACACGTACATCACGCCGGTGTGCACCATGCCCAGGGTCAGCAGGCTGGCCCAGGCTTCGGTTTGCTGCGGCAACGCCGAGAAGTTCGCCCAGGGCGCCAGCAGCAACACCCCGGTGCTGACCTGGATCAGCGCGATCAGATGAGGCGGCGTGCCGGTCAGGCGCTTGATGATCAACGCCGCGATGGCGTATAGCAATGCGGCCCCCAGCGCCAAGGCAATGCCCAGCAGATAGTCGCCGCCGCCCTGCCCTTGCTCACCATGGGCACTGACGATGGCCAGCATTCCGAGAAACGACACCGCCAGCCAGAACAGCTTCTGCGCGGTGATTTTTTCCCCCAGGAACAACGCCGCCAGCCCCACCAACATGAACGGCTGGACGTTGTACACCGCCGTGCCGATGGCAATCGAGGCGCGGGAATAAGAAGCAAACAACAACACCCAGTTGCCGACGATCGCCACACCGCTGAGTACCGTCAGCAGGAAGGTCGTACGGGTGAGAATGCCGGGGTGCAAAAAGCCGAAACCGGCGCAGATCAGCAGCAAGGTCACGGCGCCGAACACGCAGCGCCAGAACACCACATCCAGCACCGGCAGGCCGGAAACCAGCACGAACCAACCAATGGTGCCGGAGATCAGCATGGCGGCAGTCATTTCCAGCGAACCGCGGCGTAAGGTCTTGTCCATCTTCAGGCTCCTTCAGCAAGTGGGCACAGTATGCCGAGCCAATGGGTACCTTCTCCATGGCTTGAAAAAGGCTAAACTGCGATTCGACCTTTTTTATCAAGGCAACTTCACACATTCGCCTAATGGAGTTGAAATGACTGACGATATTGACCAGATCCTCATCAGTGCCCTGATGGAAGATTCCCGACGCTCCCTCAAGGCCCTGGCAAACCTCAGTGGCTTGTCCTCCCCCAGTGTCGCCGAGCGCCTTCGCCGGCTCGAGGAACGTGGCGTGCTCAGGGGCTATACCGTCGAGGTGGACCCCAAGTGCTTCGGCTATCAACTCCAGGCCATCGTGCGTATTCGCCCGCTGCCGGGGCAGTTGCAGGAAGTGGAGCGGCAGATCCAGGCCATCGCGCAATTCACCGAATGCGACAAGGTAACCGGCGACGACTGCTTCATCGCCCGCCTGCACGTGCGCTCGATGGAACAGCTGGATACCTTGCTGGACAAGCTCAATGTCCATGCCGAGACCAATACAGCCATCGTCAAGAAGACGCCGGTCAAGCGGCGGTTGCCGCCGATGGCGTAGGCATTTGCCTGGATTGAGTGAACACTTTATCCCTGTGGGAGCGGGCTTGCTCGCGAAGGCGATGTCACAGTCGACGAAGATGTAGAATGTGCTGGCCCCCTTCGCGAGCAAGCCCGCTCCCACAAGAAACCCGGCCTCGGCGCTTGTCCGAGGCCGGGGGTACGCTACTGAAGCTCTTCCAGTTCAGGGCTGCGCTGTACTTTGAACACCTCTTGTTCAGGCGCATCGCTGGCCTTCATCAGGTTAAGCGATTTTACGTTGGTACAAGCATTCTTGCCGTCGGCATAGATGCCGCTGTGGTTGCATTTCCAGTCATAGAAGTTCGCCAGGGCACCGGACAATTGCAGGCTGTAATCGGTGCTCCGAGTACCCGGCGAAAACGGCTGTCCGGCCGGGATGTTCTGGAACCATTTCATCCATTCGTCGCTCCCCACCGGTGGCGGGTTGGGTTGGAAGGTCGGATTCATCGGCGCCAGTTGCTGGTACTCAGCGGTCATATGGCAACTCAGGCAGGACGCCTGGGGATTGTCCACGGGGCCGTTGAGGCGGCCGTTCCAGCCCAGGTGGGTCGGTGGCAGCTCCTTGGTGTTGGCATTGATCGCGGTCTGCTTCAGCGCCGGGTTGATCTTGGTTTCAGTCGGCGTCGGGTTGGTGAACGCGTTACCGTTCTCCTTGGGATCGTTCCCCCACATGATCCCCACTGGCACCAGGTTGTCCCATCCCGATTTACCGGTCATCGCACCGTTGTACTGGAAGGTACCGAACAACCAGCCGGTTTCTTTCACGCGCGTGTCCCGGACGGCAATGTCCATCTGAATCAACGCGACTTTAGTGATGGCACGTTTGGTTGAGTAGAAGTCCTTGGCGGTGTAGGCACTCCAAAGTACCGGATTGACCAGCGAGGGCACCGTATTGATATCGATGTCTGCGAACAACGCCTTGCACACCACCGTGCCATTGGGAAACCCCTTTGGTTGCGAGGTGTAGCTCGGATCAGGGTTCTGTGGGTCCTTCCAGACCTGGCCGATGGTGTACGCCCCTATATCGTTATAGATGCCGACCGCGTAGGTCTGGCCATTCCCGGTTTGGGTACTCGCCAACTGTTTGGGCTGGATCGGCGCCTCTTTGGTCAGCCCGTGAATAGCTTCACGACCGTTGGGGCCATAGTGCTGCCAGGGCATGTGATACCACTGGCGAACCTTGTTTTTCTGCACGTTCCAGCCGACTTCCGTATTGCCCTCCAGGCAGTAGTTCTTCACCTCGTTCATGTAAGTGCGCCAGCTTTCAAAATCATTGCTGAAATTGGCGGGCAGCTGCTTGAAAAACGACGGCATCGAAGACGGGCCCGGCGCCACGGTGGGGTAGTCCTGACTGAGCCGGAAAAATGGGGAGGGATACGAACTCTTGGGAGGCGCGAAGCCGTAATCAGGGAACGTCCCGGCCTGGGCGCCGGCCATGGACAGCGCGCCTGTCAGGGCCAGTAGTGCAGCGATCTTTCCTTGGGAATGGTTCATCGATATCTCCTTATAGGGAGACGCCTGCCGTCCCAGCGAAGGGTTGAGCGATGCGCAGGGCCTCCTTCTGTTATCAGGCGTTGGCACGATGCCAGGCCTGCTCACGGTCCACGCTCAGCGATGTGACGCACCTCCTTGGCGCCCGCCAAGTGGGCACGGTCAGGCCTGGCTCTGGCAGCCGGGTGGGAACGTTATCGAGGGAGTGTGGCGAAGATTTCGCGCGATGATCGACCGATCAACCGCATGCCGACCTTGGCAATGCAATCCCTTGCCTTAGGTGTAGATCATTTATCCAAAGGTGCCATCATGCTCCAGGCTTTTGCCGGCCATTGGCCACACTCCGGCGATGGTCAGCAAAAAAGGGCTTATCCGTGGCAATACGATCCGAGGCTTTGGGCCCGTTGGCCGCCTGACCATCGACGTACCAGTAACAGTGCTGCACCGCACGCGTGATACCCACATACGCCAGGCGCAGGATTTCGTCCTTTTGCGCCGAGTCGTAAGCTTCGGCGTCACCGTCCTGGCCTAGCCCGGCCATTCGATAGACCTGGTTCTTGTAGGGTGAACTGCTCAGGTGCTGGCAGTCGCCCAGAAGGAACACCGCATCAGCCTGGAGCCCCTTGGCACTGTGATAAGTCATCTGCCTGAGCCGCCGGGCATCGTACGGCAAGCTAGAATCGACATTAACTGTTGGATGAATATACTTTTCTATCAATAGCTTATCGCTGCTTTTTCGATACAACATCAAGATCGAATCGCCCTTGCGATAGTGCTCTTCCAATCGCAGGGCCAGCCCTTCGTCATCTCGATCCAGTACGTTGACTGGGCTCAGAGAGCGAGGCACACCACTGGCCTTAGCCTTTTTACCGGGGATAGCCGCAGCAGCCCGCACGATGTGCTCGGCCGCGTCGATGATGTGCTGGTGGCTACGGTAGTTGTCGGTGAGCATGACCCGTGTCGTCGTTGGCGAAGGGAATTGCTTGTTGAACGCCATGAAGTAGCTCGGCGAACTGCCGCGCCAGCCATAGATCGATTGCCAATCGTCCCCGACACATAACAAGGAAGAGCGCTGGGCACCGCGCCCCACGTGCATCGCGGGTCCACGGCTGCGTACTTCCCGCAGACTGGCTCGCAGCCAGGAGACGATCTGCGGTGACACGTCCTGGAATTCGTCGATCATCAGGTGCGAAAGCGGCCTGAGCAACGCATCCCCCAGCAACTTGAAATTTTCCGGCGAGTGCTCGCTGAACAGCGCAAACATGCGGTTGTAGGTCATGACCGGCGGCGATTGGTCGAGCAGATGGTCTTCGAATGCCCGCCAGTAGCGGCTCAGCGCTTCGAAGAAATACCGATCGGGGTCATCCTGGGCAAACGACATCCGGCCCACGGCATCCGGGACGTCCAGGCCCAGGTTCTCGATAAAGCCTGCCGCCGCGACAAAACAGTCTAGCAATGGCGCTGAGCCCAGTTCGCCCTTGACCTTGTAGTCGAACCCAGGCCCGGCGCTGGCATCGCCGGCCATTGACGCTAATACACGTTTTGACGCCTCATAACTTTCCAACCATATCAGTGGCTTACGGCAAAAAGCTTGAAACAGGGTGCGCTTGACCGCCCATTCCGCACGGATGCTCAACTTGGCGCCCGGACGACTGAGCCGAGCGTCTTCCCGTGGATCGAACCCCAGTATCACCCAGGCATCCAGGGAAGGCGCGTAGCCGTGGCAGTGGAACGTCGAACCATTGATTTCGAACGTTTGTCGCTTCGGCTCGATCCCCTTGATCGGCCAGGCACCGGCGCGCAACCACAGGTCTTCGATGGCATCACATAATTCTTCGTCGCGCTGGGATGCCAACTCGGTCACGGCGACGCGCTTTTGCACATCCGGGTGATCGCGTTCCAGCTCCTTGAGCTGCAGGGCGTGGCGGGACAACGGCAGGATCAGCTCACGGAAACGCCCGTCACGCTGGTAAAGGTTGTAATAGCAGGCGTTGAGTTGCTGGCGCTGGGCGTCGTTGATGCGCAAATCAAAGGGATTGCCCTGGGCATCATCGTCACCCGCTTCAGCGCGATGACTCAGGGTCTCGAACGCCTGGAGCCGTTCGAACCCGGGCAGGCTGCGGACCATGGGCAAGATGCGCGAATGGAATGTCCGCACCAGGTCACGAGCTTCCTTGAGGCTGACGGTACGCCCCCACAGGGCAAACACTTCGATCAGTTTCTGGATGAAATCCTTGCGTGACTCCCGGGTAAACGTCACCACGGTCATCGAGTCCAGTTCAAAACCCAGATATTGGGACAACAGCACAATGCGCAGCACCAGGGTGGTGGACTTGCCCGCCCCGGCCCCGGCGACCACCGAGGTCGAGGGCGTGTCGCTGAAAATCATCTTCCATTGCGCAGCGCTCGGTTGTGCATGCGCCGGCAGCAATCGGGCGACATCTGCCTTGATGCGCTTCTTCAACTCGGCGGTCAACGGCAGGCGCCAGTCATCGAACAGCAAATCATCGACCTGCGGTGCCGGATGCTCCGTGCTGCGCGAATCACGGATCAACAGGACCTGACGGCCCTCCTCAAGCCCTTCGGCCCGGCCTTCCTTGTAGCCATAGTCAAAACCGGCGGTATGACCGCTGCGGAAACCGTCGGCCTGGCCATGCAACCAGGAGGCACGATGCTGGGCACGCAGGCGTGTCAGGCCATGGCCGAAGAACCGGGCGGCCAGGCGCTTGAACAGCGGCATCTGGGCCAGGGATAGAAGCTCGGGGGGAAGATCGGGAGTGTGTTGCGCCACGCTGGGGACTCCGGTGTTCATGAACCATGACGGCTATGGTGTCTGTATTTGCCGCCGGGTTCCACCCAAAAGCTTTTAAGTCATGGGTTTAGGCGATGAAGTGAAAGTTGGCTCACGGTTTTATATCTAAATAGACGATAGCTTTGACGCGTTTTTTACGCTTTTTATCGATGTTTTCATTGGCGAAAATAGCCCCATCAACCATCGCTTTCGCTGCTCAGCGGAAAAGGACACGAACATGCTCGAACTCAGGCCCTTCGCCACGTTGGGCGCCGCCAACCACGGCTGGTTGGATGCCCACCATCATTTTTCGTTCGCCGAGTATTACGACCCACAGCGCATGAACTGGGGCAACTTGCGGGTCTGGAACGATGATGTCATCGCCCCTGGTAGTGGTTTTCCCCAACACCCGCACCGGGACATGGAAATCATCACCTATGTGCGCGAAGGCGCGATCAGCCACCAGGACAATCTGGGTAACAAAGGCCGTACGGAGGCCGGTGATGTACAAGTCATGAGCGCAGGCACCGGCATTGCCCATAGCGAATACAACCTGGAATCGACGGCCACCCGCATCTTCCAGATATGGATCATCCCCAACGAAGAAGGCCTGGCACCGTCATGGGGCGCCAAGCCGTTTCCCAAGGATTCGCGCGAAGGCTTCGTGACGTTGGCCAGTGGCAAGGCCGGCGATGACCAAAGCCTGCGCATTCGCGCCGACGCACGGCTGGTAGCGGCCAATCTCAAGGCGGGTGAAAGTGCGGAGTATCGGTTGGACGCCGCACGTCGAGCTTATCTTGTGCCGGCCACAGGATTGATAGAAATCAATGGCTTGCGCGCACAAGCTCGAGACGGTGTTGCGATTGAAGATGAACAGGTATTGCGGGTGACGGCGATCGAAGACAGTGAAATCGTGCTCGTAGACCTGGCTTGATTAATCTTGTGGCAAGGGGGTGTGGGAGCAAAGCTTGCTCGCGAAATGGGCGCCTCGATTTCTGAAATACCGCATCGCCTGTATCGCGGGCAAGCCTTGCTCCCACATGAATCACCTGGCCACAGGTTGGAACAAGGCTTGCCGACGGTGTCACTTGCTGGTGATAGCCCCATCCACCAACGTTTGCGCCTCGGCCACCAATTGCTTGAGGTGCGCGTCGCCAATGAAGCTTTCGGCGTAGATCTTGTAGATATCCTCGGTGCCGGACGGGCGTGCCGCAAACCAGCCGTTTTCGGTCATGACCTTCAGGCCGCCAATGGCCTGGTCATTGCCCGGCGCATGGCTGAGGATGCTCTGGATCTTCTCCCCGGCCAGTTCGGTAGACGTCACCTGATCCGGCGACAGCTTGCTCAACAGCGCCTTCTGTTGTGGGCTGGCCTTGGCATCGACGCGTACCGAGAACGGTTCGCCCAACTCGTCAGTCAACGCGCGGTAGGCCTGGCTCGGGTCGCGACCGGTGCGCGCCGTCATTTCAGCTGCCAACAGCGCCGGGATCAGACCGTCCTTGTCGGTACTCCAGACGCCGCCGTCCTTGCGCAGGAACGAAGCACCGGCACTTTCTTCACCCCCAAAGCCCAGGGAACCATCGAACAGGCCGTCGGCAAACCACTTGAAGCCCACCGGCACTTCATAGAGGCGGCGCCCCAGGCGCTTGGCCACGCGATCAATCAGGCCGCTGCTGACCACCGTCTTGCCCACGGCGGCATCGGCGCGCCATTGCGGGCGATTCTGGAACAGGTAGTCGATGGACACCGCCAGGTAATTGTTCGGTGCCAGCAAGCCGCCAGACGGCGTCACGATGCCATGGCGGTCATGGTCCGGGTCGCAGGCAAAGGCCACGTCGAAACGTTCCTTCAGGCCAATCAACCCTTGCATCGCATGGCTGGAGGACGGGTCCATGCGGATCTGCCCGTCCCAGTCGACGGTCATGAAGCGGAAGGTGGAATCCACGTGGGTGTTCACCACTTCCAGGTCCAGGCGGTAATGCTCGGCAATGGCCGGCCAGTAGCGCACGCCTGCGCCGCCCAACGGATCGACGCCCAAATGCAGCCCGGCGGCGCGGATGGCATCAAAGTCGATGACATTGACCAGGTCCGCCACGTAGGTGTTGACGTAGTCGTGACGGTGGGTGGTGTCGGCCTTCAAGGCTTGCTCGTAGCTGACGCGCTTGACGCCAGCGAGCTGGTTGGCCAGCAGTTCATTGGCCTTGGCTTCGATCCATTTGGTGATGTGGGTATCGGCCGGACCACCGTTGGTAGGGTTGTACTTGTAGCCGCCACTTTGCGGTGGATTGTGGGACGGCGTGATGACGATACCGTCCGCCAGGCCCGAGGTGCGGCCACGGTTGTAGCAGAGAATGGCGTGGGAAATCGCCGGTGTCGGGGTGTATTCATCGCCCTCGGCGATCATGACGGTGACGCCATTGGCCGCGAATACTTCCAGTGCGCTGGCACCCGCCGGGGTCGACAGCGCGTGGGTGTCGATACCGACGAACAGTGGCCCGTTGATGCCCTGGGCTTCGCGGTACAGGCAGATCGCCTGGCTGATGGCCAACACGTGCCACTCGTTGAAGCCCAGGTCGAAGGAGCTGCCACGGTGCCCGGAGGTGCCAAAGGCCACGCGCTGGGTCGCAACCGAGGCATCGGGTCGGCCGGTGTAGTAGGCCGTCACCAGTCGCGGGATATCGATCAACAACTCTGCCGGTGCCGGCTTGCCCGCAAATGGACTGACTGTCATGCAAAACCTCTGAGTGGAGTGGCTCGGTAAATGGAGTGCAGTTTACTGACAGTTCGACCATGGCGCGATGGGTTCGATCCATTGCCGCCGATTACGCTTGTTCGAGCCTCAAGGCGTCGGCCAGCGCGCAGAGCGCAGCGTCCATGTCCTGAGGCCCGTTCAGGGCATGGGTCAGGCGCACATGTTGTGCGTACAGGCCCTGGAGACTGAACAACTCCCCCGGCGCGATGACGATTCGCTGGGCAAGCAGCCGATGGAAAACCCGTCGCAAGTCGACCCGTCGCGTCGATTGCATCCAGATCGTTGCGCCACCTTGGGGTTCTGCCCATTGCAGGCTGTCTCCCAGCCGCTCGCGCAGCAATTGTGTGGTCGAAATCGCACTTTCGCGCAGCAGGCGACGCAACACCAGCAAGTGCTGGTCAATCCGACCGTTGCTGTACAGCCGGGCGATGGCTTTCTGGCGAATCGGCGACAAGCGAAACGCACGCAACAGGAAATGTCGCTGCAGGTGCAGGGTCAACTGGCGCGACAGCACGTAGCCATACGGCGCCTCTGGCCCGATGGTTTTCTCGAACGTCGAATAGACGATCAGCCGGTCCGGGTCGAGCAAGTCTCGAAAAGGCGTCATCCTTGCCTCGAACGCCAGGTCTGTATGGCTATCGTTCTCCAGCACCCAAGTTCCGTGCCGTTCCAGCAGATGCGCGATGGCCCGACGGTTCTCTTCAGGAACCAGCGTCCCCCTCGGCATGTTCAAGACCGACGACAGCACCACCAGGCTTACCGTTTCGTTCACCAGCAGCTGTTCCAGTTGCTCGACATTGAGCTCGCCGCCGGCCAACAGTGGCAGCTCGATGACGTTGACCTCCGCCGCCTGCAGCAGGCGCAACACCGCCCAGTCGCAGGGCGATTCGATCACCACGGTGGCCCCCCTGAGTGCCAGCACCGCGATAAGAATTTCCAGGACGCCCCGCAGGTCGGCGCCAATGTAGACGTCATCGGCATTCCAGCAACGGGCCGGCGAAGACGTGTAGCGGGCCGCCAGCGCGGTGCGAAGCTCCAACTCGCCCCAGGGTTGCGAGGGTGTCTGCGAGGAGCGTGGGTACTGGCGCAGCAATTCGCGCTCGAGCAGCAACAGCGGGCTGTCCAATGGCTGCATCGACGCTGGTTCGTCCGCACTGAGCACCTGCATGCCGGGTCGTCGGGCATTGACGTACAGGGTCTCGAGTAAATCGTCACCGCCGTCCAGGGTGGCCATGCTCGGCACGGGCAGCGCGTAGTAACCGGACTTGGCGATCGAATAGACCCGCCCTTCCTTTTCCAGCAGCGAATACGCGTACTGGATGGTCGATATCGACACGTTCAGACGCTCGGCCAATTGCCGCAGCGACGGCAGGCGAACCCGCGCATCAACCTCCAGCTCGTTGATCAGCGTGGTCAAGTAGCGATAAACGGCCTGATAGGCGAAGTCTGTCTCCCGGCAATTTTTCATCGGCTCAGGCCAGGACAGCGGGTCGCCGCCGATCCAGTCGCAACGCCGGGTACAAGGACTGGGGACGAGGTAGATGAGTCCGTCAAACCTCGCTCCTCAATGCCTTGCCGAGCGTTCGTGCAGCCCGTCTACAGGCGAACCGGCTTCTGCAGCGTCAACACCATCAGTGGCCTGCTGCGGATCGACGCCCGTGGCGATTTCCGGTTGTTCCGGCAGTGAGACACTCGCCCGGTACAGCTTGCCAAGGATGTCGATGGGCAGGCCGCTGACATCGACCATCCACTGCGCAACCTGATCGGCGACGGTCGCGCCCTGCATGGCCTTGTGCAGGTCCGGCATCGCCACCAGCATGCCGGGGTGGCAGCAACGCAGGAAATCCTCCAGGCCCGCGCCCTGCCCCACGAAGGGGGCGAACAGCATGCACACCAGTTGCGTTTCACTGAGCCCCAGGATCTTTTGCGCTTCAAGGGCGGCGTAGGCACGACGCTCGGGAATCGACGACGGTGAGCCGAACAGCGCCCGAGCCTGTTCGCAGGCGTGTTCCGGCAGTTGCTTGCGGTGCATGATCATGATCGCCCGCTGCGCGTAGTCCCCGTAGCCGGTTTCATAGCTGCGTCCGTGCAGGTAGCAGGCCTGCAGGCCGTGCAGATGAGCCGACAGCAGCGGGCTGATGTACTCGTTTTCGGGCGCCGATGGGACAAGGCCCTCGGTCTGCACCCGCAGGAACTCGTTGAAGAGCGGCCAGTTGGTTCCCTCCGAACGATCGACGATCAGGTCGTCGATGCCGACGTGGCCCACTCGCCGGCAAGCCTCGAAGTGCCCCTCGGGCTTCCAGGCATCGAGGCGCTCCGGCCCATAGAAATGCCGGTAGACATCACCGCCCAGGGTATCGAGGTGGGCAAAGAGGTTGTCGAAACCGCAGGCCTGCTCGGTCAGCAGGCCGATCTTGCGAGTCGCGCGGCGCAGGCCCGATATGAATTGTTTTTGCTGACGCGGTGTATCGCTGCTGACCAACGAGTCCACGCCCGCCTCCCAGCGAGCCATGTGCCGATAGAACTCGGCCATCGCCAGGTAGCCGTCATCCCCAATCTCCAAGGGGCTGTCGACCGCACGAAGGTGTCCCAGGACCAGGAGGTCCATGCGATTGGCTTCGTGCCCCGCCACCGACAAGGGCTGCCGGTGATTGAACGGCAACACCTCGCGGTTATCGGCCATCAGCAATTCGACCCGGGGATCATCGTAGACAAACAGCGCGCTGTAGCAGCGGTGGATGTTTTCCAGCGTCGCCTGGGTGGTTTCGCTCAGGCGTGGCGTGGCGACGCGCAAGGTGAAGGTCACCGGATGCCGCCCCGCGATGCTCAGCTGTGCGGCCCGCAAGGCGGTCAGCACATAAAAACTTTCCCTGCTCCCGTTCTGGACCGTCAACACACGATAATCGCCAATCCGCTCGATGCCTCCGGCGGCGACAATTAAACGCTGGATCAAAAGCTGCAACGCGGTACGTTCTGCCCGGGAATAAAAACCTGACAGTCGTTGCAGTATCTGTTGATACACGTGAGTCATAGCCTGCTCATGAATTGCACTCATAGCCATTTACCTGGAAATTCAACTATCGGCGTCGCACCCGCACCAACGTGACTGCGCGACGTGTTGGTCTAGATGATTGTTCTAGCACTCAAAGAGTATTAGCAATACGCTCGAGCATTGCTTGTCGTAATTATTTGATACATATGCCGAGAGTAGGCTCGCGCCCCTTCACATCCCCGCCGAAAGCCGCGAAAACAGGGGGCCTAACCGACCGAGCGGCACGTCCTAGGAGAATTCCGACAACGTCCCACAGACAATGAGTACGAGAAACAAAGAACTTGCCGAACTTTAATAGGCCCTCTACCTCGCCCTGTTTTCCCCAAGGTCGATAGATAGCCTCGCACCAATTAACGCTCGTTGCCCCTTGAATGCATCTTGAAGGATGAAGACCTTCGAAAAAGTTATACCGCACCACGACTTCTTCCTTGATATGGAAATCAGTGTTCAATTATCAAGACTTAAACAATGATTAGAAGATACAGATTGAGGGCAAAAACCAGTTCAGATGTTGGCCGACAAACCGCTTCAGTCTTGAGCGAACCGGGACAGGCCAGTCAAGGCGCGAGAGGGTGAGGTACGAACGCAGCACCGCCAGGCAGGAGGTGCCGTAAGAAAGGATGGGTGTCAGGACGAAGGCAGCGCAAGAGCCCGGGGCGATGACTCTTGCGCAAGACAGGGTTCAGGCCGGGTCGACGACCTGAAGGGCTACACGTTCACGGCAAGGGCATTCGCCCATGTAACGGTGAGCTTCGACAAACTCGGAGAACGGGAAGACCCGAGTCTTGAGTGGCAACAGCACACGGTCGGCGGTCAGTTGATTGATATCGCGCAGTGCTCGTTGCAAGGCTACCTGGTCCTGGAGAATGCCCAGTTCTGGCTTGCCAGTGAAATTGCCGATGCAGTGCACAAAGAACTGAATGTTCTTCTGGAACGCCGCACAGGCTGGAAACGGCGTCTGGTTGCCGCCCTGCAAGCCATACAGCACCAGGCTGCCACGCGGTGCCAGCACGTCGCCCAGCAGCGACATCTGCGGCCCGCCGAGGCCATCGAATACCACATCGACGCCACGGTTGTCGGTGAGCTTGTTGATTTGCATCAGCAAGTCCTGCTCTTCGGTGACGATGACCTTCTCGGCGCCCAGCGACAACAGGTACTCACGCTCGTCAGCCGTCTTGGTGGCCGCGATCACCCGTACACCCAGGGCCTTGCCCAGTTGTACGAAGGAAGGACCGGCGCAATGACTGGCATCGGTGACCAAGGCGAATTGCCCCGGTTTGACCCGTGCCAGGTCCATGTAGGCGAAATACGCGATCAGCAGCGGCGTGTAATGCACGGCGGCTTCGATCGGGCTGAGCACGTCGGGATAACGGGTCAGTGCGGTGCGTGGCAGCACGATGACTTCACCGTACACCGGATAATCGTTCGGGCTCTCGGCCGGGAAGCTGGCGACCTTGTCGCCCACGGCCAAGTCATCGACGCCGTCGCCGACGGCCGTTACCACGCCGGCCATTTCATGGCCCAGGCCCGAAGGCAGGCGCGCCTGGGACGAGGCCAGGTTCTGGCGCCACAAGGTGTCGTACCAACTGATGCCGATCGCTTCGACACGGACCTGCACTTCTCCTGGCGCAGGAAGAGCCGCCGCATGCTCTTCACATTTGAGCACCTCGGCACCGCCAAACTTGTGAAAACGGATCGTGCGGGACATCGCAAACCTCGTCAAAGTAACCTCTAATGCCATGAACTCTATCCGGGCTTTGTACCCAAGACCATCAGTGGCTATTAATAGTCGACATGCCTGTCATTGATTCCGCAGTAAGAAAAACCAACCAATCCTGTGGGACTTAACCTAAGAAAACTCAATTAGCCGGTGCAGAGTACCAGCCTTTCCCCGTAAGATTCATGCCGGCCATTGTTCCCATATGGCCGCTCACGTCAAGCTTGCCGAATCTGCCAGGACCCCAGATGAATCGTAATGACCTGCGGCGTGTCGATCTGAACCTGTTGATCGTGTTCGAAACACTGATGCATGAACGCAGTGTGACTCGCGCGGCCGAGAAACTGTTCCTAGGCCAACCGGCCATCAGCGCCGCGCTGTCGCGCCTGCGCAGCCTGTTCGATGACCCGTTGTTCGTACGTACCGGCCGCAGCATGGAGCCTTCGGCCCGGGCGGTCGAGATCTTCGCCCTGCTCTCCCCGGCCCTGGATTCGATTTCCACGGCGGTCAGCCGTGCGGCGGAATTCGACCCGGCCACCAGCACCTCGGTGTTTCGCATTGGCCTGTCGGACGACGCCGAATTCGCCTTGCTACCGATGCTGCTCAAGCGCCTGCGGGCCGAAGCACCCGGCATTGTGCTGGTGGTGCGCCGGGTCAACTACATTCTGATGCCCGGTTTGCTGGCGTCCGGTGAAATCTCCATCGGTGTCAGCTACACCGACGACCTGCCGGCCAACGCCAAGCGCAAGGTCTTGCGGCGCAGCATGCCCAAAGTATTACGGGCTGACACCGCCCCAGGACGACTGACCCTGGACGAATTCTGCGCTCGCCCCCATGCCCTGGTGTCTTTCGCGGGTGACTTGAGCGGTTTCATCGATGAAGAGCTGGCGAAACTCGAGCGCAAGCGCCACGTAGTGCTGGCCGTGCCGCAGTTCAACGGCCTGAGCACCCTGCTGTCGGGCACCGACATCATCGCCACCGTGCCCGACTACACTGCCGACGCGCTGACCGCCGCCGGCGGCGTACGCGCCGAAGACCCACCCATACCGGTGCGCAGCTTCGAGCTGCACATGGCCTGGCGCGGCTCCCAGGACAACGACCCTGGGGAGCGCTGGTTGCGGTCGCGGATTCAGATGTTTTTCGGGGACCCGGATAGCCTGTAACAGAACTCCACCAAGTCCGAAAAACGTTTAATAACATGTTGAGTGCCCTTAACAGGCTCAGTCATTGAAACAGCCATGGCGCACTCAACAACAGATTACGATCTCGGCCTCGCAACATCCGAAGCCAGACCTCTGATCCCTTCAGACTAAAACCTTTGTGGCATCACACTCCCCACTCAGACTCAAACCAATTCAGCTAAAGATGCCGGATTGAAGCCCTTCAGATCCGCGTAATCGCCTTTTTCCACTTTAGCGACCCAGTCCTTGTCACTCAGCAGAACACGTCCTACAGCAATCAGATCAAACTCTTCGCGCTCCATACGCTCGACGAGCCGTTCCAGGCTCGCAGGGGTTGAGCCCTTGCCGGCGAATGCGTGAGTAACATCGTTATCCAGCCCGACCGAGCCGACGCTAATGGTTGTCGCCCCAGTGACTTTCTTCGCCCAGCCTGCGTAGTTCAGCCCGTTCTCACCATCAATTTCGGGAAACTCAGGGTCCCAGAAGCGTCGCTGCGAGCAATGCAGAACATCAACACCCGCTTCGACCAACGGCAGCAGCCAGTCCTCCATCAGTGCAGGGGTCTCGGCGAGGCGCACCCCAAAGTCCTGCTGCTTCCATTGGCTGACGCGCATGATGATAGGAAATTCGGGGCCGACTGCATGACGAACGGCAGACACGATCTCAGCGGCAAAACGCGAGCGCTCTTTGATCGTCGGTCCGCCATAACGATCGGTACGCTGATTGGTGCCGGCCCAGAAGTACTGATCGATCAGATAACCATGCGCCCCATGGATCTCAACGGTGTCGAAACCCAGGCGTTTGGCGTCCGACGCTGCCTTGGCGAATGCAGCAACCGTGTCAGCAATATCCTCTTCGCTCATTGCCACACCGCGCGGCTCGTTTGGTGAATCGAGACCAGATGGGCTTTCAACCGGCGCATCAGGCTCCCAGTCGCTGATGTCACGCACTGCACCGGTGTGCCAGAGTTGCGGTCCCATACGACCACCCACACTGTGAACCGAATCGATCACGTTCTTCCATCCGGCCAGCGCTGCCTCACCGTGGAAAAAAGGAATGCCGGAACCGTTACGTGAAGCGGGACGATCGATGACGGTCCCTTCCGACAAAATCAATCCGGCCCGACCTTCAGCGCGCCGCCGGTAGTACGCAGCACTCCCTTCTCCGGGAATGCCCTGCGGCGAAAATTGCCTCGTCATGGGCGCCATGACAATCCGGTTTTTCAGCTCAAGCGACCCGATGGAAAAAGGACGGAATAAAATGCGGGTATCAGGGTTCGACATTGGATGGACTCCATTGCTTTGGGGAGCCACATAAGTATATTTTGTAGACCTAATGTCAATTAGGCACCTAGAGTAGCCTAGGTATACATGAGGAAACTTCGATGCTGGAATTAAAGCCACAGTGTTTTTCGGCAGACTGCCCGAGCCGGGCATTATTCGACCAGATCGCAGACAAGTGGTCGATGATGGTTCTGGCTGTGCTTGATGACGGGCCGCATCGCTTTAATGCCATCAGGCGCCGCCTGGAGGGCGTCACTCAGAAGGCACTGACACAGTCCCTACGGCGGTTAGAACGAAATGGCCTCGTCTCGCGCAAGGTCATTTCGTTCTCGCCCGTGGCAGTGCAGTATGAGATCACCCCACTTGGTCAAACATTGCAGCAGCCATTTCGCGAATTGCATAAATGGACGCTTGATAAATTGCCTGATGTTGAAGCTGCCCGGTTGAAGTTTGATGAGGCCGCAGAAATAAGCTGACGGAGTGATTCCTTTTATTGAGCATATTTCAGATTATCTGGGACAACTTGCGTGTGAGTTCTTCACCTGCTGCCGGGCACGATAGTCCGATGCGTCATCTGAGATGAATGAGTCTGCCCCGGACACTTGTTGCCCCGCACTCTTCGCCCCCTTTGCCGCAAGGGCGAGGTAACGGACGAGGGGCCTGATCGTTTCTCCACGTCGTCTTACATACTCGAATCACGCGTGACGCGGTTAGTCGAGCCGCCCACCATTTTCTCGTGCGTGCTTGATGTCTCTGGAGGGTGGGGCTCCGAAACGTCGGGCATATTCGCGACTGAACTGGGCGACGCTTTCATAGCCGACGCGCAATGCGGCGGTGTTCACGTCTAGCCTATCGGTCAACATCAGGCTGCGCGCGGCTTGCAGCCGCAACGATTTTTGATACTGAATGGGGCTGGTACCTGTCAGCTTGCGAAACCGGTGATGCAGGGTAGAGCTGGCCATTCCTGATCGTTCGGCGAGCTCGGCCACGTGCAGCGGCTTGTCGTAGTGATATTTCAGCCACTCAATGGCTCTCACGATGCCCTTGTCTCGGTAACCATCGCGAGTGACGCTGCGCAACAAATGCCCCGCTTCACTGAGCAGCAGCCTACCGTATATCTCCCGCTTGATAAGGCCCGACATCAAGCCTGCTTCAAGCGGCCGTTCGATCAGCGTGGCGAGTCGAGCGAACGCATCGAGCATCTCACTCGTCGCCACGCCGGATACGAAGCCCCGCGCCTCAGTAGCCATTTCCTGCTTTGGCGATTCCAGGGTCAGGATCACCTCGTTGAGCATGGCAAAATCGAGCTTCAACACAACTGATAAATAAGGGGTTTGCTCGCTAGCCGCGTTAACGCGAGCCAGTGTGGGTATATCGACCGAAGTGACAAAAAACGCCCCTTGCCCGAACTCACAGGCTTCCTCGCCGAACGTGATCTCCTTTGCGCCCTGCAGAATGATGGCCACGCAAGGCTCATAAATGCAGTACTTGGGCGTACCCAGTTCGGCCACTCGATAAAAGGCCAAACCTGGAATCGACGTCGTGCAAGCCTCGGCCAAGCCAATCTGCAAAGTGACTTTTTCGATAAGCCGTCTGAGTGCCTGGAGGCGTTCGTTGGGCTGAGCGGGTTCGTGCACGCTCAGGGAATGCACATGGCTGGAACGGAATTGCGAGAAGGAACCGCTCGTCATTACATGCCCCCCTATTTACGGAATGTTCGAGTCTGCTGAGAGTGTGTGACCAGCACAAGTGCATCGGCAGGATTGTGCAAAAGATATGGCGCATTAGGGTCACCCGGCCAACCCTCGTTGTTCTAACTTCTAGTACGAATACCGGCTTCGATGAGCCCGTGAAACCTCAGTCGCGAAAGGAAAGTTGGATGGACAGACGAGATTTTCTTACCTATTCGGCGACGGGTGCTGTTGCAGCCGCTTTGCTGCCAGCATTGAGTGCCGCAAGTTCGGCGGCTACAGCCCCTGCGCCCTCTTCGCTGACAGAGCGCGGAAGCGTGATGCCTACGCAAGGGCGGCTCGTGCGCGCAGACCTGCCCCTCAATCCGTCCTCCCATACAATGAGATACATGACACCTCAACGATTTGGTATGGGTGGGACGCAGATCGGCAATATTTTTGCGCCGATCAGCGACGAACAGGCGGACTTGGTTCTGCAGGCTGCTTGGGATGCGGGTGTAAGGCTTTACGACACGTCGCCGTTCTACGGGTTTGGCTTGAGCGAATATCGTCTGGGCCGCTTCCTTCATGACAAAGATCCAGACGACTATGTGATCTCCACCAAGGTCGGTCGCGTATTGACGGCTGCGGGTGGCCTGCGCGCGGACCATGCCATCTGGAAGTCGCCAGCCCCCTTCAACTACCGATATGACTACACCGCAGCAGGCACGCGACGTTCCGTGGAAGACAGTCTGCAGCGTCTGGGGCTACCACGTATCGATATCGTTTTTATCCACGACATCTCGCCCGATAACACTGAGCTGGAAGGCGGATGGGAAGCGGCGTATCGAATTGCGCGCACAGGGGCGATGGTTGAGCTTGAAAAGATGCGTGATGAAGGGCTCATCAAGGCATGGGGCTTCGGCGTCAATACGCCGAACGCCGTGGTTCAGGCACTGGCCAGTAATGACCCGACGCCCGACATCGTGTTGCTCGCCTGCCAGTATTCCCTCCTAGACCACGGCGATGCGTTGCGCAGCACCTTTGCGGCGTTGAAACGAAAAGGCACCAGCATCGTCGTTGGAACCCCCTTGAATGATGGATTT
Source organism: Pseudomonas sp. A25(2017) (assembly GCF_002001065.1). Taxonomy (NCBI): domain Bacteria; kingdom Pseudomonadati; phylum Pseudomonadota; class Gammaproteobacteria; order Pseudomonadales; family Pseudomonadaceae; genus Pseudomonas; species Pseudomonas sp. A25(2017). The sequence continues at coordinate 15,761 of NZ_MUOA01000111.1, read as the reverse complement.
CTGGGCGGTCGCAACCGATATAACTTCAGCCAGGATCTACCTGCCGGTGCGGTAGAAAAGCGCGCGCGAATCATGGCGGTTGCGAGCCGACATGGCATCGACATTCATACTGCCGCCTTGCAGTTTGCAGCGGCACATCCACAAGTGTCCGCGATCATTCCGGGGGCGCGTTCGCCAGGGCAGGTAGTTTCCAATGTACAGGCGATGAAGGTCGGTATTCCGGCAGCCTTTTGGGAGGAATTGAAGAGCCAGAGTTTGATTGATGCTCAAGCACCGGTTCCTTCCTGAGCTGAATTGGCGTTTTACCGGAGCAAACTTTAACTTCCTTTCACGACCACCACTTATATCCATAACATTGAGAATTCAAGGACCTTATTCTCCAGCAAATAAACTGTGCACGCGTTCAAATAGGAACGCGAGCCTAAGGTCGTAATAAATGAAAACACGAACGTCTCTCATGATTTTCGGCGGCCTACTTGCGCTCTCCAGCAGTGGTCACATACTCGCGGACACACTTGCGCTTAGCGTTCCGTTGCCTGATCCACTCCCACAGTTGAAGGTTCTGACACTCCTTGTAGGTTTACACCTGCTCGGTATGTGTTTCGGTCTCGGCGGGGCGACGATGCTGGACCTCTGGATTTTGCGTTGGATGCGTAGGGGTAGCCTCCCCGTTGAAATCGGACGCACCTTTCACTTCATCAGCGACGCGGTCACTCTTGGACTATGCCTCCTGTGGCTTTCAGGCCTTGGTTTCCTTGCTCTTTATGCGATGGAGTCGCCGGAAAAGTTTGAAAATCCTAAACTCTGGGCGAAGGTCATGGTGGTGGCCGTCCTGACCATCAATGGAATAATCATTCACGCGTTTGTATTGCCAGAAGCACTGCGCGACTTGAGTCGCCCCCTGCTCTTTGGAGTCTCCCTCAGGAGAGCTACCTTGTTTCTCGCATCAGGTGCAGTTTCGGGTGTGTCTTGGTACACAGCTTTTGCCTTCGGCATTCTTCGCGAGTTAAACAATAGTGTCACCTTCACCCTCTTGGTCATCATGTGGCTTACGCTGATAATAACCGCCTCTCTCGCAGCCATTCTGCTCTGGTTAAACTCTGCAGCGAAAGTAAGAAAACGCCCTTCGTTCAGTCCTCCGACTTAAAGATAAAGGTATTGTTTGTAACTGCCCGGGCAATTGAGGCGAATCCAGCCAGTACTGACCGGCTGCACTGAGTTGATTGCGGTCACGCTGGCGGTGGCTGTGCGTTAGCCCTACATTAAGGCCCACCACACCCGCGCGGAATATCCATGACGCCCCTCCAGGACAAAGGCACCACATCAATTGCCTTGGTGCATGAGGCATTGCATAGCGCCAGGCAAAGACAGCTGGACCTGACAGCTGCGTTAGCCAATGCCGACATCGACTCTCAACTGCTCGACGCCCCAAAAGCCAGGGTCTCAGCGACCTCCTTTGCCCGCCTCTGGGTGGAGATTGCCGACCTGCTGGACGATGATTTTTTTGGTATCGACAGCCATCCCATGCGTCGCGGCAGCTTCAAACTGATGTGTCATGCGCTCCTGGACTGCCGCACGTTGGGTCAGGCGTTGCAGCGCATGCTGTCATTCCTGCGTCTTGTACTGGATGACATTCAGGGCGAGTTGCAGGTCCAGGACGATCTTGCATTTATCGTGATACAGGACCGAGGTGTCTTGCGCCGTCTGTTTGCCTACGGCACTTGGTTTATCCTCGTCCACGGGCTGTCATGTTGGCTGGTGAATCAGCGTATCCCCCTGCACAAGCTCAGCTTTCGGGCGGCCAGGCCAGAGGATCAGAGCGACTACCGCATGCGCTTCTGTGAGGACATTGAGTACGACGCACCCGCGACCATGGTCAGTTTCGACAAAAAATTCCTCGCCATGAAAATCGCGCAGTCGCCGGCCACGGTGGGTGCCTTCCTCAAGGAGTCCCCTGGCAGGCTTGCCTGGACTCACCCTTGGCTTGAAGTATGCAAAAGGACAAAAGGTCGACCCGACGTTGCTGGGCTCCGCTCAGGCCGCCCGCTTACGACTCGAAGGAGAGGACGGTAAGGAATGGGAGCGTGTGACCGATATCACTTACACCATCCAGAGTGGGTCGCTCAAGAATGTGTCAGCGCAGTGGCGAAACTCGACCAATCGGTCGACGTACGCCGATAGCGCCAACGAAAACCGCCTGATTTTTCGATACACATTTAAATTTTGACGGATCACGTCAATCGGTGATCGGCTGCTTCAGCAGCCGGTCATGATGTATTTCTTTCCAAACAGGACACTCTCATGCCTGTCGCTTCGTTATGGGCGATTCTGGTCGCGTTAGATGGCCAGGACGCTGCAAGGCACCTGATACAGGGTATGTTCGGTCGTGCTACCCAAAAGCTTTTCCAGGCCATGGGACTGGACCCTGCCCATCACAATCACATCCATATGCTGCTCATCGGCGAACGCATTCAGCACCGCGACAGGGTGCCCTTCAATGAAATGACGTCGGTCAGCGGCCACGCCATGTCGGTCGGCGAGGTCGAAAAAGGATGTTGCATGCTCTTTACGCAACTGCGCGCCGAGGTCCGAGAGTGTTAGCCCCCCGCCGCCCATATCGCCCATGTACACCATCGAAATGTCGCAGGCGTACAGCAGGTGCAGCTCGGCATCACATTGGATGGCGAGTCCGCGTGCCTGCTGGATGATCCGCTCATTGAGCTCGTTGTCCTGCGCCAGGGTATTGGAAGCGTCGACCGCTGCCACGACCTTGCGCGGCAAGGGAAGATCACCTTCACCCATCAGGTACACCGGAACCGGGCAGTGGCGCAGCAAACGCCAGTCCAGTGGAGTAAGAAAAGCCCGTTTGAACGCGGACTCGTGCTGCACCTGCTTGATCAGCAGGTCGGGTTGCATTTCGGCGACGTGATCGAGGATGTCTTGCTGCATGTCATCGGCCCAGACCACCTCCGTCGTCACCTCGATGCCTCTGTCGCGCAGGTGATTTGCCTGGTCTTTGAGCCAATCTCGATGGTCTTGCAGGTAGCCTTCGCGCGCCTGTTCCCGGTCGCCTTCTTCAAGCAGCGACAACAGTTTCCAGGAAGGGATCAAGGCCGCGATGTGCAAGCGCGCACCGCTGGCCTTGGCCAGGGCCGCGGCGTGTTCCAGGGTTTGGGACTGGCGCAGGGCCGGGTTGATGATCAGCAATAACCGTTGATACTGGCTCATGATCGGACTCCATGGAACTTGCACGTTTGTCACGGCCTGCCACGGCCTGCCACGGCCTGCCACGGCGGGCCACTGTCGTGTTTACCGCTGCAACGGGCACCTTCGTTGTAGGTTCACCATCCTCCGTCAGGGCAACCGTGACGTTGATATATATCAAGTACCATCGTCAGCCAGGCATTCAACGGCTCATGCGCTTGATCAGGTAGACATCACCTGAAGCTTGCGATCAAGGTCGATGAAACCATCGGCTTGCCAGTCCCAATCCTGGGCTTGGGCTGCATCGGGGGCAGGTGCTCCACCGTACTCCAGGGGCCGGTCGATATAGGCCGTCATCAGGCCGCACTCCCTGGCTGCCGCAAGATCGCTGTGGTGGCAGGCCACCAGGCAGAGTTCAGCGGGTTTGATGTCCAGTGCCCTGGCCGTGGACAGGTACGCCGCAGGATCCGGTTTATAGGTTTGCGCGAATTCCGCCCCCAGCAGCGCGTCCCACTGCAAACCGTTGTAGCGGTTCATGGCGATCATCAAGGCCACATTGGCATTGGACAAGGTCACCACCGCAAAGCGCCGGCGCAGCAAGGCCAGGCCCTCGGCCACATCAGGCCAAGGGTCCAGGCGACGCCAGGCATGGGCAAGCGTGTGCAATGCCTCGGGGGCAACCCGCTCGACTTCCAGGCCGTAAGTCGTCAACAACTGGACCAGCGTCTCGTAGTGCAATGTGTCCAGCACGACGAAGCCTCCATGCCCCTTGATGCACTCGCGCAGCGCTGGCGCATACAACCGGCGCCATTGCATTGCAAATTCGGCGGGGCTGACAGCGGGCAGGTAGGTCGACACGAAGGTACTCGCCTCACGTGCGATGCCTGAATGCCAGTCAACCACGGTACCGAACACATCGAATGCCAACGCTCGTGGAAGCGTCATCGCAAGACTCCTCTGCTATTTACGACCCCTGGCGCGCCGGGCTGCGGTGCAAGACTTCCCCGCCGTAGCGACTACCTCGTCGCAGGCGGCAGAGCAGGACTGCTTGCCACGTCGCTGTTCTGATAAGCATCCCAAAACCACCACCCCAAGCGCTGTGAATACTCAGTCTGATAGTGGAGAACTTTGTCGGCCTTGCGTTGCAAATACTCCGGCGTGTTCATCCCAAACACTTCCATCGGAAACTCCTCATCCAGATCGTTCAGCCAGAAGTCAGGGATCGTTTTGTCATCGCCATCGAAACGCAGCGGCTTTGAGAATTTACGCTTTTGCTCACGGAGCATCGCCTCGACCTTGCCCTCCAGACCGGAGTCCAGGGGAATCAACATGTCGCTCACGTGCATCAAGGCAACCTCGAGAACATCGCTATAACGATCGTTTTTTTGTCGAAGCTCCAAAAATGCGATGGCAATGATCTTGGCACCCTTTTTCCAGGCACCAATCTCCCGGCCAAAGCTTTTTTGTGCATCCGGCCAAGTACGCCCGTTGAGGTACATCATGGGCATGCCTTTACTGTTCATCAGCGAAAGGGTTTGCATCTGATCTACGGGCTCACCCTCGATGTAAGGCATAAGTACACCGACGGTGACCAGCCTGTACTTGAGTCGACCTGCCTGTTTCACAATTGCAAAGTTTCGAGCTCCACACTTGGGACCCTCTTGTGCTGGACACAAAAGAACGTTGTCCAGCGTCATTCGATGGGTCTTGATGTGTTCCGCCGTTTGCTTGAGCTTCCATTGAAGAATCGAGTCATCCCGCTTGCCTTCCATGTTGGGGTGCCAGGTATTTAGATCACTGCGCGTCCACAGCAGATCCAGCAATCCCCGGAGCTTCATTGCACGCTGTGTTCGCCCCGGTTTTCGGGGATTGAGTGGGAGGTCGACTTTGACTTTGACTTCGGCGTCATCGTTCTTCTTCCTGAGCTGGATCGCTTGAGAGAGACGAACAGTGACGTCATCCTCATCCCCCTCCACCACCACGCCCTCAACGTAGGATTGCAATCCCGTCCGATACTCGGCTTCGCTGAAAAAGCGACAATCCAAGGCATGCTCAGGGCCTGTGTTCGCATACCTTGCGAGAACGTACCGCTTCAGAACCTTGAGGTGTCGGATATTGAGGTGCTTTGAGCCGTTGCCTTTACATAAACACTTGGCCTGCTGGCCATGGGCACTTTTCAGCAACAGTTGCCATTGATCGGCACTCTCGGCAAGCGTCTGGTATGTTTTCGTGCACGGGTATTTCGCACCCGGCACTTCCACGCTGTAAATCTCTGACATGTCGTCCCTTTCTTGTCGGCGTCGGATCCGCTGTGACGGTGAATAGTGAGGCAAAGCTTACGGAGTTGGCGAGAAGAAGCACAGCCAGCCCCATAAATCCTCGGTTTCGTTCACTCGTGTCCAGCCGACCCGCTCTCCAGCACAGGCTCCTAAAGCTTATGACTCCCCAGCACCAAATACCGCTGCGGCGCCACCTTGCGCAGTCGCGCCGCGAGGAACACGCCAGCCAGCAGGGCTGCGGGAATGATCGCGCAGAGGCCATACGACAAGGCCTTGCTCGCGCCCGTCAGCACATCGAAATGCACCACCGCGATAAACAGGACCGCCAATAGCGCAAGGCAAGAGAACCCCGGGAAAATCCGTCCACGCCAGATCCCCAGCTTGAGCTCGGAGTGGCGCTGGGCAAAGACCCAGACCGCGGCGGACGTCAGCGCCATCAGCAAAATCACACAAAGCGTCGCCAGGTTGGACAGCCAGGCGAACAGTTGCAGGATCGGATCGGCATCCATCGCGGCGAAAATCAGCACCACCACGGCGGAGATCAAGCTCTGCAACGCCGAGCCCATGTGCGGGCTCTGGTGGACCCGATGGGTGGTGCCTAACCGGCTGGGCAGCAAGCCGTCACGCCCGATGGCGTAGAAGTAACGGGCTGCGGCATTGTGGAACGCCAGCAGCCCGGCGTAGATGCTGACCATGAACAGCACGCGGATGACCTGGGTCAGGTGCGGGCCGACAAAGTGATCGGACATGCCATAGATAAACGTCGTCGGGTCCTGCAAGGCCTGAAGCGTGGAGACGATTTTGTCCGCCCCTACGCCAATCACCATCGACCAGACCGACAGCGCGTAGAACCCACCGATCAGCAACACCGAACAGTAGGTGGCAATCGGAATCGTACGTTGCGGGTTCTTGGCCTCTTCGCCGTAGATAGTGGTGGCCTCGAAGCCGATGAACGCGGCGAAGCAGAACAGCAAGCCGATTGACGGCGTGCCGCTGAACACATGGCTGCGATCGAACGCGTCGAGATTGATGCCACTGTCGCCGCCCGTCCTGAGAATGGCGAAATCCAGGAGCAGGATCGCCAGGTATTCGGCGATCACAATGACCGACAACACCCGGGCCGACAGATCGATCTTGCGATAACCTAGGATCGCAACGCTGGCCATCGCCATCAGTGAGTACGACCACCAGGGCAATACCAGGCCGAACACGCTTCCCATCGTGCCGCTGACCACACCCCCGAACATGCCATACAGGCCGACCTGGAGGATGTTGTAGGCAAACATCGCCAGCACCCCCGCCGCGCCACCGGCCAGGCCACCCAGGCCGCGCGAGGTAAACGCATAGAAACCGCCGGCGTTGGTGACGTGCCGGGACATGGTCGTGTAGCCCACCGAGAACGCCAGTAACACCAGCAACGCCAGGATCAGCAACGCCGGTGTGCCGGCGCCGTTGCCCAGCATGATGCCAATGGGAAAACCGCCGGCGATGACACTCAAGGGGCTCGCCGCCGAAACCACGAAGAAGATGATGAAGCCGACACCCAAGGCCCCACGCTTGAGCTCCGTGGAGCTGTTGACCGGGAGAGGTACACTCATGTTTTCTTGACCTTATTGTATGAGGCAGGTGCTGTAGGATCGATGCAGTCAACCGCTCACCGTCACCGAATAGCGTTATTGTTCTTGTCGCACGCTGGATTCGATCCTATGCCTCTCCCTGAACACCCCACTATCCCAAATCGGTAACCAGCGCGTTCGCCTCAAAAAAAGCCTGGCGTGTGACTAATGCCTGTCAGTCAGGAGCAAACGGCATAAATCCTGTGGGAGCAAAGCTTGCTCGCGATAGCGGCAGCGTCGCCAATATTGTTGTCGGCTGGCTTACCGCAATCGCGAGCAAGCTTTGCTCCCACAGATTTGCTGCTAACCGACAGGCCTTAGGGTGTGCGGCCCCTCTCGCTTCACTGCAGGGCGATCCCCAGGTGCAACAATCTGGACGGGATCGCGTGAGCGTCATAGATGCGTCGGATCTGGCGCGGCAGCAGATACGCCAACACGACCCGCGAGGTCGCGCTGTGGAAAAGATCGATCGGCCGCCCCCTGTCGCCACCGACCGGGCCGACATCGGAACCCCGCTGGATCAGCACGTTGACCACTGAATCGCCATGCCACTCACTGACCAGTGCATCCAGGTCGGTATCGTCGACCAGTCTGTCGACCAGGTCCCGGCTGCACGCCAGCAACGGATCGTAGTTCGCCATCTGATGTTCCAGCGTGACGATTCGAGGGCCGAGTGCATAGCCGCGTGGCAACCGCTTCAAGAAGCCCGCGTCGCCGAGCTCGCGCAGATAACGATAGGCGGTGGCAGGCGTGTAGCCGAGCTCCTGGCAAATGATGCCCACGTCGATGACCGGCTGCTCGGGGCGAAACAAGTCGAAGACTCTGAGCAGGCGGCGAAGGCTATTCATCGTTTCTACATCCTTGTGAAGTCAAGCCAGCCCGTTGCGCAGTGCAGCAGGCTGATATTCAAGCGAGCGCGCAACCGCTGATGGCAGCGCGCGCGGTTTGAGACGGCAACTCGGCGAACAGTTCCTGATATTGCGCGGCAAAATGGCTGAGGTGATAGAAACCCCATTGGGCGGCGGCATCGCCGATCGAAAGACGCGACGCCTGGGTGGTCATCAAGGTCCGGCGTACACCGTTGAGCCGCACGGAGCGCAAGTAATTGAGCGGGGTCGTCTCGGCAACCGAGCGGAAGCTGTTCTGCACGGTACGTCGACTCACCTGGAGTCGCTGGCACAACTCGTCGACGCTGGGCACGTTGTTCAGCTCCGCGGTCGCCAGGCGATGGCACTTCTCGACAATGAAACTGCGCGTGGAGCTTGGCGAACGCTGCTGCTTATCACAGGCCGGGTCGGTCATGAGTTGCAGCAGCTCGTCGAGCATGGCCTGTTCCAGTTCCAGCTCCCGATCTTGCGCGTTGTCGAGTTCTTCGTTCGAGAGCGCCTGGGAGAACGCCGCCAGCATCCGACGTCGAGCGTCAGCGTAGCGTTGCGCGGGGAGCCTGATTACGGGTTGGCGGAGTAACTGGCTGATTTCCTTGGCCGAGGCGGTTTGCGCCAACGCCTGTTCGAACAATTCACGTTCGAAGGTAATGGCCAGCAGCTCCATGCCCATCGGCATGTGGAACATGAACTCTTCGCCGCCATGAAGAAAGAACAGGCTGCTCTCGTCCACCTCCCGACCCTGCATCCGAATCGAACCCGGGACGGTGATGGGCACGGCAAAGCACATCTTGCCTCGGGGGGCCACGCCATGCTGCACCACGCGTTGGTTGATCTGCTCGCGGAATACGTGGCAACGCCCTGTCGACAACTGGATCAGCGAACTCTCAGCCGAACCGGCGGTTAACTGGTTGTAGTCCTGGTTCCATTCCTGGACGGTGGCGGCGTGGACATGGATGTCACGAAAATGGCTGATGTTCTGATTTTTCATGATGTCGAAAGCCTCGGCCAATATTCTTGTTCTTAGGATGCCTCGTTGCGCGATATTCTCACAATAAGAGAATTATGCATAATTCTCTTTGGGTCATGTCAGTGCTCTGGTGCTGACGCTCTAGACGGCCCGCCCAATGTGCCGATTCGGGCTACCGGCCAGGCACGGGCCACGAGGATGATCGGGACACTGAAACCGACATCCTGAGAGACCGTCATGAGTGAAGCCAAACTAGAATCCCTCCATTTCGCCGATGCCCCGCAGATTACCACCGCCATTCCTGGCCCCAGGACCACCGAGGCCCTGGCGCTGTCGGCGCGTACCGAGTCGATGGCGCGCGGCGGCGCACGCATGCCCGTGGCCATGGACCGGGCCTTCGGTGCGACCTTCAAGGACGCCGATGGCAACACCTACATCGACCTGTCCGCTGGTGTGGGCGTCAGCAGCGTAGGCCGTTGCCATCCGAAGGTGGTGCAGGCCATTCGCGAACAGTCCGAAGTGCTGATGCATGCCTTGGAAGTCAACAGCACCCGGCGCACCGAACTGGCCGCCAAGCTCTCCGAGATTGCGCCCGACGGCTTGCGCGGTGACTGCATCACCTTCTTCACGCAAAGCGGCAGCGATGCGCTGGAGGCGGCGATCAAGTTCGCCAAGCGCGTCACCGGGCGGCACCAGATCATCGCCTTCCACGGCGGCTACCACGGCGTGTGGAACGCCTCCGGTGCGCTGACCACAGGCACGGCGTACCGCAAGGGCTACGGCGCCCAGATGGGGGGTGTCATTCATGCGCCCTACCCTTATGCCTACCGTTTCCCCTTCGACACCACGCACAAAAGCGCCGAGCAGATTGCCGGCGACTACGTGGATTACCTGCTGAACACCCCCTACACCGCCGCCGATGACGTGGCCGCCGTGATCGTGGAACCGGTGCAGGGCGAAGGCGGTTACGTGCCACCCTCACCCGAGTTCCTGCAACTGTTGCGCAAGGCCTGCGACCGCAGCGGTGCGCTGCTGATCGTCGATGAAGTGCAGTCCGGCGCCGGACGTACCGGCAAGATGTGGGCGGTCGAGCACTCGGGCGTGAAACCCGACATGCTCACCTTCGGCAAGGGCATCGGCAGCGACTTGCCGATGGCGGGCCTGATCATGCGTTCGGACCTGGCAGCCGCGATTCCTGACGGATCGATGCCCAACACCTTCGCCGCCAACTCGTTGTCCGCGGCGGTGGCGCTGACCAACATCAGCATCCTCCAGGACCCGGAGCTCGATCTGCTCAACCGCGCTCACACACTGGGGCTGGAAGCGCAGGAACGTATTCGTGGCTTCGACAGCCCGTTGGTCGGTGAAGTCCGAGGTCGCGGCCTGATGATCGGGATTGAGCTGGTCGAGGACCCGGTCACCAAGGCGCCACTGGCACCGGAAAAGATCGGCCAACTCATGGGTTACCTGCTGAGCCACGGCGTGCTGATGATTCCCTGCGGGCGCTACAGCAACGTGATGCGCGTCATGCCCTCGCTGACGATCTCACGCGCGCTGTTCTTCAAGGCACTGGACATCTTTGGCGACGCCCTGGCCTCCCTCAAGGGATGAGGTGTGCATACCCCGGCTACTCCACATCACTCAGGGACTGCAAAATGACTCAACACTTGAACCACTTCATCGAAGGCGCGTCCTTCGAGGCCTCCGACGGGCGTCGCATCACACTCGTCGACCCCGTGACAGAACAGATCTACGGCAGCTCCGCGCGCGGCACGGCCCAGGACGTGGACCGCGCCGTAGCGGCGGCACTCAGCCAACTTGAGGGTGGCGCCTGGAGCCAGCTCGACGGCGCCCAGCGTGGCCGGCTGTTGTCGAAGCTGGCGGACCTGGTGGAGCGCGACACCGACGTGCTGGCTGACCTGGACGCCAATGCCATCGGACGCTCACCGATCGAGCCGCGCCGGCTGGACGTACCCAACGCCATCGCCAACCTGCGCGCCGCCGCTGGCTGGGCTAACCAGCTGGAGGGCCGCACCATTCCCACCGGCGGCTACTTCGGCACCAAGACCCTCTCGTACACGGTCCGCGAGCCGGTGGGCGTGGTCGGCGCCATCGTTCCCTGGAACTCGCCGCTGATGATCACGGTCTGGAAGCTCGCCGCTTTGCTGGCGGCCGGCTGCACCGTGGTCATCAAGCCTTCGGAAGAAACGCCACAGTCGGCCCTGCACCTGGCGGCGCTGGCTCAGGAAGCGGGCTTTCCTGACGGGGTGATCAACGTGGTCACCGGCTATGGCAACGAGGTGGGACGCGCCCTGTGCGAGCACCCGCACGTCGCCAAGATCAGCTTCACCGGCAGCCCCGAGGCCGGACGCGAAATCCAGCGCACCGCTGGCGTACTTTTCAAGCACGTGGCACTGGAGCTGGGCGGCAAGAGCCCACAGATTGTCTTCGACGACGCCTCATTCGAGGACGCGCTGTTCGGCTGCTCGCTCGGTCTGTTCGCCAACCAGGGACAGGTCTGCGCGGCTGGCTCGCGCATCCTGGTCCAACGCAGCCTCGCAGATCGCTTCGCCGCGGCGCTTGCCGACGCCGCGCGAGCCGTCAAGGTCGGCGACCCTCGCGAACCCGGCGTGCAGATGGGGCCGGTGGCCAAGAAGGCGCAACTGGATCGCGTTAACCGATATATCCAACTGGGCATCGACCAAGGCGCCACCCTATTGGCCGGTGGTGTATCGAACCCTGAGCAGGGCTGGTTTGTCCGGCCGACGATCTTCGCCAACGCCCGCAATGACATGGCAATCGCCCGGGACGAGATCTTCGGCCCCGTTGGCACGGTGATCACGTTCGACAGCGAAGATGAGGCGATCGCGCTGGCCAACGATTCCAACTATGGCCTGGCGGCCACGGTCTGGACAAGCGACCTGGTGCGAGCGCACCGCGTCGCCGCAGCAGTCAAGGCCGGTGCCGTGGGCATCAACTGCTGGAGCCCGCTGGACGCCAACCTGCCCTGGGGCGGCGTCAAGTCCAGTGGCGTTGGCCGTGAAGGCGGATTTAGCGGCGCGCTGGCCTATACCGAGGAGAAAGTCATCACCGTACTGCTACCCAACTGAGAACAAAAACCTGCACTGACCGGACCACCCCTGTGTCATAGAGGGTGGCCGTTCAAACGTGCATTTTCGATGCCTTGATGATCGATGGAGAGACCGCGATGAATCCGGTAAATCAAACAATAATTGATCGGTATCCGACGTCCCTGCGTATGTTGCACTGGGTGCGCGCCGTGCTCATCGCCGGCCTCCTCTGGGCGGGCTGGCACATGACCGGGCTCGATGACGAAGTGGCGAGCAAATATGAGCTCTACTACCCGTGGCACAAATCCTTTGGGGTGCTGGCGTTTCTGCTGGTCCTGATTCAGATCGCCCTGCGTGTGCGCACCCCCCGGCTGCCGCAACCGCCGGAGACGCTGGCGCGGTACGAGAGAGTTTCGTCAAGGCTTGCGCACCGCACCTTGTATGCACTGCTGGTGATCGTGCCGTTGATGGGCTATTCGATGTCGAGCACCTACACGATGAGTGACGGGGTGTTCTTTTTCGGGATAAACCTTCCGGAACTACTTGGGAAAAATGACGACTGGTTCGTCGTCTTCCAATGGCTGCATAAAGTGCTCGCCTACACCCTGCTCGGCCTGATCGTGGTGCATATTGCCGGCGCCCTCAAACACCGGTTTTATGATCGCGACCCTCGAAACGATGTTCTGCGCCGCATGCTGTGACGCTGACTTGACGAGGCATCGGCGCGGTCCTCAGATGTTCAGCACTGAGCCTTTGCCCCACCTTCGGCACCTACGACAAACCAGAACGCCAGCCCCAGGGCAACCTCCACCAGCACCGCTGGCACGATGCCCGACTCCACATGTCCCACGGCCCACTCGCCCAGCCCCAGCAGCGCAAGCAGCAGGCACGTGGTGACAAACCCCGCCACCACGGCGGTTCGCCCTGGCGAGGGCGGCGCATTGCGTGCCAATAGCAACGCGACACCAATGCCCACGTAGAGTGGTGCTGCACGCCGGCCTACCAACCCCGTGGTACCGCCATCGAAGACCACGCCCCAATTGGCCAACAACGTGGCCGGCGCGAACAACCAGATGGCCGCCAACGCAAAAAACAACAGCGCCGAGACGATCGCCAGATAACGGAAAGCGCGCGAAGCGGTGTTCATGCGTTAACGTCCACGACAGTGCGTCCGCGCACCTTGCCTTCCAGTACCCGAGCGGCAACGGTCGGCACCTCTGCCAGGCCAACCGTCTGGGTGGTGCGGGCCAGCTTGCTCAAATCAAGGTCCTGGGCGAGTCGCGACCATGCCTGCAGGCGCACCGCTTGCGGAGCATTGACCGAATCGATACCGGCCAGGGTCACGTTGCGCAGGATAAAAGGCAGTACCGAGCCAGGCAGATCCGCGCCTTGGGCCAGCCCGAAGGCAGCGACAACGCCGCGATATTGGGTCTGTGCCAAGGCATTGGCCAGAGTGTGGCTGCCCACCGAATCAATGACGCCAGCCCAGCGCTCCTTGGCGATTGGCGCGCCCGGCTGCGACAAGGTGTTGCGGTCGATGACCTGTGTCGCCCCAAGGTCGCGCAGGTAGTCGCCCTCCTCTTGCCGTCCGGTCGAGGCGATCACTCGATAGCCCAGGCCCGACAGCAGTGCGATGGCCACCGAGCCGGCGCCGCCGCTGGCACCGGTGACCAGGATATCGCCACGATCTGGGGTCAGCCCGCCATGCTCCAACGCCAGGACACTGAGCATCGCCGTGTAGCCTGCGGTGCCGATGGCCATGGCTGCCTGGGTCGAGAATACTTCCGGGATTTTTACCAGCCAGTCACCGCTCACCCGCGCCTTCTGCGCAAAGCCACCGTGGTGGGTCTGGCTCAGCCCCCAGCCATTGACCAGCACCCGGTCACCGGCCTCGAACCCCGGGTGGCTGGATGTTTCGACGATACCGGCGAAGTCGATGCCCGGAATCAGCGGAAACTGGCGGATCACCGGTGAGCGCCCGCTCAGGGCCATGGCGTCCTTGTAGTTCACGGTCGAGAACTCGATCGCGACGGTGACGTCACCGGGCATCAGGTCCTCGTCATTGAAGTCGACCAACTGGGTCGAGATCGCGTCGCCGGTTTTGCTCGAGAGCAGCGCTTTGAATGTCATGGTTTTTTCCTGTTCGTTCAAACGGATCGTCATCGCTGTCAGCGTGCCTGAGCAGGCCATTTGGTTTCGAGCTGCAGCGCCTTGCGAATGCCCGTGTCCAGCAAGCGCGCCGGAGCAAAGTTGCGCAGAAACTGCAACTGGCCGGCCGCCTTGCCAGCGGTATAGCGCAACTTCGGACGCTCGGCCCGCGCGGCCTGGAGTACCACATCGGCCACTACGTCGGGGCCATCGGCGGTCGCCATGGCCTGGCTCACCACTTTCGTCACTTTTACCCGAACGTCTTCGTACACGTCGAGTCTAGCGTCGGGTTGGAGGTTGTTGCTCTCGAATTGAGTCTTGGTATAGCCGGGCTCGACGACCGTGACCCTGATGCCGTGTGTACGCAATTCGTGATCCAGCGCTTGCGAATAACCTTCCACCGCATGCTTGCTGGCTGAATAGAGGGCGGCATAAGGAACCGGCACGACGCCGAGGATAGAGCCGATGTTGATGATGCGGCCAGCGCCCTGGCGTCGCATGTGCGGCACCACCGCGCGCGTCGTGCGTACGATGCCAAGGAAGTTGGTATCGAAAAGGGCCTTGGCTTGCTCGACTGAACTCTCCTCCGCTGCTGCGGGCGCGATGCCGAAGCCGGCATTGTTGACCAACAGATCGATCCGCCCCTCCAACGTCAGCAACTCCTGGATGGCCGCTTCGACGCTGGCATCGTCAGTGACATCGAGCACCAACAGTGGAAACCCCTGCTGTCCCGCCTGCCCGCCTCGTCGGCTGGTGCCGTAGACGCTGTAGCCTGCGGCCACGAGCTTGTGTGCAATGGCTTCGCCGATGCCGGATGAAGCGCCGGTCACTAACGCTACGGGTTTGTTGATCATCATGACTTTCCTTCCGGCTATCGACGTTTTTCCGGTCAGAAGATCGCAACTGTGCTCTTGGATCATCGACTGGCAGCCTTATGATGATGATCATAATCGTAGCGGTCAATCATTTTGATGCTGATCGACATCAATAATGCCGATCGCAGCGTTGCTTCCAGCACTTGAATAAATCAGTTCTGTTTCTGCGGCCACTTAAACTTTCGGGAAAAGCGCAAAAAATGCCTCACCAATGGTTATGGGTTAGTCACATGGCTATTGGGCTTGCTCGCGAAGGCGGTGTCATAGCCGATGAAGATGCTGGATGTGCTGGCCTCTTCGCGAGCAAGCTTTGCTCCCACAGAACTGACGGGTGTACGACCGGGAGAGCCAGGTCGGCTATCAGGCCGCCTCGTGGTGGACGTTGATCTCGGCGCCCCGTTAACCACGATGGCCGAACGCAGGCATTGTGGAGTGGGCATCCCGGCATGGATGCCGGGATAGCCGCGCTGGGCCATGGATGGCCCTTCGCGGCGGGCCCACGGAGCAATGCCGGAGTGAGGGCATGCCGAGCCTAGGCGAGGCAGCAAGTGGTGGGGCAAAAGCGCTTTGGTTACTTTCGCGCTTTTTGTACGGACCGGACACATGGTTGACGGGTGTGCGGGGACATGGTGGACACTTTCCAGCGAGCCAATTTCGCCGGAAAGCCATCATGCCTTGGACTACGAGAGACGCCATGAGCCTGAAACAAGAGTT
>NZ_MUOA01000033.1:0-61842 GCF_002001065.1 Pseudomonas sp. A25(2017) | reverse complement strand
GATCTGCTCCCACAGGGAATTTGCTGCCACAGGGGATCTGCTCCCACAGGGAATTTGCTGCCACAGGGGATCTGCTCCCACAGGGAATTTGCTGCCACAGGGGATCTGCTCCCACAGGGAATTTGCTCCCACAGGGGATCTGCTCCCACAGGGAATTTGCTCCCACAGGGGATCTGCTCCCACAGGGAATTTGCTGCCACAGGGGATCTGCTCCCACAGGGAATTTACTGCCACAGGGGATCTGCTGTGGGAGCAAAGCTTGCTCGCGATGGCGGCCCGCCTGCCACTACAAAGCTATCGGCTGCCACGCTCCATTACCGGGCAACACGCTTTGATTCGGTGCAATAACCCCCTCCCCAATCCGCTCAACCAGCCCGCTGCTCAATAAATCCGCACCTTCGAGCCACTTGGCACAACCACTGCATACCCCCTATCAACATACATAAGGCAACGCCTCCAACGATGAAGGCGGTGCTTCCCGAGAGAACGGGACCAGGACAAAGGCGTCCTCGCTAGCTTGCTAGCGGGACGCCTTTTTTTGTTTTCGTAAAAATGACCGAGCCAGTCCGATCGCCGTGATAAAGCGGACCTGAGCTTGCGGAGAACCCTGATGAAAAAACTCAAACTGGTGATGATCGGCAACGGCATGGCCGGGGTTCGAACCCTCGAGGAACTGCTCAAGCTGAGCAACGAGCTGTACGACATCACGGTGTTCGGCGCCGAGCCCCACACCAACTACAACCGCATCCTGCTCTCGCCGGTGCTGGCCGGTGAGCAGACGTTCGAAGAGATCGTGCTCAACGACCTGAGCTGGTACCTGGACAACAACATCAAGCTGCTGCTCAACCGCAAAGTGGTGGAGATCGACCGGGTCAAGCGCCGGGTCATCGCCGAAGACGGCAGCGAAGCCGAATACGACCGCCTGCTGATCGCCACCGGCTCCACGCCCTTCATCCTGCCGATTCCTGGCAACACCCTGGAAGGCGTGATCGGCTACCGCGACATCGCCGACACCCAGGCGATGATCAACACCGCCAAGACCCACAAGCACGCGGTGGTGATCGGCGGCGGCCTGCTCGGCCTGGAAGCGGCCAACGGCTTGAAGCTGCGGGGCATGGACGTGACCGTCGTCCACATCGGTGAATGGCTGTTGGAACGGCAACTGGACAAGACCAGCGGCCAACTGCTGCAGACCGCCCTGGAAAACCGTGGCCTGAAATTCCGCCTCTGCGAACAGACCCAGGCCTTGCACGATGCCGGCAATGGCCGGGTCGGCTCGGTCCAGTTCAAGAACGGCGACATCATCCCCGCCGACCTGGTGGTGATGGCCGCCGGCATTCGTCCCAATACCGAACTGGCGGAAAAATCCGGCATCCCGTGCAACCGCGGGATCCTGGTCAACGACACGATGCAAACCTACGACCCGCGCATCTACGCCATCGGTGAATGCGCCAGCCACCGCGGCACGGCCTACGGCCTGGTGGCGCCGTTGTTCGAACAGGCCAAGGTCTGCGCCAACCACCTCGCGCAACTGGGCTTCGCCACTTACAAGGGTTCGGTCACCTCAACCAAGTTGAAGGTCACCGGCATCGACCTGTTCTCCGCCGGCGACTTCATGGGCGGCGAAGGCACCGAGACCATCACCCTTTCCGACCCCATCGGCGGCGTCTACAAAAAACTGGTGATCAAGGATGACGTGCTGGTCGGCGCCTGCCTGTACGGCGACACCGCAGACGGCGGCTGGTATTTCCGCCAGATCCGTGAGAACCACGGCATCAGCGAGATTCGCGATCACTTGATGTTCGGTGAAAACGCTTTGGGCGACGTAGGCCACCAGGGCCAGGACAAAGCCATGAGCATGGCCGACACCGCCGAAGTCTGCGGCTGCAACGGCGTGTGCAAAGGCACCATCGTCAAGGCGATCCAGGAGCACGGGTTGTTCAGCGTCGATGACGTGAAAAAACACACCAAGGCCGCCAGCTCCTGCGGCTCGTGCGCCGGCCTGGTGGAGCAGATCCTGATCAACACCGTCGGCGGCGCGGCGGACGTCAAGCCGAAAAGCGAAAAAGCCATCTGCGGTTGCAGCGACCTCAACCACGGCCAGATCCGCCAGGCGATCCGCGACCAGCACCTGCTGACCATCGCCGGGGCCATGAGCTACCTGAACTGGCGCACCCCCAACGGCTGCGCCACCTGCCGCCCGGCGTTGAACTACTACCTGATTTCCACCTGGCCCGGCGAAGCCCACGACGACCCACAGTCGCGCTTGATCAACGAACGCGCCCACGCCAACATTCAGAAAGACGGCACCTACTCCGTGGTCCCGCGGATGTGGGGTGGCGTGACCAACCCTTCGGAACTGCGGCGCATCGCCGACGTGGCCGACAAATACAACGTGCCCATGGTCAAGGTCACCGGCGGCCAACGCATCGATTTGCTGGGGATCAAGAAGCAGGACCTGCCCGGCGTGTGGAAAGACCTCGACATGCCGTCCGGCCACGCCTACGGCAAGTCCATCCGCACGGTGAAGACCTGCGTGGGCAGCGAGTTCTGCCGCTTCGGCACGCAGAACTCGACCCAACTGGGCATCGAGCTGGAACACGACCTGTTCAACATGTGGTCGCCTCACAAGGTGAAGCTGGCCGTCTCCGGTTGCCCACGCAACTGCTCGGAAGCCGGCATCAAGGACGTTGGCATTATCGGCGTCGACTCCGGCTGGGAGATGTACATCGGCGGCAACGGCGGGATCAAGACCGAAGTCGCGGAGTTTTTCGTCAAGCTCAAGACGGCCGAAGAAGTGCGCGAATACAACGGCGCCTTCCTGCAGCTGTACCGCGAGGAAGCCTTCTACCTCGAACGCACTGTGCACTACATGCAGCGGGTTGGCATGGAGCACATCAAGAAAGCCGTGCTCGAAGACTCGGAACGACGCAAAGCGCTCCATGAGCGCTTGAAGTTTTCCCTGTCGCTGGAGCAAGACCCCTGGAAACAACGCCTGGAACAGCCTCAGTTGAAGAAAGAATTTGAGGTCATCCCTGTGAAAAACCTGGAGGTGCCGGCATGAACTGGCTGGATATCTGCGCACTGGAAGAGATCAATATCCTCGGTTCGCGCATCATCAACGGCCCGAAAGGCGACATCGCGATTTTTCGTACCAGCGACGATGAAGTGTTCGCCCTCGATGACCGTTGCCCGCACAAGGGTGGCCCGCTGTCCCAAGGATTGGTCTACGGCAAGCGCGTGGCCTGCCCGCTGCACAACTGGCAGATCGACCTGGAAAGCGGCCAGGCCCAGGCTCCGGACGTGGGCTGCGCCCATCATCATTCGGCCCGGGTCGAGAACGGCCGGGTGCAGTTGGCACTGCGGGACGCAAGCTGATGAACCGCCAGATCACTGCCTCGACCTGCTGTTATTGCGGGGTCGGTTGCGGCGTCCTGATCGAGCATGACGACGAGCGCATCCTCGGCGTCAGCGGCGATCCCGCCCATCCGGCCAATTTTGGCAAACTGTGCAGCAAGGGTTCGACACTGCACCTGACAGGCGACCTCGCCGCCCGCGCCCTCTATCCCGAGTTGCGCCTGGGCAAAGGCCTGGCCCGCGCCCGCACCGACTGGGACAGCGCCCTGGATCACGCTGCCAGTGTCTTCGCCGAGACCATCGCCGAACACGGCCCGGACAGCGTGGCGTTCTACATCTCCGGCCAACTGTTGACCGAGGATTACTACGCCTTCAACAAGCTCGCCCGGGCATTGGTGGGCACCAATAACATCGACAGCAATTCGCGGCTGTGCATGTCCTCCGCCGTGGTGGGCTACAAGCGCAGCCTCGGCGCCGACGCCCCGCCCTGCAGCTACGAAGACCTGGAACTGAGCGATTGCGTGATGATCGTCGGCAGTAACATGGCCTACGCCCATCCCATCCTGTTTCGCCGCCTCGAAGAGGCTAAATCCCGCCGGCCGCAGATGAAAATCATCGTCATCGACCCCCGGCGCACCGACACCTGCGACCTGGCGGACCTGCACCTGGCGATCCTGCCGGGCACCGATGTCGCCTTGTTCCATGGGATTTTGCACTTACTGCTGTGGGAAGACTGGGTCGACCGCGACTTCATCAAGGCCCATACCGAAGGCCTGGCCGACCTGAAAAACCTGGTACGTGATTACACCCCGACCATGGTCGCCCAGCTGTGCGGCATCAGTGTCGAACAACTGCAGCAGTGCGCCGAATGGGTCGGCACGTCGCCGAGTTTCCTGTCCTTGTGGTGCATGGGGTTGAACCAGTCCACCGCCGGCAGCGCGAAAAACAGCGCACTGATCAACCTGCACCTGGCCACGGGGCAAATCGGCCGGCCGGGGGCGGGGCCTTTCTCGCTGACCGGCCAACCCAATGCCATGGGCGGGCGGGAAACCGGCAGCCTGTCGAACCTGCTGCCGGGCCATCGCGAAGCCGCCAACCCGGAACATCGTGCGGAAGTCGCCCGCTACTGGGGCGTCGAGCAACTGCCCGCCACCACTGGCTTGAGCGCCATCGAGCTGTTCGAGCAGGTGCGCAGCGGCAAGATCAAGGCCTTGTGGATCGCCTGCACCAACCCTGCGCAATCGATGCCGGACCAGACCGCGGTACGTGAAGCCCTGCAAGCCTGTCCATTCGTGGTGTTGCAGGAAGCTTTCCGGACCACCGAAACCGCCGCGTTTGCCGACCTGCTGCTGCCAGCGGCCAGTTGGGGCGAGAAAGAAGGTTCGGTGACCAACTCCGAACGGCGCATTTCCCACGTCCGCCGGGCCATCGGCGCACCGGGTGAAGCACGTGCGGACTGGGCAATCACCGTGGATTTCGCACAACGCCTGGAGAAACGTCTGCGCCCAAGCTTGCCCAGCCTGTTCGCCTTTGAAAGCCCGGCCCAACTGTTCGATGAATACAAACAGCTGACCCGTGGCCGCGACCTGGACTTGTCGGGCATCAGCCATGCCCTGATCGATCAACTCGGCCCTCAGCAATGGCCCTTCCCGGACGGCGCCACGGTCGGGACGGCGCGCCTGTACGTGGACGGGATTTTTCCTACCGACAACGGCCGGGCGCGGTTTGTGGCCGACCCGTATCGCGCCGCCAAGGAGCTGCGTGACGCCCGCTACCCATTGACCCTGAACACCGGCCGCTTGCGTGACCAGTGGCACGGCATGAGCCGTACCGGTACCGCCGCGCAGTTGTTTGGTCATGTGAACGAAGCGGTCCTCAGCCTGCACCCCGACGAACTGCAACGCCATCGCCTGCAAGCGGGCGACCTGGTCAGCCTCAAGAGCCGTCGCGGCAGCGTGATCGTGGCCGTGGACAGCGATGACAGTGTGCGCCCCGGCCAGGCCTTCCTGCCCATGCACTGGGGCGACCGGTTCCTCAAGGGTGGGGTCAATACCCTGACGCAACCGGCCTTCGACCCCTTGTCGAAACAACCGGAACTCAAGCACAGCGGCGTGCGCCTGGAACCGGTGGACCTGCCTTGGCAGCTTTTCGCCTTGATCGAAGGCGATGTTCAACAGCATCTGGAGGCCCTACGCCCCCTGTGTGAGGCGTTTTCCTACGTCAGCCTGAGCCTGACTGGCCGTGAGCGTCCCGCGTTGCTGATTCGCGCTGCCAGCGCCGTTGCCCCTGAACCGCAACTGCTTCAGGCCATCGACGAACAATTGGGCCTGATCGAGGGGCCGGTGCTGGCCTATGACGATCCGCGTCGCTCCATCGGTAAACGGGTGCGCATCGAAAACGGCCGCATCACCGCCATTCGCCTGGCAGGCGAAACCCTGGCCCGGCACTGGCTGCAGAACCTGTGGCTGGAAGGTCGTGCCGATGAACAACTGCGGCGCTGGCTGCTGGCGCCTTTGAGCGCGCCGCCGGGCAACGTCGGCGCCGCAACGGGTGGCAGTAAAACGCTGTGCAACTGCATGAACGTCAGCCAGCGTGCGATCTGCGCAGGCATCGAACGTGGCCTGGACTTGCAGGGGCTCAAACAGGAACTGGGCTGTGGCACGCAATGCGGCTCCTGCGTACCGGAAATCAAGCGCCTGCTGGTTGCCACTGCGCAACCGCTGGCGGCTATCTCGTGAGGAAAACACTATGAACGCAAAAGTCTGGCTGGTGGGTGCAGGTCCCGGTGACCCTGAATTGCTGACCCTCAAAGCCGTGCGCGCCCTGGGCGAGGCCGACGTGGTGTTGATCGACGATCTGGTCAACGCCGCGGTGCTGGAGCATTGCCCCGATGCGCGCATCATTGCCGTGGGCAAGCGCGGCGGCTGCCGCTCCACACCCCAGGCCTTTATCCATCGCCTGATGCTGCGTTATGCCCGCCAGGGCAAATGCGTGGTGCGTCTCAAGGGCGGCGACCCCTGCATCTTCGGACGCGGTGGTGAAGAGGCGCAGTGGCTGCGCGAGCACGGTGTCGAAGTGGAGATGGTCAATGGCATCACCGCCGGCCTCGCGGGGGCGACCCAGTGCGATATTCCACTGACCCTGCGCGGGATTGCCCGGGGCGTGACGCTGGTGACGGCCCACACCCAGGACGGCAGCAGCCTGAACTGGCAAGCCCTGGCGCAAAGCGGAACCACCCTGGTGGTGTACATGGGCGTGGCGAAGCTGAGCGAGATTCGCGAGCAATTGCTGGCCGGCGGCCTGGCGGCGGACACACCCGTGGCCATGATCGAAAACGCCTCCCTGCCCCACCAGCGTGACTGCCGCAGCGACCTGGCCTCGATGGAAGCCGATGCCAGCACCTTTCAACTCAAGAGCCCGGCGATCCTGGTGATTGGCGCAGTGGCCGGCGCGGCTGAACTGGCCGCCTCCCCGCCGGCCTGGGCTCAGGTTTCAGCCCTCTGACAGACACCCACAATGGGATCGGAGTACGACCGGGAGAGACAGGTCGGCTGGAAGGCCGCCTCGCGAGCAAGCTTTGCTCCCACAGATCGGATGGGTGTACGACCGGAAGAACCAGGTCGGCTGTCAGGCCGCCTCGCAAGCAAGCTTTGCTCCCACAGATCGGATGGGTGTACGACCGGGAGAGACAGGTCGGCTGGAAGGCCGCCTCGCGAGCAAGCTTTGCTCCCACAGATCGGATGGGTGTACGACCGGGAGAGACAGGTCGGCTGGAAGGCCGCCTCGCGAGCAAGCTTTGCTCCCACAGATCGGATGGGTGTACGACCGGGAGAGACAGGTCGGCTGGAAGGCCGCCTCGCGAGCAAGCTTTGCTCCCACAGATCGGATGGGTGTACGACCGGAAGAGCCAGGTCGGCTGGAAGGCCGCCTCGCGAGCAAGCTTTGCTCCCACAGATCGGATGGGTGTACGACCGGGAGAGACAGGTCGGCTGGAAGGCCGCCTCGCTTTTGATCTTGATCTGGGGCGCCCCGTTAACCACGCTGGCCGAACGCAGGTATTGCGTAGTGGGCATCCCGGCATGGATGCCGGGATAGCCGCGCTGGGCCATGGATGGCCCTTCGCGGCGGGCCCACGGAGCAATGCCTTCGTTCGGGCATGCCGAGCCTAGGCGAGGCACCGAGTGGTGGGGCAGAAGCGTTTTGCTTACTTTTGCGCTTCTCAAAAGTGAGCCGCCGTCAGGGCGGAACCCTAAGAGGCCGTTACCGCAGCAACGGATATGTACCCAATCCAAAAATCCTGGTTAACCGTAAGGCCGCCATCGCGAGCAAGCTCGCTCCCACAGGTTCAGTGTTCCAACCCTGAGTCATAAATCCCAGGCAAAGAAAAGCCCGGCCTAGGCCGGGCTTTTCCAAAGCTGTGGGCTAATTACTTAGCTTGAGCTTCAACCTGCGCTTCTACGCGACGGTTAACTGCACGACCAGCTTCAGTGGCGTTGTCAGCAACTGGGCGGGATTCGCCGTAGCCAACAGACTGAACACGAGTCGATTCAACACCGTACTGGTTGGTCAGAACTTGCTTAACGGCGTTTGCACGACGCTCAGACAGTTTCTGGTTGTAAGCGTCAGGACCGACGGAGTCAGTGTGACCTTCAACAGTGGTGCTGGTCGATGGGTACTGCTTCATGAAATCAGCCAGGTTCTTGATGTCGCCGTAGCTGTTTTCTTTAACGACCGACTTGTCGAAGTCGAACTTGACGTCCAGCTCAACACGTACGACTTCAGCAACAGCTGGGCAGCCATC
Source organism: Pseudomonas sp. A25(2017) (assembly GCF_002001065.1). Lineage (NCBI taxonomy): Bacteria > Pseudomonadati > Pseudomonadota > Gammaproteobacteria > Pseudomonadales > Pseudomonadaceae > Pseudomonas > Pseudomonas sp. A25(2017). The sequence goes on along the minus strand of NZ_MUOA01000033.1, from coordinate 53,684 downwards.
AGCGTCAACGGTTACGTTGGCTGGGGTGTCAGGGCACTTGTCGACGTTGTCGCACACGCCATCGTTGTCGCTGTCGGAGCAGACTTCAGCTGGTGCTGGAACTGGAGCAGCAGCAGGCTTGGAGCCGCCACCGAAGTTCACACCGATACCAACGCTAGGAGCCCACTCGGTGTCGCCCTGGTCGATGTTGTACTGAGCTTCAACGCCGGCACGGGCGTAGAAGTTGTCGGTGAAATACAGCTTGGCGCCGCCACCAACGTTGGCGAAGGTAGAACGGTTACGACCGTTGCTGCCATTCTGGTCGATGCTCTGGTCGGAGAAACCGGCAGAAACATAAGGACGCAGCATGTCGCCTGGGTTGTTGAAGTGGTACAGAGCGTCCAGAGCGGTGTTGGCGCCCTTGACGTTAGTGCCGTCTTCGGTACGTGCGTTGTGCACTTCGTCGTAGGCCAGACGCAGTTCAACGTCGTCGGTCAGGAAGTAACCAACCGAACCGCCGAACAGGTTGCCGTTGTTCTTGAAATCACGAGCGCTGTCGAACATTTCTTTCTTGGCGAAGCCTTCGATTTCAACTGCGCCTTGGCCTTGTGCCAGAGCGCCGAACGAAGTGGCAGCAATCAAAGAACCAATGGCAAAGCCCAAGGTGTTTTTCAGTTTCATCCGTTAAATCCCCATCTGGTGATTGTGAAGCAGTCCCGCAAACCGGGGGACAACTCGGCGGCAAGTCTATCAGAACTTGCCTACACGTAAGAGATATTTGCGCCGAACTAAGTTTCAGCAATGCCTGCAAATTTCTCACGCAATTTGTCAAGAGCACGCTTGTAACGCATTTTTGTCGCGCTCAAACCCATATGCATTATGTCTGCGATCTCCTGGAATTCCAGCTCTGCGACAAATCGTAGCACCAGAATTTCCCGATCGATCGGGTTCACATAGACCAGCCAGCGATCGAGTCCACCCTTTTCCTCGGGCTTGGGCGCCTTATCTTCCGACGCTTCCTCGAGAGGGTCCAGGCTCAACGCGTCCATCAAGCGACGCTTTCGCCGTTCCTTGCGGTACTGTGTGATGCATTCGTTGTACGTGATGCTATAAAGCCATGTCTTGAACTTCGATTTCCCCTCGAAGTTCTTCAGGCCATACAGCACCTTCAACATCACCTCCTGACAGACATCGTCAGCATCACGATCGTTCCCGAGATAACGTGCACAAACGTTAAATAACGTTCTCTGGTAACGACGCATCAACTCTTCATAGGCGCGCGTTACGTGAAACAGCTCCGTATGCGCGCGCGCGACCAACTCCTCATCGGAGAGATCACGGGGTTCGTAGCGCGTGGATAGCGATTGGGGTTTGTTCAAAACAAGTCGGGCCGACAGTCTAGGTCAATGTGCGCCGCAGCCTGCGATATCGGGCATTTTGCGGCGGCATACATTAGCAGGGTTTGCCGGGTTAGCGGCTACTCACATGCTGTTCCAGCAGGATCCGATTGGAAAGCGACACCAACTCGCCCTCCTCGGTCAGCAATGTGGTCTTCACCGTGCCAATCTCTTCGATCTGGCCTTCGACCTCGCCAACACGCACTTGTTGCCCAACCTCATACAATTCACGCACATAGATTCCCGCCAGGATCTGACCGGCGATTTCCCGACTTCCCAACCCCATTGCCAGCGCAACCGCCAGACCAACGGTAATCAATACGATCACGATCACGTGGTTGAGCAGGTCAGTCTTGACCTCCAACTGGCTGATTGCCACCGAAATACTGATGATGATCACCAGGCCCTGGGCAATTCGCCCCACGCCAGCGGCGTAGTCCAGCCCAACGCCCTCGGCCGCACCGCGCACCAGCCCGTTGGCCAGTTGCGCCAGCAGAACGCCGACCAGCAACACCAGCGCAGCACCAAAAACCTTCGGCAAATACAGCGCAAGCATATCAAGCGTAGCCGAAACTCGCTCAAGGCCAAGGGATTCTGCTGCGGAAACCAGGAAAATAAGCAGCACGAACCAATACACAATCTTGCCGACCAGGGTCGAGATCGGTACCTGGATGCCGCCTCGAGACAACAGTTTGGTCAGGCCGGTGCCACCCATCAGGCGATCGAGGCCCAATTTGGCGAGCAACTTGGACAGCAGCGTGTCCAGCAGCTTGGCCACGACAAAGCCCAGCAACAACACCACCAGGGCGCCGAAGAGGTTTGGGATGAAGTTAGCCACCTTGGTCCACAACGCAGTCATTGCCGTGACGAGGCTCTGGGTCCAGAGATCAAGTTCCATATTCAATCAGCCTTATCAGCGGTGCGAGTAACAGGTTTACGGCGGGAAACCGGCGCGACATGGGCCGATCCATTATTCAGGGCGATCATCAGCGCGGGCAACCAGCGGCCCAGCAGACTGAAGAGATCGCCGGCGCCGACCTGGCGGTTGGCGGTTTTCAGTACACGCCCCAGGCATGCATCGTCGTCCCGGCTGGACGGCGAAGCCTTGAGCATGTCGCGCAAAGACTGTTCAAACGGATCGTGCATACGCACCTCTCGTGATGTCTGTGGAAGACGCGATCACATTTCGTCGGGTCACATGAAACCCCATCACACCCAGCGCAAACGGCGGAACAACAACCACTGCCCCGTCGCGACGCAGATCATCAACAGGCAGGCGACCATGAAACCGTAGGGGCTTTCGGAAAACGGAATGCCACCGACGTTGATACCCAAAAGGCCGGTGAGAAAACTCATCGGCAGGAAAATCCCGGTGATGATGCCGAAGCGGTACATGGTGCGGTTCATGCGCACCGACAGGCGCCGGTCTTCGGCCTCCAGCACAAGCCCCACGCGCTCTCGGGTCAATTCCAGCTCCTCGAGGTAACGGGTCAGGCTGTTGTTCAATTCGTTCCAGTAGTCGCCGTCATCGTCGAAAAACCACGGCAGCTTGAGCCGCGTCATCTGGCCGAAGATGTCCCGCTGTGGCGCCAGGAATCGCTTGAGCCCGGCAGCCCTTCGACGGATGTGCAAAATGGCGTCGTGCTCGGGGGTATACCGTTCGTCGGTATCGAGTTTTTCTTCCTCGCCATCGACGATTTCGGAGAGGCAGGTGACCAGGTCCTGCACCTTATTGGTGAGGTATTGCGCCATGTAGAGGATGAGTTCGGATGCCGTCTTCGGGCCCTTTCCCTCGGCCAGTTGCGCCAACAGCTCATCGGTGGCGCGCAACGGACGCAGGCGCAGGGAGATGACCCGCTGGGCGGACGCAAAGATCCGTACCGAGACCATGTCTTCAGGCTCGGCACCCGGGTTGAGGTTGATCCCCCGCAGGAACAGCAGCAATTCGGCGTTGGGCAACGGCAACAAGCGCGGCCGGGTGTTCTCTTCGAGCAGCAGGTCGCAGTTGAATTCGCTCAGGCCGCTGGATTTGCGCAGCCAGGTGTGGGTTTGCGGATGACTGCGATCCCAGTGCAGCCACAGGCTTTCATGGGCCTGCAACTGCAAATCGTCGAGTTCGGTCCGGGCTATGGAACGCGCGCCGCCTTTACCGTCCAGCACCAGGGCATGCACCAGCCCCCATTGCGCGTTTTCTTCCTCGAACATCCTCATCCCTTATGGCTGTACTGCTTCATTCAGGCATTTTCAGCGGACTTGGCGAGACAATCACGCCGTTATTGTCCGCATAGACATACTCGCCCGGGCGAAACGTCACGCCGGCAAAGGTCACCGGCACATTGAGTTCGCCGACGCCGCGCCGGTCAGTCTTCATCGGGTGACTGGCCAGGGCCTGAACCCCGAGGTCGGTCTGGGCAATGATGTCGACGTCGCGGATGCAACCGTAGACCACCAGCCCTTCCCAGCCGTTTTTCGCGGCTTTTTCCGCCAGCATGTCCCCCAGCAGCGCCCGACGCAGGGAACCGCCGCCATCGACCACCAGCACCTTGCCGTTGCCCTTGAGTTCAACCTGCTCCTTGACCCGGGAGTTGTCCTCGAAGCACTTGATGGTCACGATTTCACCACCGAAGGAATCGCGGCCACCGAAATTGCTGAACATCGGCTCCAACACCTGCACCAGTTCCGGGTAGGCGTCGCACAGGTCGGGCGTGAGGTAATGGTTCATCGAACAACTCCTGAAAGGCTGGAACGTCAGACTGAATGAGCAACCGTTTGTGACTGGAACCGCTTGAAGCGTCATATCTTAGCCGCAAGCCGACCAGAGCGAAATGCCCACGTCAGAGCCTTTCGCTTAAACCGCCTCGGCCAGGGCGGGCAGGTTTTCCAGCAACGGTGCCTGCTGATCTTGCAGCCAACGCGCCACCAGAGGCCAGACCTCAGCCTGTGCCGCCTTGCTGACCAGCATCTCGACGTGACCGAAATCGCCTTTGAAACCTTGTTCCCGGCCCAGGCAGACAAACTGTTTGTGCTCGGAACCGATCTGGTCAAAGAGCTTGCGGCACGCCCAGGTGGGGTCCTGATGATCGCCCGCGGCGCTCACCGCCAGCACCGGCAACCGGACATCGGCCAACCCGGCCCACCAGTTCTTCTCGGCATCGCCGAAACGCCCGAACAGGCCGTACCAGCGCATGCTTTCCAGGGCCAGGCCGATGGGCTCATCCTCGGGACCGCGCTTGAGCCTTGAGCCGGACAATTGGGCAAAACGCTTGAGGATGAAGCGGCCGCTCCATTCCACCGGCGGAATCTTCAGCGGCCAGTAGGTGCGGCTGACCTGGGTGCCAAAAAACGCCGCCGAAGCCACCGCCGGCTCGCCCAGGTAATGGCCGCCCAAGGCGGCCGCCAGGGTGATGCCACCCAGGGAATGACCGATCCAGTGGGGCACTTGCCCGCTCTGTTCACGCACGAAGGCGCCAATGGCCGGCAAGTCGTAGCGGGCGTAGTCGGCCACGCGATTGTGGCGATAACCCTGGTTGCGCTGGGACAACCCATGGCCGCGCATCTCGGGGATCCAGACATCGAACCCCAGGCGTGCCAGGTACGCCCCCAGGCCCAGGCCCTTGGGCGAATACCAGAAACGCCGATTGGAAAAACTGCCGTGCAACAGGATCACCGGGACCCCACGGGTTTCGCAGGCGTCGGCCATGCCCAGCCGGGTGACGGCCAGTTCGACGCTGGCGTCCGGGCTGTTGCCGGGTTTCAAGCGATAGACGTCTTCGCTCAGATCACCGCGCCGCTCGGCGCTGATCAGGGCGACAGGAAAGAGGTTGCTGCTGCTTTGCATAATCTTCTTGCACAAAAAAGGGCGGCATCCGCGTGGAGCCCGCCCTACTTCAATCAAAAGGGACCCGGCTAATGCCAGTCGGTTAAGCGCACCCCCTGTGGGAGCGGGCTTGCTCGCGAAGACGGCGGAACAGTCAACATTGATGTTGTCTGACACACCGCTTTCGCGAGCAAGCCCGCTCCCACAGGTTCTGCGTTTAACTGGCGGGCTTTAGTCGATCAGATCCCTTCACTCGATCAGACCGCCGCCTGACCCTCAGCCAGGAAGAACCAGGTTTCCAACACGGAGTCCGGGTTCAACGAAACGCTTTCGATGCCCTGCTCCATCAGCCACTTGGCCAGGTCCGGGTGGTCCGAAGGGCCCTGGCCGCAGATGCCGATGTACTTGCCAGCCTTGTTGCAGGCGGCAATGGCGTTGGCCAGCAGCTTCTTGACCGCCGGGTTCCGCTCGTCGAACAGGTGCGCGATGATCCCGGAGTCACGGTCCAGGCCCAGGGTCAGCTGGGTCAGGTCGTTGGAACCAATGGAGAAACCGTCGAAGAACTCGAGGAATTCTTCAGCCAGGATGGCGTTGGACGGCAGCTCGCACATCATGATCACGCGCAGGCCATTGTCGCCACGGGCCAGGCCGTTTTCCGCCAGCAGGTCGACGACCTGGCTCGCTTCGCCCAGGGTCCGCACGAACGGCACCATGATCTCGACGTTGGTCAGGCCCATCTCGTTACGCACGCGCTTGAGGGCGCGGCATTCGAGTTCGAAGCAGTCGCGGAACGATTCGCTGATGTAGCGCGAAGCACCACGGAAGCCCAGCATCGGGTTTTCTTCTTCCGGTTCGTAGAGTTTGCCGCCGATCAGGTTGGCGTATTCATTGGACTTGAAGTCCGACAGGCGCACGATGACCTTTTTCGGCCAGAACGCCGCCGCCAGGGTGCTGATGCCTTCCACCAGCTTCTCGACGTAGAAACCGACCGGATCGTTGTAACCGGCAATGCGCTTGTCGACGCTGTCCTTGATTTCCTGCGGCAGGCCGTCGTAGTTCAGCAATGCCTTGGGGTGTACGCCGATCATGCGGTTGATGATGAATTCCAGGCGGGCCAGGCCCACACCGGCATTGGGCAACTGCGCGAAGTCGAAGGCGCGATCCGGGTTGCCGACGTTCATCATGATCTTGAACGGCAGGTCCGGCATGGCGTCCACGGAGTTCTTCTTGATGTCGAAGCCCAGTTCGCCCTCGAAGATGTAGCCGGTATCGCCTTCGGCGCAGGAAACGGTCACGCCCTGGCCGTCCTTGAGCAGTTGGGTGGCGTTGCCGCAACCCACCACGGCCGGGATCCCCAGTTCACGGGCGATGATCGCCGCGTGGCAGGTACGCCCGCCGCGGTTGGTGACGATGGCGCTGGCGCGCTTCATCACCGGTTCCCAGTCCGGGTCGGTCATGTCGGAGACCAATACGTCGCCGGCCTGGACCTTGTCCATCTCCGAGACGTCCTTGATGATCCGCACCTTGCCCGCGCCGATGCGCTGGCCGATGGCACGGCCTTCCACCAGCACAGTGCCGGTTTCCTTGAGCAGGTAGCGCTCCATGACGTTGGCCTGGGTGCGGCTCTTCACGGTTTCCGGACGGGCCTGCACGATGTACAGCTTGCCGTCGTCACCGTCCTTGGCCCACTCGATGTCCATCGGGCACTTGTAGTGCTGCTCGATGATCATCGCCTGCTTGGCCAGCTCGCTGACTTCGGCATCGCTGAGGCAAAAACGCGCGCGCTCGGCCTTGTCCACATCGACGGTCTTCACCGAACGGCCGGCCTTGGCTTCGTCGCCGTAGATCATCTTGATGGCCTTGCTGCCCAGGTTGCGGCGCAGGATGGCTGGACGACCGACTTGCAGCGTGCCTTTGTGGACGTAGAACTCATCCGGGTTCACCGCGCCCTGCACGACGGTTTCACCCAGGCCGTAGGCGCCGGTGATGAACACCACGTCACGGAAACCCGACTCGGTGTCGAGGGTGAACATCACGCCGGCGGTGCCGGTTTCGGAGCGGACCATGCGCTGCACACCGGCGGACAGGGCGACCAGCTTGTGGTCGAAGCCCTGGTGCACGCGGTAGGAAATGGCACGGTCGTTGAAAAGGGAGGCGAAGACTTCCTTGGCGGCACGGATGACGTTTTCCACGCCACGGATGTTCAGGAAGGTTTCCTGCTGGCCGGCGAAGGAGGCATCCGGCAGGTCTTCGGCGGTGGCCGAGGAACGCACGGCGACGGCGATGTCCGGATTGCCTTCGGACAACTTGGCGAACGCGGTGCGGATCTCGGCGTTCAGTTTCTCGGGGAACTCGGCGTCCATGATCCATTGGCGGATCTGGGCACCAGTCTTGGCCAGGGCATTGACGTCATCGACGTCCAGGGCATCGAGCGCATCGTGGATCTGCTTGTTCAGGCCGCTCAGTTCCAGGAAATCACGATAAGCCTGGGCGGTCGTGGCGAAGCCACCTGGCACCGATACACCGGCACCGGCGAGGTTGCTGATCATCTCGCCCAGGGATGCGTTCTTGCCCCCCACATGCTCCACATCATGGACGCCGAGCTTATCGAGGGAAACTACGTACTCTACCAAGGTGATCTCTCCACTAACTGTGTTGGAAAAGCTCAAGGCACCGGTGGCTCCAGGGGAGCGATGACCGGCGATATGGCCTGGACCTGGAAAATAAGTGAGAATGCGGACCACTGGCGGCCGGCAAATCGCGCCTATCATATCCAAGAATCGTCACTAGCTCACTAGCTTAAGGCCCAAGGCGCAAATGAAACGATCTGCTTTCTTTATCTCCGACGGCACCGGCATCACGGCCGAAACGCTAGGCCAAAGCCTGTTGGCACAATTCGAAAACATTACCTTCGCCAAGTTCATACGTCCGTACATCGACAACGTCGACAAGGCGCGGGCCATGGTACAGCAAATCAATAAAGCCGCCGAAACCGACGGTTTCCGCCCGATTATCTTCGATACCATCGTCAATCAAGACATCCGTGAGATTCTCGCAACGTCCAATGGTTTCATGATCGACATTTTTTCCACGTTCCTGGCGCCCCTGGAACAGGAACTGAGCGAGCACTCGTCCTACTCGGTCGGCAAGTCCCATTCCATTGGCCACAACTCCAACTACATGGAGCGGATCGAGGCGGTCAACTTCGCGCTGGACAACGATGACGGGGCCCGCACGCATTATTACGACAAGGCCGACCTGATCCTGGTGGGGGTGTCGCGCTGTGGTAAGACGCCGACGTGCCTGTACATGGCGATGCAGTTCGGCATCCGTGCGGCCAACTATCCGCTGACCGAAGACGACATGGAGCGCCTGCAACTGCCCAGCGCCCTGCGCGCCCACCAGCACAAGCTGTTCGGCCTGACCATCGACCCGGACCGCCTGACCGCGATCCGCAACGAGCGCAAGCCCAACAGCCGCTATTCGAGCTATGCCCAGTGCGAGTTCGAAGTGCGAGAAGTGGAAAACCTGTTCCGGCGGGAGAATATTCCACACATCAACTCCACGCATTTTTCCGTGGAAGAGATTTCGGCGAAGATCCTGGTGGAGAAAGGGGTGGAGCGGCGGTTCAAATAAATCCCAGGCACATCTTGAAACCTGTGGGAGCGAGCCTGCTCGCGATCGCGGTGGGTCAGTAAAGTTAATGTTGGCTGACACTCCGCTATCGCGAGCAGGCTCGCTCCCACAGGAGATTTGTAGTGCTGCTGGCTACTGCGCCAGACGCTTGACCAACACCTGCCCCACCTCCAGCGCCGACGCCGGGTTCTGGCCGGTGATCAACTCCCGGTCCATGACCACATGGGACATCCATGGCGATGTGTTGCTGCGGTATTGCCCACCCGCCTGTTCCAATGCGGTTTGTGGATAGAACTTCATGCTCCCGCCGCCCAGAAGCCCCTTGGCCAGTTCTTCTTCCTGATTGCTGATCACCGTCATCTTGTACCCGGCGTAGATCCAGTCGGCCTTGGCCGAGGCCTGGCCTTTGGCGGCCAACTGGTCGACGAAGCCCCTGGCATCGGGCAGGGTCGACAGCAGCGCTATCGGCCCGTGGCAGACCAGCGCGGTGGTCTTGCCCTTGTCATGAAAATGCGTCAGCACCCGTCCCAGCGGTGCGCTGGTCAGCAAATCCTGCATCGGCGCGTGCCCGCCGGGGATGTACAGGGCGTCGAACCGCCCCAGGCCGATCTGCTCGACACGGGCCAGGCTGATCACCGGTGAGTCCTTGGCCGAGGTGATGTTCAACTGCGCCAGCAACGCCTGGTAGCGCTCCAGCTCCGCCGAGTCATTGTTGAAGTACATCTTGTCCACCGAGGAACGGTCCAGCGTCGGCGCCTTGCCCTCGGGCGTTGCGAATGTCACCTGGTGACCCGCTTCCAGCAACAGTTTCACCGGTTGCAGCAATTCGTTGAGGTAAAAACCGGTGGAGAAGACCTGGCCATTTTTCAGATCCAGATGATCGGCGTCCGACAGGACCACCAGCACGTTATCGGCATGGGCCGCGACGCTGATGCCTGCCAGAACGACAGACGTTGCCAAGGTAGTGAGCTTTTTCATGATGACTCCAGAACGCTTCGATAAAAGATGGCTCACTGTATTGATGCGCTTACCGGCGATAAACTGGCTGCCCGGAACATCACCTAGCCTCTGGAGGCAACAATGGCCCGTCGTTTCGATCATCTGGCGGACGTGGAAGCCTTCGTCACAGTCGTGGAAAAAGGCACCCTCAGCGCCGGCGCCGTGGCGCTGGGGACCACGCCTTCGGTCCTGAGCCGCGCCATCTCCCGCCTCGAAGCCCGGCTTGGGGTGCAATTGTTGCGACGTACGACCCGGCGGCTGAACCTGACCGATGCCGGCACGTTGTACCTGGAACAGTCGCGCTCGGCCTTTGCCCTGATTGACGATGCCGAGCGGCGAATCCAGGGCCAGGACGGTGTCCTGACCGGTCGCGTACGCCTGAGCGTGCCGACTACCTACGGTCATTACCGCCTGCCGTCGCTGCTGTCGCGTTTCGCCCAGGCGTGCCCGCAAGTGCGGGTCGAGCTGAGCATCACCAACCGCAATGTCGACCTGGTGGCCGAGGGGTATGACCTGGCGATCCGCCTCGGGCCATTGCCGGACAGCGGGCTGGTCGGCCGCAAGCTCGAAGACGCCCGCCTTTGCCTGGTGGCCGCGCCGCACTACCTGGCACGCGCCGGAATGCCCCGGCACGTCGATGAACTGGCTGCACACGCCTGCCTGCCCTTCGTGATGCCCAGCAGCGGACGCATCGCCCCCTGGCTGTTTCGCGAAAATCATCAAGATCGGGAATGGCTGCCGGTGGGCAATGTGCAGGTGTCCGACGATGTATTGGGCATCGTGTCCCTGGCCCAGGCCGGGATGGGGATCTGCCAGACCTATGAATTCATTGTCCGGGAGCGAATCGAGCGCGGGGAACTGGTGGCTTTGCTGGAAGACTTCGGCGGACGCAGCCGGCCGTTTTCAGTGATCTACCCGCCGCACCGACAACTGCCGGCGGCGGCACGGGCGTTGATTGATTTTTTGATGAGCACGGACACCACCTGTGGGAGCGAGCCTGCTCGCGATAGCATCACCTTAGCCTGACTGATAGACCGAGTTGCCTGCATCGCGAGCAGGCTCGCTCCCACAAAGTCCCTGGTCTACTGAGCTAATGCCGCCTGCTCTTCCATCTTCTTGCGCAGGCTCAGCGGGCGCATGTCGGTCCAGACTTCTTCGATATAGGCCAGGCACTCCTTCTTGAACCCGCTTTTGCCGACGGTACGCCAGCCTTCGGGCACGGCCTTGTAGTCCGGCCAGATCGAATACTGTTCTTCGTGGTTGACCACGACCTGAAAGACGATGTCCTCGCGGTCGAATACTGAAGTCATGGGTGTCTCTCCATCTTTGCTCGAGGTTCGCTGCGGCGCATGCGCAGCCAGGATATGAAAGGAACGTACGGGCCCGAGTGAAAATTAGGCCGCGACAACCGCCGCCTGCAGGGCTCGCCCGAAAATTTCGGCGACCCGGTCGATTTCCGCCCTTGTGATAATCAGCGGCGGCAGGAATCGCACCACGCCGCCCTGCCGGCCACCCAGCTCAAGGATCAGCCCGCGCTTGAGGCATTCACGTTGCAGCCGTGGCGCCAGCCATGCGTGCACCGGCGGATGGCCCAGGGCGTCGGGTTTACCCGCTGGGTCCACCAGTTCGACGCCGAGCATCAACCCGCGACCGCGGATATCGCCCAGTTGTGGGAAGTCTCGCTGCAGGATGCGCAAGTGCTCGCTCAAGCGTTCGCCCATGGCGGCGGCGTGGGCCGGCAAGTCGTGCTCCTGCAGATAGCGCATCACTGCGGAACCGGCGGCCATGGCCATCTGATTGCCACGGAAGGTCCCGGCGTGAGCACCCGGCAGCCAGGTGTCGAGCCAATCGCGATAAACCACCACCGCCAGCGGCAGGCTGCCACCGATGGCCTTGGACAGCACGACCACGTCCGGGATGATCCCGGCGTGCTCGAACGCAAACATCTTGCCGGTCCGGCCGAAGCCGCTCTGGATTTCGTCGACGATCAACGCCACCCCCGCCTGCTCGGTGATCCGCCGCAAACCGCGCAGCCAGTCCAGGTCGGCAGGAATGACCCCACCCTCGCCCTGCACCACTTCGACGATGACGGCTGCCGGCAATTGCACGCCGGCCTCGGGGTCATTCAGCAGGTTTTCCAGGTAATGCAGATTGGCCTTCACGCCCGCCACACCGCCCAGCCCGAACGGGCAGCGGTAATCGTAGGGGTATGGCATGAACTGCACGCCGCTGCTGAGCAAGGCGCCCAAGGGTTTCTTCGGCCCCAGGCTGCCCATCAGGCTCAACGCCCCCTGGCTCATGCCGTGATAACCGCCCTGGAACGACAGCACGGTGCTGCGGCCGGTGGCGGTGCGCACCAGCTTGAGGGCCGCTTCCACGGCGTCAGTACCGGTGGGGCCGCAGAACTGGATCTTCGCCTCGGCGGCCAGCTCTGCCGGCAACAGGCCGAACAGGTCCTGGACGAAACGGTCCTTGACCGGCGTGGTCAGGTCCAGGGTATGCAACGGCAGCTCATCGGCCAGCACCTGCTGGATCGCTTCGATCACCACTGGGTGGTTATGCCCCAGCGCCAGTGTGCCAGCGCCGGCCAGACAATCGATGAAGGTGCGGCCCTCGACATCCTCGACATACAGCCCCTTGGCACGCTTGAGGGCCAGGGGAATCCGCCGTGGGTAGCTGCGGGCATTGGACTCCTGCCGACTCTGGCGGGCCAGCAGCGGCGACTCATTGAACTGGTAGAGCGTCTCGGCCGGCGCAGGACTGACCCGGGCCGGCTGTGCTTCGATAAGACTGTTGGCGACTGACATCCCTCGACCCCGCAATACACTGAAGTAATGACCCAACGACACACCGCGCAGATGCATCTCCGGTCGGAGCGCACATGCAGGTTTCCTGTTGTGGAAACGCATCAGCCACGCAGGGATTTACTCTCGGGCAGAACTTTCTCCGTCAGCGCGATCAGTGGTTTGTCCTTGAAACCTGTGGGAGCAAAGCTTGCTCGCGATGCAGGCACCTCGGTCTGACTAGCGGCCAAGGTGATGCCATCGCGAGCAAGCTTTGCTCCCACAGAGCCTTCCTACAGGCCAATCAGGCCGGTAACACCTGCACCGGAACCGTCAATTCAACCCGCAGGCCATCCGGGCGACTGTCGAAATGCAGGCCACAGCCGCAACGCTGGACGATGGCCTGGACGATCGCCAGCCCTAACCCGCAGCCGGTGCTCTGGCCGTTGCGCCAGAAGCGCTGGGTCAGGTGCTGGATGTCGTCGGCAGCGATGCCGGGGCCGTGGTCGCGGACCTGGAAGCGCACGCGCTGGCCGATCATCTCCAGGCTCAGCTCCACATCGGTATCGTCCGGCGTATGGCGCAGGGCGTTATCCAGCAGGTTGCGCAAGGCGGCGATGGAGAGCACCGCCGGCATCTGCACCGGTGCATCGGACAACCCTGGGGATACGTGCAGCCTGATCCGCCGGGAATCACTGCTGGCGGCATCCTGGATCGCCAACCGCGCGACCTGTTCGGCGTTGCATTGCACGCCATCGTCGAACGACAGGCTGCCTTCGACCCGCGCCAGCAGCAGCAACTGTTCGAGCGTACGATGCATGCGGTCGGCGCCCTCCTCGGCCCGGGCCAGGGATTGATCGCGGGCGACACCCTCGGTCATGCGCGCCACTTGCAGGTGCGTCTTGATGGCGGTCAGCGGGCTGCGCAGCTCGTGGGCAGCGTCGCCGGTCAGCCGTCGCTCGCGCTCGATGGTCTTGCCGATGCGCTGGAACAACTGGTTCTGGGTCTCCAGCAACGGCCGCAGTTCGCTGGGCAGCGGATGGATCTGCAAGGGTTCCAGGGAGTCGGCATTGCGCCGCATCAGCGCATCGCGCATGCGATTGAGCGGTGCCAGGCCCTGGCCGATGCCGAGCCACAACAGGCACAGGCAACCGAGCAATGCCACGCCCACCGGCACCGAGGCGGCCAGCAGTATCGACATGTTCAGGGCTTCCCGTTCGATCTGGCGATCGGCAGTGGTGATGCGCAAGTCCCCCCGGGCCAGGGTGAAACTGCGCCAGGGCGCGCCGTCGATCATCTGGTCGTGGAAACCCATCTTCTCGGCTTCCAGGGTTTGTTCCGGAGTGCCATGGCTGCGAGCCAGAATCTCGCCGCGCAAGGAACTGACCTGGCAGGCCATGCCGCCAGGAATGCTCAATGGCTCGGAGCTCAAATGCGTGCCGTCGCCCTTGCTGGGCAACGGTGGCATCTGCTCCAGCAACCCGGCGACCATCCGCGCGGAGGCCACCAGGCGCTGGTCGAGGGAAAACATCATCTGGTTGCGCAGATCGCTGAGCATCCACGCCGCGGCCAGGGCCCAGATCAGGGCAAAGGCCGCGCCGAGGGTCAGGCTCAGGCGCAGTCGCAGGCTCATCACTTGGAAGACTCTCCACCTTCGGCTGGCCCCAGGCGATAGCCCAGGCCGCGCACAGTCTCGACAATCCCGTTGCCCAACTTGCGCCGCAGGTGATGAATATGGACGTTGAGGGCGTTGCTTTCCAATTCGTCGTTGAAGCCGTAGACGCTGTCCTTGAGCTGTTCGGTGGACAGCACCCGACCGCGACTGTGCAGCAGCGCCTGCAACAGCGATTGCTCGCGCCGGGACAGATCCACCGGCTGGCCGTCCAGGGTGGTTTCCCGACTGCTGGGGTCGTAGGTCAGGCGACCGTGCTCGATCAGGTTGACGCTGCGCCCCGCTACGCGCCGCAGCAACGTGTGCAGGCGCGCCGCGAGTTCGCGCAGGTCGAAGGGTTTGAGCAGGTAGTCATCGGCGCCGGCCTGCAAGCCGTCGACCCGATCGGTTACCGAGTCTCGGGCAGTGAGGATCAGCACTGGCGTCTCCAACCCCTGCTGACGCAGTTGCCTGAGCAGCTTGAGACCGTCCTCGTCGGGCAATCCCAAGTCCAGCACCATGACATCGAATTCCGCCACGCCGACCATCGCCCGCGCCGCCGATGCGGTGGCGACGTGCTCGACAGTCAGGCCCTGCGCCGTAAGGCCGGCAACGATCCCGCTGGCAATCAACTCATCGTCTTCGCAGACCAGTACGCGCATGGTAAGCCCCGTGGAAAAAGGTACATTAGGCCGCCGGCCGATTAAGCCGACATTATGCGACGAGTACGGCCAACATGGGCGATCATTGCTGCCTGCCGGTCGTCGCCGGGTTAATCGACGGTTAATCGCCAGCCGCCATTGTGTTTTCCACTTGCTTCGTTCTAAGGCTTTATCCATGCGTCGATTGTTTTTGCTGTGGCTGTTCCTGATCTCGGGCCTGGCCCAGGCCGCCAATCCCTTCGAAACCAAACCCGATTTCCTGCCGGTGGAAAAGGCGTTCGTGTTGACCTCCGAACGCCTGGACTCCGGTGAAACCCAGCTGTTCTGGCAGATCGCCGATGGGTACTACTTGTATCAGCAGCGCCTTAAATTCGATGGCCTGGCCGAGGCGCAAAAACCCAAGCTGCCAGAGGGTGAAGCCCACAGCGACGAGTTTTTCGGCGACCAGCAGGTCTATCGCCAGGCGCTGGAGCTGAAGATTCCGGCCGGTGCCACGGGCAAGATCAAGGTCGGTTTCCAGGGCTGCGCCGACGCCGGCCTGTGCTATCCACCCCAGACCCAAGTGGTCGACCTGGGTGGCAGCGCACCGGTGGCGGCCAGCGGCGAGGCGCCGGACCAGGCCCTGGCCAGCGGCCTGCAACAACGGGCCCTGGGCTGGAGCCTGCTGGTGTTCTTCGGCCTGGGCCTGCTGCTGGCGTTCACCCCCTGTTCGCTGCCGATGCTGCCGATCCTGGCCGGGCTGGTGGTGGGCAGCGGCGCCGGACCGAGACGCGGCCTGGCCCTGGCCGGCAGCTACGTGATCAGCATGGCCCTGGTGTACGCCGCCATGGGCGTGCTCGCCGCGCTGCTGGGGGCCAACCTCCAGGCGTTGCTGCAACAACCGTGGCTGTTGGGCAGCTTCGCAGCCGTATTCGTGTTGCTGGCGCTGCCCATGTTCGGCTTCTTCGAATTGCAATTGCCGGCCGCCCTGCGTGACCGCCTGGAAAACGCCGGGCGTCAGCGCCGCGGTGGCAGCCTGGTGGGCGCCGGCATTCTCGGGGCGCTGTCCGGCCTGTTGGTGGGCCCGTGCATGACCGCGCCGCTGGCCGGCGCGCTGCTGTATATCGCCCAGAGCGGCAATGCGCTGCACGGCGGGCTGATCCTGTTCACCATGGGCATCGGCATGGGCTTGCCACTGTTGCTGTTGGTAACCGTGGGCAACCGCTTCCTGCCCAAGCCCGGCGCCTGGATGAACCTGCTCAAGGGCGTGTTCGGTTTCCTGTTCCTGGGCACCGCGCTGCTGATGATTCGCCCGATCATCGACGGTTCGTTGTGGGTCGGCCTGTGGGGCGTGCTGTTGTTGATCGCCGCCTACAGCGCCTGGCGCCAGACCGAAGGGTTCGGCCGCATCGCCTATGTCTGCGGCAGTGCCTCGTTGCTGTTCGGCCTGTGGGGCAGCCTGCTGGTGATTGGCGCGGCGGGCGGCGGCGAGGATTTCTTCCAGCCCCTGAAGGTCTACGCCGGCAGCGAGCGCAGTGCGACCGTCAGTGCCCATGACGCGTTCGTCACGGTCAGCGAGCCCGCCGCCCTGCAACGGGAACTGGACGCCGCCAAGGCCCAGGGCCAGTGGGTGCTGCTGGACTACTACGCCGACTGGTGCGTGTCCTGCAAGATCATGGAAAAACAGGTCTTCGGCCGCAGCGAAGTGCTCGACGCCCTGAAAGGCGTGCGCCTGCTGCGCCTGGATGTCACCGCCGACAGCCCCGCCAGCCGCGAACTGCTGAGCCGGTACCAGGTGCCGGGACCGCCGAGCCTGCTGTGGATCGGCGCCGACGGTGAAGAGCGCCGCAGCCAGCGGATCACCGGGGAAGTCGACGCCAAGGCGTTCCTGGAGCGCTGGAACCTCACCCGGGACGCGCGCTGATGCTGACGTTTACCTTGGGCACCTTTGCCATCGCCCTCAACCACCTGTTGCTCATCAGCGCCCTGGCCCTGGCGACCTTCGTCGGCTGGCGGGTGGCCAAGCGCGGTGGCGAAAACCCCGAGTCGGTGCTGTTCGTGCTGTTTCTACTGGGCCTGCTGGCCGCACGGATCGGCTTCGTCGTCGCCTATTGGCAACATTACCGGGACGACCCGTGGCAGATCGTCGACCTGCGCGATGGTGGCTTCCTGGCCTGGCCTGGCATCGTGGCGCTGCTGATCGGCGCCTTGTTGTGGGCACGCCGCCGTCCACCCCTGCGCCGGCCGTTGGGCTTCGGCGTCGGCAGCGGCTTGCTGTTCTGGCTGGTGGCGACCCTGTCGCTGACAATTTATGAACAAGGCACCCGGCTGCCGGACATCACCCTGCGCACCGCCGACGGCGAGACCGTGAAACTCACCGATTACCAGGGCGGCCCCCTGGTGATCAATCTATGGGCCACCTGGTGCCCGCCCTGCCGGCGTGAAATGCCGGTGCTCGAAGAAGCCCAGCAACAGCGTCCGGACCTGACCTTCCTGTTCGTCAATCAGGCCGAAAGCATGCAAAGCGTCAGCACTTACCTTGCCACCCAAGGCCTGAGCCTGACCAATGTATTGTTCGATGGCAGCGGTCGCCTCGGCCAGGCCGTGGGTTCCATGGCTCTACCGACTACCCTGTTCTACAGCGCCGACGGTCGCCTGCTGGGCAGCCACCTGGGGGAATTGTCGGAAGCGAGCCTGGCTCGCGCCCTGGAAAACTTCGAAACGCCGGACTCGTCCACGACGCCCCACTCCGCCACAAGGAAAACGCCATGCCCCGCCTCCGCCACCTGCTGACCCTGGCCGTTGCCGCCGCACTGTCGCAGGCACCGCTGCTCCAGGCCGAAGAATTGTCTGCAGCGATCAAGAAGATCGAAGCCAAGGGCGCAAAAATCATCGGTACCTTCGACGCGCCGGACGGCTTGCGCGGTTACGCGGCGCAATACCAGAACCGTGGCATGGCGCTGTACCTGACCCCGGATGGGCAGCACGTCCTGCTGGGCAACCTGTACGACGCCGACGGCAAGGACCTGAGCGCCGAGCCGCTGCAAAAACTGGTCTATGCGCCGATGGCCAAGGCCATCTGGGCGAAAATGGAAGCGAGCAACTGGATCGCCGACGGCAACAAGGACGCGCCGCGCACGGTGTACCTGTTCAGCGACCCGAACTGCCCGTACTGCAACATGTTCTGGGAACAGGCTCGGCCTTGGGTCAAGGCCGGCAAGGTGCAGTTGCGCCACATCATGGTGGGCATCATCCGCGAAGACAGCCCGGGTAAATCCGCCGCCTTGCTGGCCGCCAAGGACCCGGAAAAAACCCTGGCCGAGCATGAAAAGGCCGGCAAGGGCAGCCCGCTCAAACCGCTCAAGGCCATACCGCCGGCCATCCAGGCAAAACTGGACGCCAACCAGCAGTTGATGGACGAACTGGAACTGTCCGCCACCCCGGCGATTTTCTATCTGGATGAAAAAGGCGACCTGCAACAGCAGCAAGGCGCGCCGTCACCGGACAAACTGGTGAAGATTCTCGGGCCGAAGTGACTGGCCTCGCTGTAGACCCCTTGCTCGCGATGGCGGCAGATCAGTCAGCATTGATGTGACAGACACACCGCAATCGCGAGCAAGCTCGCTCCCACATTGGATCTGCGTCGATCACAAGTCCCCTGTGGGAGCGAGCCTGCTCGCGATAGCGGTGGATCAGCGACGCAAGAGTCCCAGCAACATCCGATTCACGAATTCCGGGTTCTCCAGATTGGAGATATGCCCCGCCTCCGGAATCGACACATGGGAGCAACCGATCAACTCGGCCATCTCCAGCGACTCGGACGGCGGCCGCGGTTTGTCCTGGTCGCCAAACATCACCGTCGTGCGCTTGGCGTCCAGTTCATGCAGGCGCGGCAGGATGCTGTCCCGACCGAAAATGATCCGCCCCAGCGGCACGATGCTGTCGCGCAGGCGATCGGTCGGCAGCGCGGCCAGTGTGGCCCGGAACTGCTGGTAGAGCGCCGAATGCGGGTCGATCCCCGGCCGGAAGAAAATCGGCACGATGATGTCCAGCAAGGGTTCGGGAATGCTGCCGCTGGCTTCGATCTTGTCGAACAGCGAGAAGTAATACTGGCGAGTCGGTTCCGGCTCGACGCCGACGTAGGTGTCCATCAACACCAGCGATTGCACGCGTTCAGGCGCCGCCAGCGCCAACCGAGCGCCCCACATCCCGCCCACCGAAAGCCCGACCAGATTGAAGCAGTCGATGTCCAGGTGATCCATCAACGTCAACGCCTGGCGAGCCAGGTCGTCCAGGGAGGTCATGCCCTCAGGCAAACGCCCGGACTGGCCGTGCCCCCACAAGTCCAGGGCGATGACTCGATAATGCTGGGACAACACCTCGATCTGCGGCGTCCACATGGTGTGGTCCCACAGATAGCTGCTGCCCAGCAGCACCACCGGGCCCTGGCCTTGGTCCAGGTAATGGAGCGGCTGTCCGTCAATGATTGAAAAGGGCATGGGTGACCTCCTTGTTTGAGTCTGGAAAAAGCCTTGGGGAGACTGAGCTGTGCAAGCTGAGCAGTCAACCTTTGAGCCAGCAGTGCCTGTGCTGCCCCCATCGCGGGCAAGCCTTGCTCCCACAGGGTTGAAGCTCGAACACAAATACTCTGTTCGCCGCTGATCCCTGTGGGAGCAAGGCTTGCCCGCGATGGGGCCGCTACAGGCGCCGCAAAACTACATTCCTTCCAACTCCGCCATCAAATCATTCAACCGATCCACCTTCTCCTCAGTGATCTCGCTGGCCGCCAGCCCATCGATGTAGTCGGCCAGTTCCTGCACCGTGCTGCATTCGAACATCGCCCGCAGCGGTACGTTGCGTTGCAGGGCCTTTTGCACCCGCGAGGCGATCTGCGTCGCGAGCAAGGAATGCCCGCCCAATTCGAAGAAGTTGTCCCGCACCCCCACCCGCTCGACTTTCAGCACCTGGGCCCAGATGTCTGCCAGGGCCTGCTCCAGTTCATTGCCGGGGGCTTGGTAGTCCTGGCTTTGCAACTGGCCGATCTCCAGGGCCGGCAAGGCCTTGCGATCGAGCTTGCCGTTGGCGTTGAGGGGCAGGCGCTCGAGCCACAGCCAGTGCAGCGGCACCATGTATTCCGGCAGTTCGGCCCGCAGGCGCTGCTTGATGCGCTCCAGGCGCTCGGCGGGTTTCAGTGCCGAGTCAGTGGCGACGAGGTAGCCCACCAGATGCTTGCCATTGGCGCCCTCCTGCACGCCCACTGCCCCGTCGCGCACTTCCGGCTGTTCATGCAAGCGCGCTTCGATTTCCCCCAGCTCGATGCGGTAGCCGCGGATCTTCACCTGATGGTCGATGCGCCCGACGTACTCCAACACCCCATCGCTGCGCCGCCGCGCCAGGTCGCCGGTACGGTACAGCCGCTCCCCCGGCGCACCGAACGGATTCGGCACAAAGACCGGGGCGGTGCGCAACGGATCGCTGACATAACCACGCCCGACCCCGGTGCCCGCCACGCACAACTCACCCACCGCGCCCAGCGGCACCAGGTCCAGCGCGCCGTCGAGCAGGTACAGACGATTGTTGTCGGTGGGCGTGCCAATCGGCAGATACGTACCACGGGTCGAGGCCAGGTCGACCCGGAAGAACGCCACGTCGTCGGAGCATTCCGCCGGGCCGTAGGCGTTGACCAGGCCGATGTCCGGGTAACGCAACAACCACTGGTGGGCCAGTTCCGGTGGCATCGCTTCGCCGGTCGGCAGCATCCAGCGCAAGCCGTCCAGACCGATGCGTTCCTGGGCAAGCATGCCCTGGATCAGCGACGGCACGCTTTCCAGCACACTAATGCCCTGCTGCTGTACATGCTCCAGCAGCCCTTGCGGGTCGTGGGCAATGGCGTTGGGCACGATGTCGACCCGGGCACCGAACAACGGCGCGGCCAGGAACTGCCAGACCGAAATATCGAAGCTCTGCGAAGCGGTCTGGGCGATCACATCCGCCTCGCTCAGCGCCAGGTACGGCACTTTGCTCAGTTGGTTATTGAGCATGCCTCGCTGCTCCACCATCACGCCTTTGGGCAGGCCGGTGGAGCCGGAGGTGTAGATCACGTAGGCGAGGTTATCCGGCCCGCTGTAGACACCTGGGTCTTGCGGTGAAAAGTCGCTGGCCTGGACGGTTTCCCACACCAGCAGTTTCGGTCGCCCGGAACAGGCGAACTCGTCCAGCAACGCCTGCGCCTGAGCCTCGCAGGCCTGGGTGCAAACCAGCAACGGCGTGCGGCTCAATTCGATGATGCGGCTCAGGCGCTGGCTCGGCAGGCCGGGATCCAGCGGCAGATAGCCGGCACCGGCCTTGAAGCTGCCGATGATCATGCCCAGCAACTCGGCATCCCGTTCGGCCAGCAGCGCCACGGGCTGATCCAGGCCGACACCGGCAGCGATCAGGGCGTGGCCGAGGCGGTTGCTGCGCGCATTCAACTCGGCGTAGCTGTAGCTCGCTTCCAGGCAACTGACCGCAGGGCGGTGCGGATGGGTCGCGACCCGCGCCTCGAACAGCTCGACGTAGCTCTGCTCCAGCGGATAGGCATGCTCGCTCTGGTTGCAGCCTTCGATGAGGAAATCCTGTTCTTGAGCACCGATCAGCGGCAGCTCGCTCATGTCGCCGTGCAAGCCCTCCATCAGCGCCAGCAGCAACCGCTTGAACTCGCCCAGCAGCCCCTGGACGGTGTTTTCATCGAAGTAGCGCTGGTCGTACGAAAGGTGCAGCCCCAGGTCATCCCCCGGGTAGCAGACCGCCGTCAGCGGGAAGTTGGTGTGGGTCCGGCCCGAATCCGAAGTGGCGTTGAGGCTTTGGGCGCGGTCCAGCACCGAGACCTCCACCGGCGCGTTCTCGAACACGAACAAACTGTCGAACAGCGGCTGGCCCTTGGGCAGTTCGCTGACCTCCTGGATGCTCACCAGCGGCAGGTATTCGTACTCGCGCAGTTGCATGTTGCGGTCCAGCAAATCGCTGAGCCACTGGCGCACGCTGCAACGCTGATGGTCCTCAGGCATCTGCACGCGCAAGGCGATGCTGTTGATGAACAGCCCCACGGTGCGTTGCATCTGCGGCAGCTCCACCGGGCGCCCGGCCACGGTGACGCCGAACAGCACGTCGCGGTCGCCGCTGACCCGGCGCAGCACCAGGGCCCACGCCGCCTGGGCGAACGTGTTGACCGTCAGTTGATGGGCCTGGGCCAATTCCCGCAGCCGCGCACCGTCCCGGGCATCGAGACGGGTGTAGCAGTCGCCGACGATCATGCCGCCACTGTCACCGGCGTGCTCGCGCAGGAACGGTCGGTCGCCAGGGATCGGGGTGGTCCGCTCGAAGCCTTGCAGGTTGCGCTGCCACCACTGGCGGGCTTCGGCCAGGCTCTGGTGCTGCAGCCAGCCGATGTAGTCGCGATAACGCGGTGGCACGGCCAACTGCGCTTCGCGGTTTTCACCCAGGGCGGTGTAAATCTCGAAGAAGTCGTCCATCAGCAGCGAACGGCACCAGGCATCAATGAGGATGTGGTGGTTGCTCATCATGAACCAGTAGCGCGCCGCGCCGACCCGAATCAGCCGCAGGTGGAACGGCGCCTGGTTCAACAGATCGAAACCGGCCTCGCGCTCGTCCTTGAGCAGGGCCTGGAGCTTGGCTTCCTGGGCGTCTTCGGGCACCTCGGACCAGTCGAGATAATCCACCGGCGTGCTGCCGGGCTTGTGGATGATTTGCAGCATGTCTTCGCCAACGTTCCAGCAGAACGATGCGCGTAAGGCTTCGTGGCGGGCGATAACCGCTTGCCAGGCCTGGGCAAAACGCTGCGGGTCCAATTCGCTGTTGATGCGATAGCGATCCTGCATGTAGTACAGGCCCGTGCCCGGTTCCAGCAAGGTGTGCAACAGCATGCCTTCCTGCATCGGCGTCAGCGGGTAGACGTCTTCGATCTGCCCGGCCGGCACCGGCAGGCTGTCGAGCTGGCCCTGGGTCAGCTTCGCCAGGGGGAAGTCCGATGGCGTCAGGCCGCCCGCCTCGTCCGTCAGGCAGTGCTCGATCAGGCGTTGCAACTCATCGAGGTAGGCCTCGGCCAGGGTGGCGATAGCCTGACGATCATGACGTTCACGACTGAACGTCCAGCGCAGCACCAACTCGCCACCGCTGACCTGGCTGTCGACACTCAGCTCATTGGGCAGCGGCGCCTCGGGATCGTGGATCGCCCCCAACGGCGCATCCAGCGGCTGGAACAGCGCATCCTGACCGAGGGTCTGGTCGAGTTGGCCCAGGTAGTTGAAGGTGATCGCCGCGTGCGGCAGGTTGGCCATCGTCTGGCGAGTCGTCGCGTCGGCCAGGTAGCGCAATACGCCATGGCCGAGGCCCTTGTGGCGCACCGCGCGCAGTTGTTCCTTGATCGCCTTGATCGACGCACCAAAGCCTTCGGCCGCTGGGCTCAGGCGCACGGGATAGGCGCTGGTGAACCAGCCGACGGTGCGGGTCAGGTCGATGTCGTCGAACAGCGCTTCGCGGCCGTGGCCTTCAAGCTGGACCAGGGCCGAGGCATGGCCACTCCAGCGGCACAGCACCCGGCCTAGCGCCGTGAGCAGCAGGTCGTTGACCTGGGTGCGGTAGGCGCTCGGCGCCTGTTGCAACAGTTGCCGGGTGCGCTCGGCGTCCAGGCGCACGCTGACAGTTTCAGCATGACGTTCCTGCAGCCCGCCCTCGGGATTCGCGCACGGCAGCCGCACCTGCGCGCCACTCAACTGCGCTTGCCACCACACCAGTTCTTCGCGCAGGGATTCGCTGCCGGCGTAAGCCTGCAAGCGCGCGGCCCAGTCCCGCAATGGGCTGGTCTTGGCCGGCAGTTGTATTTCCTGCCCGGTGGTGAGCTGGCGGTAGACGGTTTGCAGATCGTCCATCAGCACCCGCCACGACACACCGTCGACCACCAGGTGATGGATGACGATCAGCAACCGTTGCTGGCCATCGGGTAACTGCGCCAGCACTGCGCGCAGCAATGGCCCGGTGGATAGATTGAAACGGCTCTGCGTTTCGGAAAACAACGCTTCGCAATCCTGTGTGGTGTCTACAGACACGTGCTGCAACAGCGCCACGTCAGACAACGGCTGGTGCTCGGCCCGCCAGTGCCCGGGGCTTTCGTCGAAGCCCAGGCGCAAGGCATCGTGGTGCTGGAAGACGCTGCGCAGTGCCTGTTCCAGCAGTTGCGGCGCCAGGGCCGTGGTCGGCGTCAGCACCAGCGCCTGGTTCCAGTGGTGCTGGTTGGGGATCTGGCGCTCGAAGAACCAGTGCTGGATCGGCGTCAGCCCGGACTCACCCTGCAACAGGCCCTGCTCGGCAAGCACCTGCTGGCTACGCGTGGCAACCGCGGCCAAGGTCTGCACGGTCTGGTGCTGGAACAAGTCCCGGGGGGTGAAATGAATGCCCCGCTGCCGGGCGCGGCTGACCACCTGGATAGACAGGATCGAATCGCCGCCCAGTTCGAAGAAGTTATCGTTAAGACCCACTTGCCCGACATTCAGCACCTCGCACCAGATCGCCGCCAGGGTCTGCTCCAGGGCATTGCTCGGCGCCACGTAGTGTTGGCGATTGAGTTCAGGGTCGGGCAGCGGCAAGGCGCGGCGGTCGAGCTTGCCGTTGGCGGTCAGCGGCATGCTCGCCAGCAGGATCAGGTGCGTGGGCACCATGTAGTCCGGCAACTGTGCCTTGAGGTGGTTTTTCAAGGCTTCGCGCAGGGCCGTTTGTTGTTCGGTGTCCTGTTCGGCGACAGCGGTCACCAGGTAGCCGGCCAGTTGTTTGCCGCCTGGCGTGTCGAGGGCCAGTACCACGGCCTCGCGCACCGCGTCATGTTCCAGCAGGCGGGTTTCGATTTCTCCCAGTTCGATGCGGAAGCCGCGGATTTTCACCTGATGGTCGATCCGCCCCAGGTATTCCACCAGACCGTCGGCACGCTGGCGCACCAGGTCGCCGGTGCGATAGAGGCGTCCGCCCTCGCTGGCGAACGGGTCGGCGACGAAACGCTCGGCGGTCATGCCCGGACGCTGGTGATACCCCTGGGCCAGACCGGCGCCGCCCACATACAACTCACCTGTGGCACCTTGGGGCACCAACGCCAGGTCGGCGTCGAGGATGTACGCCACACGGGCGCCAATCACGCTGCCTATCGGCACGCTGGCCGCGCCCTCTTCCAGTCGCTCCGGAGCCAGGCTCGCCAACGGCATGACCACGGTTTCGGTCGGACCATAGGCGTTGAAGAACAGGCTCGGGCTGAACGCCGCGCGAATGCGCTGCAAATGTTCGCCCGTCAGGGCTTCGCCGCCGGTGATGCACATGCGTACCGGCAGGGTCTGGCCTTGGGTCGCCAGCCACTGCGCCAACTGGCTGCCGTAGCTGGGGGTGAAGCCAAGGATGTTGATGCGATGCTGGCGAATCAGCCCGCAGATTTCCTCGGCGTCCCATTGGCCCTGGGCCCGCAGCACCACGTGGGCGCCACTGAGCAACGGCACCAGCAGGCGTTCGGTGGCCGCATCGAAGTTGATGGAATAGAAATGCAGCTCGCAATCGTCCGGGCGCATGCCGAAACGCTGGATCACCGCCTGGCAATGCATGGCGATTTCACCGTGGGACACCACCACGCCCTTGGGCTTGCCGGTGGAGCCGGAGGTGTAGATCAGGTACGCCTGGTGTTGCGGCAGGTTGATCAGCGGCAGCGGCTGATCCGGGTATTGGGCCAGGGCCGCCGAATCATCTTCCAGGCACCAGCAGCCCACGCCCTCGGGTAACGCACCGAGGGCCTGGAACATCGCCCGGTCACTGAGCAGCAGGCTGATGCCACTGTCTTCGATCATGTAGTTCAAGCGGTCCAGCGGGTATTCCGGGTCCAGCGGCACGTAGGCGCCGCCGGCCTTGAGGATCGCCAGCAGGCCGATGACCATTTCCAGCGAGCGCTCCAGGGCCAGGCCCACCCGCACCTGCGGCCCGACGCCTCGCTCGCGCAGCATCCAGGCCAGGCGATTGGCGCGGCTGTCCAGTTGCGCATACGTCAGGGTCTGCCCGGCGAACGTCAGCGCCGGTGCGTCGGGACGCGTCCGCGCCTGTTCGTCGAACAGTGCGTGGAGGCATTGGTCCAGGCGATGCTCACCCGGCTCGACGCCCAGGCTGTCGAGCAGCTGTTGCTGCTCGCGGGTGTCCAGCAACGGCAGTTCGCTCAGGCGTCGGGCCGGATCGACCAGCAGCGCCTCTAGCAGATTGCGCCAGTGCCCGGCCATGCGCGCGATGCGCGGCTCGTCGAACAGGTCGGTGCTGTAGGTCAGGCAGCAACCCAGGCGCCGGTCCAGGTCGGTGACTTCCAGGTTAAGGTCGAACTTGGTGGCCCGGGCGTCATTGACCAGGTATTCAACCGTCATGCCGGCCAGCGTGCGGCTCTGCTGGAATTCCCAGCGCTGCACGTTGCACATCACCTGGAACAGTGGGTTGTAGGCCGCACTGCGCGGTGGTTGCAGGGCTTCCACCAGATGATCGAACGGCAAATCCTGATGGGACTGGCCTTCGATGACGGTGTGGCGCACCTGTTCGAACAGTTCGCCCACCGACATCTGCCCGTCGAGCTGGCAACGCAACACCTGGGTGTTGAGGAACGCGCCGATCAGCCCTTCGCTTTCCGGACGGATGCGGTTCGCCACCGGCGCGCCGATGCGCAAGTCAGTCTGGCCGCTGTAGCGATAGAGCAGCACGGCCAGGGCGGCGGTCATGGTCATGAACAGGGTCAGGCCCTGTTGCGCGTTGAAGGCACGGACCCGCGCCGCCAAATCATCGCTGAGGTCGAAACGGAACAATTCACCGCGATGACTTTGCACCGATGGACGCGGACGGTCACCGGGCAGTTCCAGCAACGGATGTTCGCGGCCCAGTTGCGCGGTCCAATAGTCGAGTTGCCGTTGACGCTCGCCGGATTCCAGCCATTGGCGCTGCCAGACGCTGTAGTCCAGGTACTGCACCGGCAACGGTTCCAGCGGGGACTCACGATCGTCGATAAAGGCTTCGTACAGCGCGCTCAGTTCACGGGCGAAAATGTCCATCGCCCAGCCTTCAGTGACGATGTGGTGCAACGTCAGGACAAAGTAATGCTCATGCTCGGCGGTCTTGACCAGACAGGCCCGCAGCAGCGGCCCGGTTTCCAGGTCGAAAGGCTGGTGGGCCTCACTGTCGGCCAGTTGTTGCACCCGCTGCTGGCGAATGTCGGCGGCCAGCCTCGAGAAGTCCTTCCAGTCCATGCACAGGCCCGTCTCGCCGTGCACCTGCTGGCGGGCCACCCCGTCGACACTCGGGAACGTGGTGCGCAGGGTTTCGTGGCGCAGGATCAACGCCTGCAAGGCCGCCTCGAAGCGGCCGACATCCAGCACCCCGCGCAAGCGCGCCATGCCACCGACGTTGTAGGCCGGGCTGTCCGGCTCCATCTGCCAGAGAAACCACATGCGCTGCTGCGAATACGACAGCGGCACTGGTTGGCTACGGTCGACCTGCTCGATGGGCGGCTGGCGGTTGGTCTGGCCGCTGACCTGGATCAAGCGCACTTGTTCAGCGAAGGCTCCCAGCTCACTGGCTTCGAACAAAGTGCGCAGCGGTAGTTCGACGTCACAGGTTTGACGGGTGCGGGAAATGATCTGGGTCGCCAGCAGCGAATGGCCGCCGAGGGCAAAGAAATCGTCCCGCAGGCCGATGCACGCAAGGCCCAGCACGTCGCGCCAGATGCCGGCGATTTGCTGCTCCAGGGCACTGGCCGGCTCGACGTGCTCGCGCACCTGCCACTGCGGTTCGGGCAAGGCGCGGCGGTCGAGCTTGCCGCTCGGGCCCAGGGGCATGGTGTCCAGGCGCAGCAGTTGGGTGGGCACCATGTAGTCGGGCAGCTCGGCGGCCAGGGCGGTTTTGAGTCGAATGTTCAACGCGTCCTGGTCCTGAGCGACAGTCGAGGCGGTGTAATAGCCGATCAACTGCGGGCCGGCCGAGGTGTCGCGCACCAGCACTGCCACTTGGGCGACGCCGTCCTGGGCCAATAGGCGCGCTTCGACTTCCTGCGGCTCGACCCGGAAACCGCGCAGCTTGACCTGCTGGTCGAGGCGGCCGAGGTATTCGATCACGCCGTCAGCGTTCCAACGCGCGCGGTCGCCGGTGCGGTACAACCGCGCACCGGCCGGCCCCAATGGGTCGGCGACGAAGCGCTCGGCGCTCAGGCCCGGACGGCCGAGGTAACCCCGGGCCAGGCCCAGGCCACCGATGCACAGCTCGCCCGGCACACCGGCCGGCACGGGATTGAGCTCGCTGTCGAGTATCCGGCACAGGACGTTGCCCAGGGGACGGCCGATCGGCGAGCGCTCGCCATCGGCCTCGGTGCAATACCAATGGGTGACGTTGATCGCGGTTTCGGTCGGGCCGTAGCGGTTGTGCAATTGCACCGCCGGCAGTTGCGCCAACACCCGGTTGCGCAGTTCGGCGGGCAAGGCTTCACCGCCGGAGAACAACCGACGCAGGCTGTTGCAGCGCGCGCTCAGTGGCTCATCGACAAACAGGCTGAGCAACGGCGGCACGAAGTGCAGCGTGGTCACGCCAAACTGCTGCACCAACTGGGCGATGCGGTGTGGGTCACGGTGCTCTCCGGGGCCAGCCAGTACCAGTTGGCTGCCGGTGATCAGTGGCCAGAAGCACTCCCAGACCGACACGTCAAAACTGATCGGCGCTTTTTGCATCAGCACATCGCTGGCATCCAGCCCGTAGGTCGCTTGCATCCATTGCAGGCGCTCGGCCAGGGCCGCGTGGGTGTTGCCGACGCCTTTGGGCTGACCGGTGGAGCCGGAGGTGTAGATCACGTAGGCCAGGTGGTCGCCGTGCAAGTGCAGGCCCGGCGGATTGCTTGGCCATTGCTCCAGGTGCAGGGCGTCCATGGCGATGACTCTGACGCCGTCGCACGCCGGCAACCGTTCGAGCAGCGCGGTTTGGGTCAGCAGCAAGTCGACGCCACTGTCGTGGAGCATGTAGGCCAGGCGTTCGGCCGGGTAGTCCGCATCCAGCGGCACATAGGCACCGCCGGCCTTGATGATGGCCAGCACACCAATGAGCAACTGCGGCGAACGCTCGGCGGCAATCGCCACGCACACGTCGGGGCCAACGCCCTTGTCCCGCAGGTAATGGGCCAGGCGATTGGCCTGGGTGTGCAGCTCGGCATAATCGAGTTGACCACCGTCCCAGCGCAACGCAGTGCGTTGCGGCGTGCAGCGGGCCTGTTCGTTCAACAGCTCCGGCAGCCATTGGCTGGCCGGCGCGCACGGGGCCGCGCTCCATTGCTGCTGTTGGCTGTGTTCATCGGCGGCCAATAACGGCACATCACCGATGGCTTGTTGCGGATCGGTACAGACCGCCCGCAACAGGTTGCAGTAATGCGCTGCCAGCCGCTCAATGGTCGCCGCCTCGAACAGTTCGTCGGCGTAGTCGAACGACAGCGTCAGCCGGCCGTTGCGATCTTCTTCGCTGTGCAGTTGCAGGTCGAACTTGGCTTCACGGCTGTGCCACGGCAACTCCTCGGCCAGCAACCCCGGCAGGCGCCGCAAGGCACTCAAGTCACGCTGCTGGTGGTTGAACATCACCTGGAACAGGCCTTGCTCGCGCGCCTCGGGAAACGCTTCGAGCAATTGTTCGAACGGCAAGTCCTGGTGGGCCTGGGCACCGAGCGTGGCTTCCCGGGCCTGGGCCAGCAGCGCAGCGAATGGCTGACGTGAATCGACCTGCCCGCGCAGCACCTGGGTGTTGATGAAGAAGCCGATCAAGCCCTGGGTTTCCAGGCGCGGACGGTTGGCGTTGGGCACGCCAATGCGGATGTCGGATTGGCCGGTGTAACGCTGCAACAGCGCCTGGAAGGCTGCCAGCAACAGCATGAACGGTGTCGCGTCATGGGCCTGGGCCACGTGGCGCAGGGCCTCGCCGAGACCCTTGTCCAGGCGCAGGCTATGTCGCGCGGCACTGCGCTGGCGTTGAGCGCTGCGTGGGTGATCCGTGCCCAGCACCAGGGCCGATTGTTCCGCGCCCAGTTGCTGCTTCCAATAGCTCAGTTGGTGCTCGGCTTCGCCTTGGGCGAGCCACTGGCGCTGCCAACTGCCGTAATCGGCGTATTGCAAGGGCAACGGCGCCAGACCGGCGACCTGGCCTTGGGATGCAGCGGCGTACAGCCGGGAAAACTCTTCGACCAACACGTTCATCGACCAGCCGTCGGCGATGATGTGGTGCAGGGTCACCAGCAGCTGATGGTCATCCTCGTCGAGACGCAACAGGCTGACCCGCAGCAGTTGCCCCTTCTCCAGATCGAACGGCGTGGCCGCTTCGTCTTCTCGAACCTGCCGCGCCCGGGCTTCGCGCAAGTCGGCAGGCAGGTCGCCGAGATCGATGACATGCAGCTTGAATTCACCGGCCGGATCGACCTGTTGCAGGGCCACGCCATCCCGCTCCAGGAACCGCGTGCGCAGGGACTCATGACGCTCGATCAATTGCTGGAAACTGGCGCGCAACGCGTCTTCGTCCAGCTCGCCGCGCAGGTGCAAGGCGCCGGGAATATTGTAGGCATGGCTCGCCGGATCGAGCTGCCAGGTGATCCACAAACGGTTCTGGGCCAGGGATTGCGGCAACGCATCGGCGCGCGACAATGCGCTGATCGCGCCTTGAGGCTGGCCGCCGTCCTGTTGCTGGTTCGCCACCGCTGTGGCGAACGCAACCAGGGTCGGGGCTTCGAACAGCAGGCGCAGGTTCAACTCCAGCCCCAGGGTTTCCCGTAGCTTTGCGATCACCTGAGTGGCGGCGATGGAGTTACCGCCCAGCAGGAAGAAATGATCGTCAGCCTGGACGTGTTCGACCTGCAACTGCTCCTGCCAGATTTGGCCGATGAGCGTTTGCAGCTCGGAGGACGGCGCAGACTCGTCAGCGCCTTCTACCTTGGCCGACGGGAACTGTGCATAACTGTCCAAGCTGCCGTCGGCCAATCGACTACGGCACGCCGAGCGCTGCAACTTGCCGCTGGAAGTCTTGGGCAACGCGCCGGGATTGAGCAGCACCACCACGCTCGGGGCTTGCTGGCAGGCTTCGGCCACGGCCTGGCGAATGGCTTTGATCAAGGCTTCGGGCGCCAGGATTTTCTGCACGCTGCGGCTGATTTCCGCAGCGATGCCGATGCCTTCCTCGCCGTTATCGTTGACCGCGAACGCGGCCACGCGGCCCTTGCGCACCACCTCCACTTCACGCTCGATGGTTTGCTCGATGTCCTGGGGATAGAGGTTATGCCCGCGCACGATCAGCAGGTCTTTCAGGCGACCGGTGATGAACAGCTCGCCACCGCGCAGGAAACCCAGGTCACCGGTACGCAGCCAGGTCCGGCCATCGTGCTGGACAAAGGTCTGGGCGCTGGCTTCAGGGTTGCGCCAGTAACCCAGGGCGATGCTCGGGCCAGCAGCCCAGACTTCACCGACCTGATTGTCGGCCAACGGCTGCACCGTAGCGGGCTCGACGACCAGCAGCGCGTGCCCAGGCTGACTGACACCGCAACTCATCACCGCACTGCCCTGCCCCGGCTCGGCTCGGTTTTGCGCCAGTGCCGCATCATCCACCCGCAGCGAAGGAATACCGTGGCGGCGTGGCGTGCCGGCGACGAACAGCGTCGCTTCGGCCAGGCCGTAGGAGGCCATGAAATTGTCCGGTGTGAAGCCGCACGGGGCGAACTTCTCGGCAAACCGCTCCAGCGTGTCGAGGCGGATCGGCTCGGAACCGGAATAGGCCACGCGCCAGCCGCTCAGGTCGAGACGCTGCCGGGCCAAGTCACTGACCCGTTCGCTGCACAGCCGATAGGCGAAGTCCGGGCCACCGCTGATGGTGCCGCCGTATTCGCTGATTGCTTCGAGCCAACGCAGGGGCCGGGCCAGGAAGTAGGCCGGCGACATCAATACGCAGGGGACGCCGCTGAACACCGGCTGCAACAAGCCGCCAATCAGACCCATGTCGTGGTACAGCGGCAGCCAGCTGACGATGACGTCATCGGGGTTCAGGTCGATGCCGAAGCCATGACGGATCAGCAATTCGTTGGCCACCAGGTTGCCGTGGCTGACCTGCACGCCCTTGGGCAGCGCGGTGGAGCCGGAGGTGTATTGCAGGAAGGCAATGTCATCGTCCTGCAGCGCCGGCATCCGCCATTGCCCGGCGCGGGCCAGGTCGAGGGTATCGACGCACAACACCGGCGGTGCCGATTCGATGGCCTGCAACGGCTCGCACAGATCGCTACTGGTGAGCAACAGGCGCGGTTCGGCGTCGGCAATGATCGACAGCAAGCGCTCTTGATGATGGCGACGGGCGGACTCCGGCGGATAGGCCGGCACGGCAATCACCCCAGCGTAGAGGCAGCCAAAGAACGCCGCGACGTAATCCGGGCCGCTGGGGAACAGCAGCACGGCGCGATCACCCAGCGCCGCTTCGGCCTGCAAGGCGGCGGCGATGGTCCGGGCGCGCAGGTCCAGGTCGCGATAACTCAACACCACACCCTGCTCCGGGGTGTCGGCAAGGAAGCGCAGGGCCACCCGGTCCGGCGTCAACGCGGCGCGGCGCTGGAGGGCATGAGCCAGGGTGCTGGGGAGTTCGAACGCGTCGGTCATGGGGGTTTCCTGCCTGAATTCGGCTTGCAAGTTGTCACCCATGGGAACGGATAGCAGCGGCAAATAATTAGTCGCGAAGCCTGCGCACCGAAGCGGCCGACAGCCACGCGCCGCGGCAATGGGTCGCGGGGCCGAGGCTGGACTTTATTACGGCAATAATTCTTTTTCTCAATTGACAATCATTATCATTAAGCCTAATTTGGCGCTCGATGTGCAGGACGGGACCGACATCCGGACGTCCTGCTAACTTTTTGCAGCAAGGTGAATTCCATGACGGAACAAGTATCCACAAGCAGGTGCGACTCACCGTTACTCCAGGCATTCGTGGACAACCGATTGATCCTGGTCAAGATCGCGGCGCGCATTACCGGCTGCCGCTCCCGCGCGGAAGATGTGGTGCAGGACGCATTTTTCCGGCTGCAATCGGCACCGCAGATCACCTCCTCGTTCAAGGCCCAGCTCAGCTACCTGTTCCAGATCGTGCGCAACCTGGCGATCGACCACTACCGCAAGCAGGCGCTGGAACAGAAATACTCGGGGCCGGAAGAGGAAGGGTTGAACGTGGTGATCCAGGGTGCTTCGCCAGAAACCTCCCATATCAACTTCTCCACGCTGGAGCACATCGCCGACGCGCTGACCGAATTGCCCAGCCGCACCCGCTATGCCTTCGAGATGTACCGCCTGCACGGCGTGCCACAGAAGGACATCGCCAAGGAACTGGGCGTCTCGCCGACCCTGGTGAACTTCATGATCCGCGATGCCCTGGTGCATTGCCGCAAGGTGTCGGGGGTTCGAGGAGATACCTTCGCCCGGCGGTGATATGTCAGTTCCGACCCCATCGCGGGCAAGCCTTGCTCCCACAGGTTTTTCTGGCAGGCAGATAGCTTGTGAAGCCCAGAGCCTTTGGGAGCAAGGCCTTGCTCCCAAAGATTTTTCTGGCGGGCAAATAGTATGTGAAGCCCGGGGCCTGTGGGAGCAAGGCTTGCCCGCGATGGCGGCCTGTTAACCACCACCTGCCCCATGCCAAACCTCACATCAACCCACACCGATCAAAAAACCGCTCACGTCCCAGGATCATCAGCGCCGCGCGCTTGTGGGGGAAGTCGAATTCCTTTTCACAATGGAAGCACTGGTTGTGCAGGTGCCCGATCATCCGGGCATTGTCGGCCCGGGGCTCGGCGACCACGCGCTGGGTGCGCGGATCGTCCAGGAACAAGTAATGCACCAGCGCCGACAGCCAACTGGCCACCTTGTGCGGTCCCCGGTGTTGCTCTTCACCCACCAGCATGTGAATGCCGCGATCGTAGTTGCCAGCGTCATAGAACGGCGCGATCCGATCTTCCTTGGCCCAATAGGCTTCGAAATAAGCGAACGGCTGGTCATCGAAACAGCCGATCAGGGTCAAGACCCGGGGGTCGGCCTGCAGCTTGCCCAGGTACTCGCGATGCTGTTCCAGGCTGCCCTCCTCCTGCCAGAAACTCGCCACCCGCGGACTGTTCTGCCAGCGGTTGAAACGCGTAAGGTCCTCCTCGATTTCCAAGGTGCGCAAGGACACCCAGGCCCCCAGCCGCGCATCGAAACGCCGGTACACCTCGCCACGGGGCTTGATGGGCCGGCGTGGATGACGCTGGCCATTGGTGATGATCATGTGTTGCGGGTAACTGCCGTTGAACGACACTCCCAGCCAGGGCTGCGGCAATTGCCAGAACATCGTGCGCTCGCAAACGTATTCACCGGCACGTTCAGTGACCGTCAACAAACCGCTGAGCAAGGCTTCGCCGGGGCGCTCGTCGAGGTGCCAGGTCAGGCGCTGGCAGTCGGGATCGCGAGCAAACAGCCAATAGCAGGCCGCCCACAGCGCCGGGCCCACTGGGCGGTCGTTGATTTCCTGCAAGTGCACGTGCAACTCGGGACCGCGCGCAAGGCGCAGCCGGATCAGCGGCGCGCCTTCGAGCATCAGGCTCAGGTGGCGTTCGGTTTCATCGGCGCCGAGGCGACGGCCGCCGGGCAAGGGCAGCGTCGTCGGGTGATTGAAGTTGGACATGGGAGGGGCTCGCGTATTCGTCGGTAGTCAACGTGGGACGTGAGCCGGGGAGGGAAATTTAGTGTCGCCTTCAATGGGAATGCGTGGGCACCAGTTGGATCTGGTAGGGCTGGAAAATCTTCAACAACTGACCGTTATCCCGCAGCGTTTGCAGCAACTGGGCAAACGCTTCACTGGAAATGGGCGCCTGTGGCCGGATCAGCGCGAAATGGTGGTAAACCTGATCGATACGCTCGGACACCAGCAATTGCGGGCCGACGTCCGGATTGCGCAACACGTAATCGTTGAGGTACGAACGGGTCACCAGGGCGATATCCGCCCGTCCTCGCAACACCATCAACAGGTTGCTGTCGTGGGAATACGTCAGCGTGGCGTTGTATTGGCCGGCGAGGAACTTGGGGTCGGCGTTGAATTCGGCAAAGGCGTAGTGATAACCGCTGAACAGGGCCAGGCGCTTGCCCCTGAGGTCAGTGAAATAACTTTGCTGTCGATCCGGCTGGCGCTGGGCGACGAAGACTTCCGCATCCTCCAGGCCCATGTCCACCGAGGTGTGCGGCACATCCTGCCAGCCCCACTCGGGGTTCTCGAAAATCGCCATGTCGACCCGGCCCTGCTTGAAATCATTGAAGCGGCGCGGGATCGACGTCGGCACCAGCACGAACTGGTAGTCGGTTTGCGACTGGTTCAAGGCCTCCACCATTTGCGGCAGCAGGCCGGTGTCGGCACCGTTTTCGGGACGAACGGTATAAGGCGGAAAATGCGCCGCGCCGATCCGCACCAGTTGCGCCGCCTCGGTCGGCAACGCCAGGAAAACGGCCAGAGCAGCCAGCAGCAGACGCGAGGTCATCCTCATCGGCGAAAACGTCAAGATAACCCACTCCCCAAAAGTCCCATCAATAACAATCAAGCTAGGCGGTTTCAGCCACTTAGCCAGCCACACGGTCATTTAAGGCATTGCTCGATTATTGTTTTTCTTCAAGCACCAGGATCAGGGCTTGCTCGGCCAGCTCATCAAGGCTCAGGCTGCCTTCGGCGCGAAACCAGGTGGTGGTCCAGGACAACGCTCCCGTGAGGAACCGCCGGGTAATGAACACATCACCGCGAATATACCCGGCCTCCTTGGCCTGGCCCAGGACCTCGAGCCACAAGTCTTCATAAATATCACGCAGGGCCAGCACGTGCCGCTGCCCTTCCTGCGATAGCGAACGCCATTCATAGACCAGCACCGCCATGGCCTCGCCGGTGCCGCCCATGATCGACTGCAATTCGCAGCGAATCAGCGCCAATACCCGCTCACGCACGCTGTCGGCCTCGGCCAGGGCGGCGCGCATCAATGCGGTGTTGTAGCGGATGGTTTCTTCCATCACCGCCCGCAGGATTTCGTCCTTGCTCTTGAAATGGTGAAAGATGCTGCCTGACTGGATGCCCACGGCACTGGCCAGGTCGCGCACCGTGGTGCGCTCGAAGCCTTTGTTGCGAAACAGGTGGGCGGCGGTCTGGAGCAGTTTG
Organism: Pseudomonas sp. A25(2017); assembly: GCF_002001065.1. Classification (NCBI taxonomy): domain Bacteria; kingdom Pseudomonadati; phylum Pseudomonadota; class Gammaproteobacteria; order Pseudomonadales; family Pseudomonadaceae; genus Pseudomonas; species Pseudomonas sp. A25(2017). Next base: position 17,526 of record NZ_MUOA01000033.1, on the reverse strand, counting down.
CCGCGAGCACTGTCCGGGTCGGTCAGTTGCCCGTTGTCGACCAGCTCCCGCATCACGCCCAGGGCTTTTTGCTCGTCCACCCATTCTCTCCTACAGTCGATCAACCCACGCGCGAGCATTGCACACCAAATCATCAGTGGCGCGGGCAATTTAAGCTGACCGAGGCAACCAAGCAAGCGCTCGGCCAGAAGAACCAGCGGTCGTTTACAGACCAAGCGCTTGCTTGGTAGTCTCGAGCCACCTTTGCCGGAGGGAGCGCCATGCCCAAAACGATCCGAATCGGTTGCGCCAGCGCCTTTTGGGGCGATACCTGTACTGCGGCGGCGCAACTGGTCGAGGGCGGGGCGCTGGATTACCTGGTATTCGACTACCTGGCCGAGGTGACGATGTCGATCATGGCGGGAGCGCGGCTGAAGGATTCTTCAAGCGGCTATGCCACGGACTTCATCGAGGTCCTCACACCGCTGCTACGGCGTTTGTATGACGATGGGGTGCGCGTGATCAGCAACGCCGGCGGGGTCAATCCCCAGGCTTGTGCGAAGGCCCTGCAAGCCGCCTGCGACCAGGCGGGCGTGCCGTTGAAGATCGCCGTGCTGCTGGGCGATGACCTGCAACCGCAATTCGAACGGCTCGCCGCCCAGGGCATCCGTGAAATGTTCAGTGGCGAGCCCCTGCCGCCCGCGTGCGTGTCCATCAACGCCTACCTCGGCGCGCCCGGCATCGTCGAGGCGTTGCGCCTGGGGGCCGATGTCGTGATCACCGGCCGCGTGGTGGACAGCGCCGTGGTCAGCGCCGCCCTGGTGCATGAATTCGGCTGGGCCTGGGACGATTACGACCGATTGGCCCAGGCCGCATTGGCCGGGCACCTGATCGAGTGCGGCGCCCAGTGCACGGGCGGCAACTTCACCGACTGGCAGCAAGTCCCGGGTTATGAACACATCGGCTTTCCCATCGTTGAGGTCAGCGCCGACGGCCAGTTCACGGTTACCAAAACCGAAGGCAGCGGCGGATTGGTCACGCCATTGACCGTCGGCGAGCAGTTGCTCTACGAAATCGGCGACCCGCAAGGCTATCTGTTGCCGGACGTGATCTGTGATTTCAGCCAGGTCAGGTTGATCCAGCAAGGCAAACACGCCGTGCACGTCCACGGCGCCAAGGGCTTGCCGCCCACCGATCAATACAAGGTCAGCGCCACCTGGCCGGACGGCTGGCGCTGCACCGCCACCTGCCTGATCGCCGGCATTGATGCGGTGGCCAAGGCTGAACGGGTCAGTCAGGCAATCGTCACCAAGACCTCACAGATTTTCAGCCAACGAGGCTGGGCGCCCTACAGCGAAGTGAACATCGAACTGCTGGGCAGCGAAGCTACTTACGGCCAGCACGGCCAGCGCCGGGACAGCCGTGAGGTGGTGATCAAGCTGGCGGTTCGGCACCCGGAGAAACAGCCGCTGGTGCTGTTTTCCAGGGAGATCGCCCAAGCCGCCACCGGCATGGCGCCGGGGCTGACAGGGCTGGTCGGTGGCCGGCCGACGGTGTCGCCGTTGATTCGCCTGTTCTCGTTCCTGATCGACAAAGCCACTTGCCGGCTCGACATCGAACTCGACGGCCAGCGTCACCCTTGCCCCCTGCCCACTTTCGCACCGCTGCACACCGTCGATCTGCCGGTCGCCCCGAATGTGCCCAAACCCCAGGGCCGGGCCGATGCCAGCGTACCGCTGGTCAAACTGGCGGTGGCGCGCTCCGGCGACAAGGGCAACCACAGCAACATTGGCGTGATCGCCCGTGAACCCGAATACCTGCCCTGGATCGCCGAAGCGCTGACGCCGGAGGTGATGGTCGACTGGATGAGCCACGTGCTCGACCCGCGGTTGGGCCGGATCGAACGCTGGTACCTACCGGGCACCCACAGTTTGAATTTCCTGCTGGAAAACGCCCTCGGCGGCGGCGGTGTCGCCAGCCTGCGCATCGATCCCCAGGGCAAGGCGTTCGCCCAGCAGTTGCTGGAAATTCAGATTCCGGTGCCGCAACAGATTGCCGACCGGGTCAACGCCTCCCCACACCGCCCTGATGCATGCCTGACCCGTAGGAGCTGACGAGTGCAACGAGGCTGCGATCTTGTCCCGGACAATTGAGTCGCGAGCGAAAGATAAAAATCAAGATCAAAAGATCGCAGCCTTCGGCAGCTCCTACAGGGGGGGCGATTTTGCGCTAATCCGTTTGAAAGGAGTTTGCATGCCAGTCATCGAATCGCACCTTGATCCCCATAGCGCTGACTTCACGCGCAACCACGCGGCGATGCTGGCCGGCGTCGAACATTTGCGCCAACTCGAACAGGCCGTGCTGGAGAAAGCCGCCCAGGCCCAGGGCAAGTTCGACCAGCGCGGCCAACTGTTGCCGCGCCAGCGTTTGAACTTGCTGCTCGACCCCGGCGCGCCGTTTCTCGAGCTGGCGAGCCTGGCCGGCTACAAACGCCATGACGACAAGGACGGCAGCCAGGCCGGCGGCGGCCTGATCGCCGGGATCGGCTACGTGTCCGGGGTGCGGGCGTTGGTGGTGGCCAACAACAGCGCAATCAAGGGCGGCACGATTTCCCCCAGCGGCTTGTACAAGACTCTGCGCCTGCAACAGATCGCCATGGAAAACAAACTGCCGGTCATCACCCTCGCCGAAAGTGGCGGCGCCAATCTCAATTACGCCGCGCAGATTTTCGTCGAAGGCGCGCGCTGCTTCGCCAACCAGGCGCGCATGTCGGCCATGGGCCTGCCGCAGATCACCGTGGTGCATGGCTCGGCCACGGCCGGTGGCGCCTATCAGCCGGGTTTGTCGGATTACGTGGTGGTGGTGCGCGACAAAGCGCGGCTGTTCCTGGCCGGGCCGCCGTTGCTCAAGGCGGCGACCGGCGAAGTGGCCAGCGAGGAGGAACTGGGCGGTGCGCAGATGCATGCGCAGGTGGCGGGCACCGCCGAATACCTGGCCGAGAACGACGCCGACGGCGTGCGCCTGGCCCGGGAGATCCTCAGCCTGCTGCCCTGGAATGCGCAACTGCCGCCACAGCCCGAACGGAGCTGGACGGAGCCGCTCTACCCCGCCGAAGAATTATTGGGACTGATCCCCGACGACCCGAAGAAACCCTATGACGTGCAGGAAATCATCGCCCGCATCGCCGACGGCTCGAATTTCCTGGCCTTCAAAAGCGAGTTCGACGCCCAGACGATTTGCGGCCACCTGCACATTCGCGGCCATGCCTGTGGCTTGATCGGCAACAACGGACCGATCACCCCCCAAGGCGCCAGCAAGGCCGCGCAGTTCATCCAGTTGTGCGACCAGAGCCGTACGCCGCTGCTGTTTTTGCACAACACCACCGGGTTCATGGTCGGCACCGAGTCGGAGCGACAAGGGGTGATCAAGCATGGTGCCAAGATGATCCAGGCGGTGGCCAATGCCCGAGTGCCCAAGCTGACCGTCGTGGTGGGCGGCTCCTACGGCGCCGGCAATTACGCGATGTGCGGCCGTGGGCTGGACCCACGCTTCATCTTCGCCTGGCCCAACAGCCATACGGCGGTGATGGGCGGCGCCCAGGCCGGCAAGGTCCTGCGCATGGTCACCGAGGCCACGCAGATCAAGAACGGTCTGACCCCCGACCCGAAGATGCTGGACCTGCTCGAGCAAACCACCGCGCAGAAACTCGACAGCCAGTCCACCGCCCTCTACGGCAGCGCCAGCCTGTGGGACGACGGGCTCATCGACCCGCGCGACACCCGCACTTTGCTGGGCTTGCTGCTGGACATCTGTCACCAGGCCGAGCAGCGGCCACTGCAAGCCAACAGCTTCGGCGTGGCCCGTTTCTGAGGACGCTCCACGGCTCACAGGAGAACACTAAAAATGATCTTCACCCAGGAACACGAAGCACTGCGGCGCACCGTTCGCCAGTTTGTCGAGCATGACATCAACCCTTACGTCGACGAATGGGAGAAAGCCGGGCGTTTTCCCATCCACGAGGTTTTCCGCAAGGCCGGCGAGCTGGGACTGCTGGGCATTTCCAAACCAGCTGCCTTCGGCGGCATGGGCCTGGACTACAGCTATTCGATCGTCGCGGCCGAGGAATTCGGCACCATTCATTGCGGCGGCGTGCCCATGTCCATCGGCGTCCAGACCGACATGTGCACCCCGGCCCTGGCCCGCTTCGGTTCCGATGAGTTGCGTGAAGCGTTCCTGCGCCCGGCCATACGCGGCGAACAGGTCGGCTGCATCGGCGTCTCGGAGGTCGGCGCCGGCTCCGACGTCGCCGGGCTCAAGACCACGGCGCGCAAGGACGGCGACGACTACGTCATCAACGGCAGCAAGATGTGGATCACCAATGCACCCAGCGCCGATTTCATTTGCCTGCTGGCCAACACCTCGGACGACAAGCCCCACGTCAACAAATCGCTGATCATGGTGCCGATGCACAGCCCCGGCATCAGCCTCGGCCAGCACCTGGACAAACTCGGCATGCGCAGCTCGGAAACCGCCCAGGTGTTTTTCGACGACGTGCGAGTGCCACAACGCAATCGCATCGGCCAGGAAGGCGCCGGGTTCATGATGCAGATGCTGCAGTTCCAGGAAGAACGCCTGTTCGGCGCGGCCAACATGCTCAAGGGCCTGGAGCATTGCATCGACAGCACCATCGCGTACTGCAAGGAACGCAAGACTTTCGGCGCGGCCCTGATCGACAACCAGGTGATCCACTTTCGCCTGGCGGAACTGGCCAGCGAGATCGAATGCCTGCGGGCGCTGGTCTACCAGGCCACCGAGCAGTACATCAACGGCCAGGACGTCACGCGGCTGGCGTCGATGGCCAAGCTCAAGGCCGGGCGCCTGGCCCGGGAAACCACCGACAGTTGCCTGCAGTACTGGGGCGGCATGGGCTTCATGTGGGACAACCCGGTCGCCCGGGCCTATCGCGACGTGCGGCTGGTGTCCATCGGTGCCGGTGCGGACGAGATCATGCTGGGCATCATCTGCAAGCTCATGGGGATTTTGCCGGGGAAGCACAACTGAGTACATCGCCTGCCAGACCGCCATCGCGAGCAAGCTTTGCTCCCACAATGCCCAGTGAGTGCATTCACCTGTGGGAGCAAAGCTTGCTCGCGATGAGGCCCAAACAGACACCACAAAAACCCAGGAATGAACCCCATGCCCGCCTTCAGCAAAATCCTCATCGCCAACCGCGGCGAAATCGCCTGCCGGATCCAGCGCACCGCCCAGGCCCTGGGCTATCGCACGGTGGCGGTGTTCAGCGAGGCCGACGCCGAGGCGCTGCACGTGCGCATGGCCGATGAAGCGGTGTTGATCGGCCCAGCCGCGGTGCAGCAGTCCTACCTCAACCCCTCGGCCATGCTCGATGCAGCCCGGCGCTGCGGGGCCGATGCGATCCATCCCGGCTACGGCTTTCTTTCGGAAAATGCCGGGTTTGCCAAGGCCTGCGAAGCGGCCGGCATCGTGTTCATCGGCCCCAGCCCCGAAGCCATCGACCTGATGGGCAGCAAGCGCCGGGCAAAAATCGCCATGATTGAAGCCGGCGTTCCCTGCATCGCCGGTTACCAGGGCGCCGCCCAGGACGACGACACGCTGCAGCGCGAAGCCGGGCGCATTGGCTACCCATTGATGATCAAGGCCAGCGCCGGTGGCGGCGGTCGAGGCATGCGCCTGGTCCAGCGCGCCGAAGACCTGCTGGAGCAGTTACGCAGTGCGCGCTCGGAGGCCCTGCACGGTTTTGGCAACGACGAGTTGATCCTCGAACAGGCCTTGATCGATCCGCGGCATGTGGAAGTGCAGATTTTCGGCGACCACCATGGCCAGCTGATCCATTTGGGCGAACGGGACTGCTCGATCCAGCGGCGCCACCAGAAAGTCATCGAGGAAGCGCCCTGCCCGGTCATGACCACTGATCTGCGCCAGGCCATGGGCGACGCAGCACTCAAGGCCGGACGCGCAGTGAATTATGTCGGTGCCGGGACCGTGGAGTTCCTGCTCGCTGCGGACGGTCGGTTTTACTTCCTGGAGATGAACACGCGCCTGCAGGTCGAACACCCAGTCACCGAGTTGATCACCGGCCTGGATCTGGTGGCCTGGCAATTGGACGTCGCCGCCGGCAGGCCCCTGCCCCTGCGCCAGGAGCAGGTGACGCTCAGCGGCCATGCCATGCAAGTGCGGCTGTACGCCGAGGACCCGGCGGCGGATTTCCTGCCCCAGACCGGGCGGCTGATCGGTTGGGAGCCGCCTATACAGGACGGCGTGCGAATCGACCATGGCCTGCTGGAGGGCCAAGCCATCACCCCGTTCTACGATTCGATGCTGGGCAAGCTCATCGTCCACGGTGCCACCCGTGAGGAGGCCCGGCGCAAGTTGTTGCGAGCGGTGGAAGATTGCGTATTGCTTGGCGTCCAGAGCAACCAGCGCTTGCTCGCCGGGTTGCTGGCACATCCGCGGTTCATCGACGGCGCCTTCGGCACCGGTTTCATCGGGCAGCACTTAGCCAATCATGCGGCGCTCTTGCCCCTTGAGCCCTCTGCCGAACAACTCGCCATTGCCACGGCGGCGTTCTATCAGGCCTCGCAAACACGGCATGCCCCCGACCTTGGCGGATGGCGCAACAGCCTCGGCGCGGCGCTGCATTATCGAATCGGCATCGACGAGCACGACTGGGCGCTGAGCCTTGAGGCCAAAACCGACGGGACACTGCACATCCGCAGTGCCGGGCGCTTGATCGAACTGAGGCTGCTCGACGCTGACACGTATGGCGCAACGCTGATCATCGACGGGATTCGCCAGCGCCATGCCTGGCGCCTCGATGGCAACGATCTCTGGCTGTTCACCCGCCCTGGCGGCCTGCACCTGCAAGATCGGACCCTGGCCGCCATCGCCGCCAAGGCCAGCCCTAGCGATGGCACGCTCAAGGCGCCAATGGACGGCGCCATTGTCGAGCTGCTGGTCCGCGAAGGCAGCCCAGTGCGCCAAGGCCAGCTGCTGATGGTGCTTGAGGCCATGAAAATGGAGCACCCACTCAAGGCCGGCGTCGACGGCGTGGTCAGGCAATTGCAGGTCACGCGGGGTGACCAGGTGAAAAACCGCCAGGTTTTGTTGCGCGTTGAAACAGCCCACTAGTCGGATGCCGCGGGTTTGACTACGCTCAAACCCATCAGCACGCCGATACCGGGAACCCTGCAATGCCTCACTGGCTGGTGATTGATCTGGAGGCCACCACCGATGAAGGTGGCTGGCCGGTAACCGAAATGGAAATTATCGAAATCGGCGCCACGCTGGTGAATCGTGACGGTCGCGAGGTGGATCATTTCCAGCGTTTCGTGCGGCCCCTGAGGCGGCCGCTGCTCACGCCCTTCTGTCGCGAACTGACCCACATCACCCAGGCCAATATCGACGGTGCCGCGCCCTTGAGCGAGGTCTGGCCGGCGTTCGAGCGCTGGCTGGCGCCGTATCAGTCGAAGCTGGAAAGCTGGGTCAGTTGGGGCGATTACGACCGCAAGCAACTGCTTCAGGAATGGCAGCACCAGCAGTTGCACAGTGTCCTCGGCCAGGTGCCGCACATGAACCTCAAGCAACGCTTCGCCAAGGTCCGTCGACTGGAGCGACCGCTGGGGCTCAATGGCGCGCTGCAACTGGCTGGCCTGCAATTCTGCGGTCAACAGCACCGTGCGCTGGAAGACGCGCGCAACACCGCGCGGTTGTTGCCCCTGGTGCTTCCGGGTTGAACGCCTGCCACCTGCTGGTGCGGCAGATGACGAATGTTGCAGCCTTGTGCATACTGACCGGCCTTTTCCAGCCCCTTTTTCGAGGAATCGCCCATGTTTAAAGTCAACGAGTACTTCGACGGCACCGTCAAGTCGATCGCTTTTGGCACTGCCGAAGGCCCTGCGACCATCGGCGTCATGGCACCGGGCGAATATGAGTTCGGCACGGCCCAACGGGAAATCATGCACGTGGTCTCCGGCGCCCTGACCGTGAAACTGCCTGACAGCACCGACTGGGAAACCTTCGAGGCCGGCAGCCAGTTCAATGTCCCGGCCAACAGCAAGTTCCAGCTCAAAGTGGCCGTCGATACCGCTTACCTGTGTGAGTACCGCGGCTGATTCTGTGGCATAGATACGCCGCTCATCTGTGGCGAGGGGATTTATCCCCGCTGGGCTGCGCAGCAGCCCCAAAAAGGCTGAACACAATCAGCCTGATACACAGAGGGCGGCAGGTCTGGGGCTGCTTCGCAGCCCAGCGGGGATAAATCCCCTCGCCACACATTTTTATTCACGGATCTTTTTATTCGAGCACTTCAACCGGCATGCCGACTTCAAGCCGACCGTTGCTGTCGTTGACCAGGTTCTGGCCGAACATCGCACCGTCCGGTGTCGAACGGTATTGCTGCAAGGTGGCAAAGGGTTCGCGATTCGGATCGCGTTCGCCGGTTTGCGGATCGACCGTGGTCATGATGCAGCGCGAGCATGGCTTGACCAGCCGGAACTCCACCTCACCGATACGAATGCGCTTCCAGACGTCCTCGGCAAACGCCTCGCTGCCCTCGATCACCAGGTTGGGACGAAAGCGCAACATTTCCAGCGAACGACCAACCCGGCTCGACAGGTCCTGCAAGGACGCCTGGCCAATCAGCAGCAGGGGGAAACCATCGGCAAAGGCGACCTTGTCGTCGTCCTTGCCATAACCGGCTGCCGTGGTGCGCGCCAGTTCCACCGGCACGTGCACCAGCCGCGTGGGGGTGCCGATGAATTCGCTGACCCAGGCCGCGGCCTCGTCACCGGCATCCGGCACGCGCAAGGTGTCACGCCAGATGATCACTGCGCGCCGCTGCTCTTCCTGGGTTGGCGGCAGCGGCACGTCGATGGCGCCATGGCCCGGCGCGCTGAGCGTCAGGCCGCCCGCTTCGTTCCACAAGGCTGAGAGCTGGCTCATCTTCGCCACGGCGCGCTGGGTCAGGAAACGACCCGTGCCCTCATCCACCAGCATCCAGCGCCGATCACCGTCCAATCCCAGCTTGTCCAGCCCAATCCCTTGCAGGGGCTGGCCCTGGCCGGACTTCAACGGATACCGATACAGCGCGCTCAGCCGCAACATGGTCAACTTCCCTGGTGGCGAAAAAATGCCACCTTATACGAGCCGGCCATCGAAGCAAACCATCCTCGGCTTCAGTCGAGCATCAGCCGCTGACGCACCACGTCGACCAGCTTGTCCGGCTGGAATTTGGAGAGGAAGTTGTCGCACCCGACCTTCTTGACCATCGAATCGTTGAAGCTGCCGGACAACGAGGTGTGCAGTACGACATAGAGCCCACGCAAACGCGGATCGTTGCGGATTTCGGTGGTCAGGCGGTAGCCGTCCATTTCCGGCATTTCCGCGTCGGTGAAGATCATCAGCAATTTATCGGTCATCACCTCGCCGGTATCGGCCCAGGCCTTGAGCATGTTCAGGGCTTTGAGGCCGTCGCTGGCGATGTGCATTTTCACGCCCAGTTGCCCGAGGGTATCGCGCAGTTGCGAGAGCGCGACGTTGGAGTCGTCCACCAGCAGCACTTCGCGGCCTCGGGCGCGCTCCAGCACCGGGTCTTCGAGTTTGTCCCGGGAGACCTTGGCGTTGTACGGCACGATTTCGGCCAGGACTTTTTCCACGTCGATGATTTCCACCAACTGATCGTCCACCTTGCTGATGGCCGTCAGGTAGTGCTCACGGCCGGCGCTGGTCGGCGGTGGCAGGATGGCTTCCCAGTTCATGTTGACGATGCGGTCGACACCGCCCACCAAAAATGCCTGAACCGAGCGATTGTATTCGGTCACGATAATGGTGCTGTTAGGACCTGGCACCAGCGGACGCATGCCAATGGCCTGGGACAGGTCGATCACCGGCAACGTCTGGCCCCGCAGATTGACCACGCCGCACACGAACGGATGGCGCTGCGGCATCAAGGTCAGCTTCGGCAGTTGCAGGACTTCCTGGACCTTGAACACGTTAATGGCGAACAACTGCCGCCCCGCCAGGCGGAACATGAGAATTTCCAGGCGATTCTCACCCACCAGTTGGGTTCGTTGATCTACTGTGTCGAGAATGCCGGCCATCGATGACTCCTGGGCTTGTTCGGATGAATCCAATAAAACAGATATCGGCTGCACCAACCGAATCTTGACCCCGGATAAAATACAAGTGAGGGGGCATTGATGTCACATTAACATCATGCTTTACTGGCTTCGCAACTTCATCTGCGATTTCCCTCGCCGCGCGACCCAGGTTTGCGCGCAAAGTTCCGCTGCCTAAGGGATTCCCCTAGGCACAATCAGGTCCAACCTGATATTCCCGTTATCCAATAGCCATTAATGTGACGCCATTCTCATTGCTGAACGGAGTCAGGCTTTTGTGCGCGACCATTGGACATCGGACCTCCAGTCTTTCGGCCGATCCCACCCGTGCAATTGTTTGCGAATTCACTTTCGCTGAACGGCAGGGGCGTGTCGCCGTGCGTCCGTCCGCAATCGACCTTGAGATCCAGCCGTTCGCCATAAGCGGTTTTCTTTCGCCTGACATGATGTTGTGGAGATAAGCATGCCGAACGATCGTAGGAACTGGAGTCAGCGTCTTCCCGAACTTCTGATCGAAGCCGAGACGCTGTTGGCCAAGTCGGAGGAATGCCTGAGCCATCTGCAATTGATCAACAACGACAAGGACGCCATCGATTGCATGCTCAGCACCTTGCTGAAACTCTCGAACAAGGCCAATGCCCTGGCGCTGGAAGCCGTTTCGGAGTTTTCACTGCATATCCATGGTTTGCTCAATCACGCGCAAAACCACATGGAGTTGCATGACCAGGCCTTGGACGCCCTGAAGGATTGCTTGACCCTGATGGCCTGGCAACTGGAACTGGTCGATCACACCACAGGCCAGTTGAGCCTGGACAGCAGTGAACAGATCTCGTTGATCGAGGCATTTGCTTTCCAGGTAGGCCAGTGTCCTGGCCAGGCATTGGCAGCGCCACGTCCGCTGGCGTTGATACCCTACTCCCAGAAACAAGCCTGATGCGATGATATCGGCTCAATGCGGCGCGCCCGGCCCATGGTGCTTTCGCCGCGCCATGCCGAGCGCGACCAACGATAAGCGAAGTGGTACCATCTCGCGCGTCAGCCACTTCAAGACAGCGCCGTAAAAGCCGCCAACCGAAGCCGCCCTCGACCTGAAACGTTTACCCGACCGGCCTGTCAGATGCGCTGACCGGCCTGCCCGCAGCGAACATTCATTGGCTCCATCCGCTATGTACGCCAGCCTCAAGTCATTCATCACCTGGCCTCCCTCCCGAGAAAACGCCCGTCGCTTCACATTATTGTTGTGCGTCTGCTCGACCCTCGGCAGCCTGCTGGCCTACCTGTTCGCCCATACGGTGCCGTTGAGCCTGTTGGCACTGAATGTCGCAGCCATGACCTGTGTCTGGATCCACCATCGATTGTCGCGCAAATCCATCAAGTTCCAGCCCCAGGAACTGGCCGACCGATTACTTGAAGTGCAGGAAAACGAGCGCCATCGTCTGAGCCGCGAATTGCACGACGACATTGGCCAGTTGCTGACCGCGGCGAAACTGCAAGGCGAATGGCTCAAGCGACGGATGCCGGAAGAATTGCAAGGCCAATGCGCGCTGCTCTGCGAGATCCTGGACGAAACCCTCAACAAGGTCCGCGATGTATCGGCGATCCTCAACCCCAGGGAACTGACCAGCCTCGGACTTGAAGCCAGCCTGCGGGCACACCTGCTCAAGACGCTGGCCAACGTCCCGGTGAAATGGAGCCTCGATTGCCAACAGCGTATGGCAGGCATCCCCGAGGAAATGTCGGTCGCGGTGTTCCGGATCACCCAGGAAGCGGTCACCAACATCTTGCGTCATGCGCGGGCGACGAATCTGCTGGTACGCCTGCAACGCCTGCCCGACGGCCTGACCCTGGAGATCAGCGACGATGGCCTGGGGTTTGTCCCGGCCACCCACCCCGCGCGCGAAGGTCAACGGGGCATGGCCGGCATGTTGGAGCGAGTCGAACAATTGGGCGGCACCCTCAAGGTCATCAGCGAGGCCGGCAAAGGCACGCACATCGAAGCACGCTTTCCCTGGGCACCGCGTGCCCTGGAACGAGCCAGTAAGAATAAGGTTCTCCTTTGATTTGTAATTTGCTTCTGGTAGATGACCATTCCCTGATCAGGGCCGGCGTACGCGCGCTGGTCATGGATATCCCCGGTTATGCCGTCATCGGCGAGGCCAGTGATGGCACGCAATTGGTGGAATTGGTCGAACGGCTGAACCCCGATATCGTACTGCTGGACATCTCCATGAAGCACACCAGCGGCCTGGACGCCCTGCTACAGCTCAAGCGAGTGCGCCCCCACAGCAAGGTGCTGATCCTGTCCATGCATACGGATCCGGCGCTGATCATGCAGGCGCTGGAATCCGGAGCCCATGGCTATCTGCTCAAGGACACCACTGCCAATGAGCTGAAACACGCCCTGGAGGCGTTGCGCAACAATGAACGCTACCTGAGCCCGGCCATCGCCCACACCGTGATCAACCAGGCGCTGACTCGCGTCCAGAAGCACCAGCCGGCCCCCGCCCAGGCCCATAACCTGACAGCACGCCAACTGGAAATACTGCGATTGATCGTACGCGGCAAGTCCACCCGGGAAATTGCCAACGGCCTGAACCTGAGCATCAAGACCGTCGAAACCCACCGGGCGCAAGTCATGAAGCGCCTGCAGATCCATGACGTGGCCGGCCTGGTGCTGTTCGCGGTGCGCGAAAAAATCATCAGCCTGGACGATTGAGCGCAGCCGCACCGCCCAACAGCGGCGAATCGGACGGCAGATGCACGCGCAGTGCCTTCGGGCGGACAGTGAAACGCAGGGCGTCGACCTGCAACGGCTCGCCATCGAGATTGATATCCAGGCCTTGGGCGACCTTGATCTCCACCCATGGCAAGCGCGCGCGAACAAACATGTTGTCGATGCCCAGGCCGCCCGCCAGCAAGTCCTTCAACGTACTGACCACTTCCTGAGGCGCCGGCAGGATGCTGATGTCCAGCAACCCATCATCGGCCAACGCCTGCGGGCACAGCACATGGCCTCCCCCCGCCTGTCGACCATTGCCGATACCCAGCGCGAGCAAATCGCCCTGCCAGTGGAAATCGGGGCCTTGCAACTCACCATAGGCGGCACTCAGCTCACTGAATCGCGACAGGCCGGTGAACAGGTAGGCCGCGCCCCCCAGGACTTTCTTGAGGTCCTCGGAGGTGTTCGCCGTCACCTGGCTGCCAAAACCGCCAGTGGCCATGTTCAGGAAAATCCGGCCGCAGACTTCGCCCACATCCACCGCCCGTGGCGCAACGTCAAGCAAATCCAGGGCCTGCGCCGGCTCCAACGGAACGCCGGCGGCCCGGGCGAAATCGTTGGCAGTGCCCAGCGGCAGCAGTACCAGGCTGGCATCGCTCGCTTTGAGGACGATCGCTTCGGCGATGTCACGCAAGGTCCCATCGCCGCCGCCGGCGATCAGTCGCGTATAACCGGCCTCCAGCGCCTCGTCGACGCATCGTTGGGCATCACCGGCTTCCCAGGTCAACCGTACCGCCAGGTCCCAGCCCTGCTCGCGCTTGAGCATCACCGCCGTGCGAACCTCTTCGTTGAGCGCTTGCTTGCCATGCAAAATCAACAGCGCCTTGCCTTTGCTCATCGTTGTCTCCGTCATTGGAAGGTTCAGGAAATGTGACCGCTCATTCGACCGAAATAGCCTCGATGAAGCTCAATTCATTAAAAAAGGCAGGAAGGTTTGCCCCGGGAGAAAAACCGTTGGGCAGCTCGCACGACCGATACGCCTTGATTTGAAGAGTTTTCTTACAAGATCTGGCGAATCGGCTCAATTGACCCTCTAGCGGTATTGAGAGACCTTGGCCTTCTGTTCTGCTGGAACGCTAAAACCCTCATCACACAAGGAAGCACTTACCCATGGATGGATACGTCACGGCCCGTCGGGGCCGGATCAGTCGTTTGAACAGTTATGGCCAAGGGGATGAACCGTCCCATGCATAACCGTGAATACAAACTGTTGCCCCGGCAGCGCCCGTCCTTCGGGAACGGGCGGGCCGATACTCGGAACGAATGCAAAAGTTGCAGTAATCCCGCTGGAGGAATTGATTTGGAACCGCGCGTCGTTGAACTGGAAATCCACCTCAAATACATCCGCAAAGACATGGATGAAATTCGCACCGACGTAAAGGTGATCCGCCACCGGCTGGCCTACTCGGCTGGCGCTGCAGCGGTGGTGCTCGGACTGCTGGGCTGGATTGCGAACAATCGATTCGATCAGTTGGTGATGCTGCTCACACGATGAAGGGTGAGACGCATGCAGGCCCGAGTATCCGACTCGGGCCGCAGAACACCTGCCACAGGGCTAGCCAAGGACTTCACTCAAGGGAATGAAGCCCACTTCATCGCCCTCCACCAGCGTCCGTCCCTCGAGCACTTCGACCAGCCCTTCGGCCCAGGCCGCGCTGCGCAGGACACCCGAGCTCTGATTTCGGTAGATGATCGCTCGACCATTCTCCATGCGGCCGCGCAAGTACTCTCGTCGAGCGCCCGCCTTCGGCCAGGCGAAACCGGCCGGCACCTTGAACTTGAGCGGCGCCACCGACTGAACGCCCTGGCGTCTCAGCAGGTAAGGCCTTGCCAGCAATGCGAAAGTCACGAGGGTGGAGGCCGGGTTTCCAGGCAGGCCTATGACCGGCACGCCGCGGTAATGCCCGAACGTCAGCGGCTTACCCGGCTTGATGGCGAGTTTCCAAAGCGCCAGCTCACCGTCCTCGCGCAAGGCGATGCCCAGGAAGTCCGCCTCCCCCACCGATACCCCGCCGGTGGACAGGATCAGATCGACATCTGACAACTGTGCCAGGCGCTCGCGGGTGGCCGATAAATCATCGGGCAGGATACCCGCGTCAACCACCTCACACCCCATGCGTTGCAGCCAGCCACACAGCAGCACGCGGTTGCTGTTATAGATCTGGCCTGGGCCCAGCGCCTGACCGGGTTCGACCAGCTCATCCCCCGTGGACAGGACTGCGACGCGGACCTTGCGCACCACCTCCAGCGATGCACAGCCCAAGGAGGCCGCCAGCCCCAGCTCGATCGGCCCCAGGCGAGTGCCAGCAGAGAGAACCTGCTCCCCGACGGTGGTCTCCTGTCCCTGGGGGCGAATGTTCTGCCCGCTGACCATACGCTCGGTAAAGCGCACCCGCTGGTCGTCTTCAACCACGGCATTTTCCTGCATCTCGACGCAATCCGCGCCGGCCGGGACTGGCGCCCCAGTGAAGATTCGCGCGCACGTGCCAACGGCCAGCGGCTCCGGGGCCTGCCCGGCAAAAATCCGCTGGCTGACCCTCAACGGCTCGCCATTCCCGTCAGCCAGCCGCAAGGCATAGCCGTCCATGGCGCTGTTGGGCCATGGCGGCAAATCAAGGGTCGACACCAGATCCTCGGCGAGCACTCGCCCTAGCGCCGCGGCCAACGGCAAATGCTCGCGCTGGACAATCGGCGTGGCCGCCGCCATCTCGAGCAGTCGCTCCAACGCGACCTCAACGGCCATCAAGGCCCCGGCCTTGCCCGGTTTACCCACGGGATTCACAAGGCGCTGCCTGTTTCAAATGAGCCACGAAGTTGCACGGCCGATGCCGCACATCCAGTTGTTCAGCCAGGATGCCATCCCATCCGGTACGCACCGCATTGGTCGAACCCGGCAGGCAGCACACCAGCGTGCCATTGGCCAGGCCAGCCAGCGCCCGGGACTGCACGGTGGAAGTACCGATGTCGGCCACGGATATCTGTCGGAACAACTCACCAAAACCATCGACCTGCTTGTCCAGCAGGCACGTGACGGCTTCCGGCGTACTGTCACGCCCCGTGAAGCCGGTGCCGCCAGTGATCAACACCACCTGCACCACGTCCTCGGCAATCCAGGTCGCGACTTGCGCGCGGATCTTGTACAAATCATCTTTGAGCAGGACCCGCTCCGCCAGGTTGTGCCCGGCCGCCGTGAGCCGATCGACGAAGACCTGCCCGGACGTATCGGTTTCCAGGGTACGGGTATCACTGACAGTCAGCACCGCGATATTGAGCGGCACGAAAGGTACATCAGCCTTGGCTTTCATAGGCTCGTCCAGTTGTGGAGGAAACAGCCCGGTGTTATATCACAGCGCTTCATTTTTTCGCCCGTGCGGAGACACGCCATGACCTCGAACACGTCACTGCCACCCTGCTCCATCCTGCTCCTGGCGGGCGGGCGCGGACAACGCATGGGCGGCCAGGACAAAGGCCTGGTGCCGTGGCAGGGCGAACCGCTGATTGCCCATCTGCATCGCCAGACCCGCGCCATGAGCGATGATCTGATCATCTCCTGCAACCGTAATGCGCAACGTTATGCACCGTATGCCGATCAGTTGGTGCATGACGAGGAAGGCGACTTTCCCGGGCCACTGGCGGGCATCCGGGCAGGCCTCAAGGCTGCGAAGCATCCGTATTTGCTGGTGCTGCCGTGTGATGTGCCGCAAATCGACGCCAACCTGCTCGACAACATGCGCAGGACGGCCAGCCAGCACCCCGACCAACCGTTGATGGTGCGCCACGGCGAGCATTGGGAGCCGTTGCTGTGCGTCATCCCGTTGACTCTGGCAGCACGCTTCGAACAGGCCTGGAGCGAAGGCGAACGCAGCCCCGGTCGCATCATGCGCGCGCTGCACGCCGTTGCCTTGCAATGCCCTGCCGACGATCCGCGGCTGGCAAATCTGAACACACCGGAGTTACTGGCCCGACACAAAGGCGTGTCAGATTGACACTAGCCAGGAACTTGCGCGCGATGTATACGTCTGAAGGTCAGTAACTTGAAGAATCCATTTCGGAGAAACACCATGACACAACGGACCCTCGCCACGTTCATGCTCGCTCTGGGCCTCGCCACCCTTGCCGGGTGCGCTTCGCCAACAGTGATCACCTTGAATGACGGTCGCGAAATCCAGACCGTCGATGCCCCACGTTACAATGAAGAAAGCGGCTTCTACGAATTCGAGCAACTGGATGGCAAGCAGACTCGTGTGAACAAGGATCAGGTTCGTACCGTTAAGGATTTGTAATCTGTAACGCTGCTGCCCTAAGTCGCTAGAAAAAACGGCGCTTCCTGAAGAGGGAGGCGCCGTTTTTTTTGGGGGCTTGGTTTTGGGCTTGGTTTTGGGTGTATATCCGTTGCTGCGGTAACGGCCACTTAGGGTTCCGCCCTGACGGCGGGTCACTTTCGAAAAGCCCGGAAGCCGGCCCAGTCGAAAGTAACCAAAGCGCTCCTGCCCCACCACTCGGCACCTCGCCTAGGCTCGGTGTGCCCTCACTCCGGCATTGCTCCGTGGGCCCGCCGCGAAGGGCCATCCATGGCCCAGCGCGGCTATCCCGGCATCCATGCCGGGATGCCCA